>JBEQBX010000033.1:0-29718 GCA_041639595.1 Porphyrobacter sp.
TCTGCCGGGGCGGCCTGCGTGCTCGACATCTATCTCTATCCTGTCGCTGCTGCTGCCCAGCCGACCGCGACCCATATCGAAGCGCGGCTGCGGCAAGGCGGCGCTCCGGCTGATCCGGGCGCCTGCATCCGCGAGGTGGAGGGAAGGTAACCCCGTCTTAAGGCTGTTCGTGTCATGGCTCTGCGGGAAACCACAGGAAAGCGACCGGCATGACCACGCAATTCATCGACATCGCCCAGCGGGCGGCGGCGGATGGACAGATCACTGCAGACGAACTGCTGGCGTTGCGCCGCGAGGGCTGGGGCGACGGCATCATCACCAGCGCCGAAGCCGAGGCGCTGTTCGCGGTCAACAACGCGTTGAAGGATCGCAGCCCGGAATGGTGCGACTTCTTCGTCGAGGCGATCGGTGAATTCGTGCTCAACGGAACGCCGCCCCGGCTGCAATGCAGCCTTGAGGAAGCCGAGTGGCTGATCAGCCAGATCGACCATGACGGCATCGTCGAAAGCGTCGTCGAACTTGAAACGATGGTGCGCATCCTTGAACGGGCGGAGAACACCCCCGACCGGCTCAAGGATTACGTGCTGGGCGTGGTTGAACGCGAGGTGCTGACCGGCAATGGCCCGACCCGTTGCAATGGCCAGCTCAGCGCGACGCACATCAGCGCTGCCGAATGCCGGATCATTCGCCGCGTGATCTTTGCCAGCGGCGGCCACGGCCCCGCAGCGGTCACCCGGTACGATGCTGAAATGCTGTTCCGCCTGAAGGACGCAACCCTCGCGGATGAAAACGCAGCCGAGTGGGACGATCTGTTCCTCGACGGGGTGGCGAATTTCCTCAAAGGCTTTGTTCTGCCCAGCGCGCAACTCAGCCATGAACGCAGGCGCGAACTGGAGGCCTTCATTGCCGACAGCAGCGTCCATATTGGCCCCTTTATGGGCCGGATGGCGCGCGATTTGCCGCAGGTGGCAAACCACTTGGGCAAGGTGTTCGGCAAGAGGCGCGACACTGGCCCGGATTTCGGAGCGATCGCGGCCGAGGGCGCCCTGGTCACCGACTTCGAAAGCGAATGGCTCGATCGGATGATTGGCGCCGATGGCGAGGTGGACGAACTGGAAAGCCGCTTGATCGCGAGAATTGCGGCTGAAGTCTAAGCTGCGCGGTGCCCGGCTTCAGACCATGAAGCTTTCGCCGCAGCCGCAGGCACCCTTGGCGTTCGGGTTCTCGAACACGAAGCCAGCGGTGAAATCATCTTCACGCCAGTCCATGACGCTACCGATCAGATAGAGCACGCTGGCCCCGTCGATGTAAAACACGCCGCCGGGGGTGACGATCTTCTCGTCGAACTTCGCTTCCGCGGTGACGTAATCGACTGAATAGGCAAGGCCCGAACAGCCCCTGCGCGGAGTGGACAGCTTGACACCGATGGCATCGGCCGGGGCCTTGCCCATCAGCTCGGCGATCCGCGCTTCAGCCGAAGGCGTCAGGATCACGGCAGCTTTTGGCGCGGGTCGAGCGGTCGTTTTGGTCTCAGTCATGTCAGCCTCTTCTGCCAGAACAGCGCGTGCCCGGTTGCGGGGTCGAGCTGGTAATCGCCATAGCCTAGCGCGGCATAAAGCCGCTTTGCCGGGTTGCCGCTCAATACCTCCAATGTGACCTTGGAGGCCCCCCGCTTCAAGGCCTCGGCCTCGACAGCAGTCATCAGCGCGCGACCGATGCCCTTGTCGCGGTAGCCGGGCAGCACGGCGAGATCGTGAATGTTGACCAGCGGCGCAGCGGCGAAGGTCGAATAGCCCATGAAGCAATTGGCAAGGCCCACGGTCCTGCCGTCCAGCCGCGCCAGTAACGAAAACGCATGAGGGTTTGCAGCCAGATCGCCCGCCAGCCGCGCCTTGACGTCATCGGCGAGCGGCGAGCCGCCACCCATCAGATCGCGCGCATAGGCATCCAGCAGCGCCACCACATCCGCCGCATCGCGTGCGTCGGAATAGTCCGCCAGGTCAATCGTCAAGGTCGGCGCAAGCGTCACAGCATCCCCAGTTCCAGCCGCGCCTCGTCGCTCATCTTGTGCGGGCCCCAGGGCGGATCCCAGATGAGGTTCACCTCCGCATCCCGGATCCCCGGAACGCTGGCAACGCGCAGCTCTACCTCGCCCGGCATGGATTCCGCGACCGGGCAGTGCGGGGTGGTGAGCGTCATCGTGACCGTCGCATCGCGGTTGTCATCCACTTCGACCCCGTAGATCAGGCCAAGATCGTAGATGTTGACCGGGATTTCCGGATCGAAGATTTCCCGCAAGGCGGCAATCACATCGGCCTGCAGATCGCTGCCTTCGCCGCCAACTGCCTCGCCCGTTTTGGCGGCGAGGAAGCCGTCGAGATAGTCGCGGTTGCGCGGCGCATCGGTTGCGGGTGCGGTGTCGGTATCAACGGCGTCCTCGACGCGGGCGCGGGGCGGTTTGTCGGCAGTCATGTCGGTATGATCGGCTGAGCTGTCCATCGCTCTCATCCTCTTCCAAAAATCTTGCGGGTGCGGGCAATCCCGGCCAGCAGCGCGTCAACGTCGGCCTCGGTCGAATAGAGCCCGAAACTGGCGCGCGCTGTGGCGGGAACGCCCAGGTAATCCATCAAGGGCTGGGCGCAGTGATGCCCGGCGCGGATCGCGACATGGGCTTCGTCCAGAATGGTGCCGAGGTCGTGGGGGTGAATGTCGTCGATCGCGAAGCTGACGATCCCTGCACTGTCTGCCGGACCGAACAGTGTGACGTCGTTCATCGCGCCGAGTTCGCGGCGCAGGCGGGCGACAAGTGCCTGTTCGTGGGCGTGGATGCGATCCGGGCCGATGGTGCTGACGTAATCTGCGGCGGCGGCGAAGGCCACAGCTTCGGCAATCGCGGGTGTGCCCGCCTCGAACCGTTGCGGGCCAGAGGCGTAGGTGCTTTGCGCGAAGGTCACCCGGTCGATCATCGCCCCCCCGCCCTGATAGGGTGGCATATCGGCGAGGAGTTCGGCCCGAGCCCACAGCGCCCCGATTCCGGTCGGGCCGTAAAGCTTGTGCGCTGAAAAGACGTAGAAATCGCAATCGAGCGCGCCGACGTCGACGCCCATGTGCGGCGCGCTCTGGCACCCGTCGAGCAACAGCTTCGCGCCCACCTTGTGCGCCAGCGCGGCGGCGCGCTGGGCGTCAAGCAAGGCACCGGTGACGTTCGAGACATGGCCCAAGGCGACCAGCTTGTGCGCGTCCGTCAGCATCGCTTCGGCCGCGTCCAGATCGATCCGGTGATCCGCCGTCAGCGGGCAGACATCGATCATCGCGCCCGTCTCGAGCGCAACCATCTGCCACGGCACGATGTTCGAATGGTGCTCGGCCTGCGACAGCAGGATGCGGTCACCAGCCTTGAGGTTCGTCCGACCCCAGGTCTGGGCGACCAGGTTGATCGCTTCCGTCGCGCCGCGGGTGAAGACCAGTTCGTCCTCATGCCCGCCGATGAATGCCGCGACAGTGCGCCGCGCCGCTTCATAAGCCAGCGTCATGTCGGCGGAGCGGGAATAGACCCCGCGGTGGACGGTCGCGTAATCTTCACCCAGCGCGCGGGCCATGGCGCCGATCACCGCGCGGGGTTTCTGCGCGGTGGCGGCGGTGTCGAGGTAGTGCCAAGGCTTGCCGTCATGCGTGACCAAGCCGGGGAAGTCGCTGAGCAGATCAGCAAAAGGCGCAAAGGTCGCAGGCGCGTTCACAGCTTGGCCCCTTCCAGGGCTGCGAGCGCCGCATCGAGCAACGTCTCGCGCTCCGCCTCGTCCTCCAGCGCCACGAAGGCGTCGCCGATGAAGGCCTGCACCAGCAGCCGCTGCGCTGTCGCCGGATCGACCCCGCGCGCCATCATGTAGAAGCGCGCGGCCTCATCCAGTTCGCCCACCGTCGCGCCGTGGGCGCACTTCACATCGTCGGCGAAGATTTCGAGCTGCGGGACGGCATTGGCGCTGGCGCCTGCCTCAAGCAGCAGTCCCTTGAAATCCTGCGCTGCGTCGGTCTTCTGCGCGTGGCGCGCAACCTTGATCTCGCCGAGGAAGTTGCCGGTCGCTCCCGCCCAGTGAACGGCGCGGATGGTCTGGTTCGAGGTCGCTTCGGGCTCTGCATGGACGACCTGCGTCACGAATTCGCGGGTGACGCCCCCCTGTTCGTTGGCGCCGCCAATCGTGACGCCGCCGAATTCAAAATGCGCTCCCTTGGCGAGCCGCACTTCGAGTTCGACACGGGTGTAATCTGCGCCTGAATTGGTAACGAAGAACGCGGCGCGCGCGCCTTCGCCCAAGGTCACGCGGACGCGGTGGAGTTCAGGCGCATCGCTGCCGACGACCATGCAGCGGGTCACACTCTCGCCAGCGGGCACGTCGATGGCCTGCCACTGGTCAAGCGCAGCCACGCCCAGCCGCGCGAGCGCATCCATGTCGGCATAACGCCACGCCTCGTCATGACGGGTGGGAAGCGTTGCGAGTGTCACGCCATCACCGCGTCGTAACCCTCAGCCTCAAGCCGCAGGGCGAGTTCCGGGCCGCCGGTCTCGACGATCCGGCCGCCGGCAAGGATGCTGACCTTGTCGGGTGCCACCACATCGAGCAGGCGCTGATAGTGGGTAATCAGCAGAACGGCCTTGTCGGGGCGGCGCATGATCGAATTGATCCCGGCGCCCACGATCCGCAGCGCATCGATATCGAGGCCCGAATCCGTCTCGTCCAGCACGGCAAACGAAGGGTCGAGAATGCCCATCTGCACCATCTCGGCGCGCTTCTTTTCGCCGCCGGAAAAGCCGACATTGACCTGCCGCTTGAGCATTTCCATGTCCATCTTCAGCAGACCGGCCTTGTCCTTGGCAAGCTTCAGGAACTCACCGCCGCTGAGCGGTTCTTCGCCGCGCGCCTTGCGCTGCGAATTCAGTGCCTCGCGCAGGAACTGGACGTTGGAAACGCCGGGGATCTCGACCGGGTACTGGAAGCCGAGAAACAGTCCGGCCGCCGCGCGTTCGTGCGGATCGAGCGCCAGCAGGTCCTGTCCGTTGAAGGTCACGCTGCCGCCGGTCACCTCATAGCCGGGCTTGCCCCCCAGCACGTTGGAAAGGGTCGATTTGCCCGCGCCATTCGGCCCCATGATCGCGTGGATTTCGCCCGCCGGGATGGAGAGGGTCAGTCCCTTGAGGATCGGCTTGTCGGCGACGGAGGCGTGGAGGTTGGTGATTTCGAGCATCAGTTCTTCCTTGGGGGACGCTTCGTGTCGCCGCTCGGTTTGGGGCGGTCGTAGCTCTGGTTCGGGTTGGCTGCCTTGTGCGCGCGGGCGGCGGCTTTGCGTTCGGCGAGACGTTCGCGCATCACCACCGTGAGGCGTTGCAGCACGGCGTCGATGTCATCGAGGATGTCGTTTGCCGCGATGCGCATCACCTTGATGCCGACACTTTCAAGGCTTTTGTCGCGGCGTTTGACGAGGGCATCGTTCTGCCCCTCCTCGTCAATCGCGAGCGCAAGGCCGAGATTGTGGCAGTTGAAATCGACAATCGCGGAGCCGACCACGGCGAAGCGTTTGAAGGTGTAGCGGCCCAGATCGGCCTTGGAGAACTTCTCGGCCAGCGCCTTGTGCGCCTCGGACGAATGCCGCCGCATCTCGCGCGCCTGTTCGTG
This sequence comes from Porphyrobacter sp., assembly GCA_041639595.1. Taxonomy (GTDB): domain Bacteria; phylum Pseudomonadota; class Alphaproteobacteria; order Sphingomonadales; family Sphingomonadaceae; genus Erythrobacter. The sequence goes on from JBEQBX010000033.1 coordinate 5,670, forward strand.
CAGCGCATCGAGCCGCGAATCCGAAATCTCCCACCCGCGGCCCTTCTTCTTGAGCGCGGGGGCTTCGGCGGTGGTGGCCTCAGGGTTGAGGGCGAGGGTTTTACGGGTGGTCATTGGTTTCCACTAAATCGCGCGCGTGCTTGTTGCTGCGCCTTAAGTTTTTCAGTTGCGGTTGTGACAAGAACAGCTTCGCAATCATCGGCAAACCGCTGTGCCTTTTTGACCGATCCTCGAAAAATCAGAGGATTAACCCGCTCTACAAACAGGGCATGTATCGCGTCATCACACAGTCGCGATTGCTCTTTCGTTTTAGCGGCGATTTCGGAGAACAACGCAATGCTTTGCTCCGCACCAAAGCCGAGTCTGCGTTGAGCAAATTCAGCTTCCTCAAGTTCGACCAGCGCCTGCGCATGAAGCGTTTCATATCGCGCGCGCAAGCTATCAAGCCGGTCGCCTAAATCTGTTCGCATCTTAGCGAACATCACCCCACGCTCCCCTCGAGCGAAATCGCCAGCAGCTTCTGCGCCTCGACCGCAAACTCCATCGGCAGCTCTTTGAGCACGTCCTTGGCGAACCCGTTGACGATCAGCGCCACGGCTTCCTCTTCGCCCAGCCCGCGCTGCATCGCATAGAACAGCTGTTCGTCGCTGATCTTGGAGGTGGTCGCCTCGTGCTCGATCTGCGCGCTGGGGTTCTTCACCTCGATATAGGGCACGGTGTGCGCGCCGCATTGATCGCCGAGCAGCAGGCTGTCGCACTGGGTGAAGTTGCGCACGCCGCTGGCGGTCGGCCCGACGCGGACGAGTCCGCGATAGGTGTTGTTCGACTTGCCCGCCGAAATCCCCTTGGAGATGATCGTCGAGCGGCTGTTCTTGCCGTTGTGGATCATTTTGGTGCCGGTGTCCGCCTGCTGGAAATTGTTGGTGACCGCGACCGAGTAGAACTCGCCGACGCTGTCCTCACCATTCAGCACGCAGGAGGGGTATTTCCACGTCACCGCCGAGCCGGTTTCCACCTGCGTCCAGCTGACCTTCGAACGGTCGCCCTGACACAGCGCGCGCTTGGTGACGAAGTTGTAGATCCCGCCCTTGCCCTCGGCATTGCCGGGATACCAGTTCTGCACGGTCGAATACTTGATCTCGGCATCGTCCATCGCAACCAGTTCCACCACCGCAGCGTGAAGCTGGTTTTCATCGCGCATTGGCGCGGTGCAGCCTTCGAGGTAGCTGACGTAAGCGCCCTTCTCGGCGATGATCAGCGTGCGTTCGAACTGGCCGGTGTTTTCGGCGTTGATGCGGAAATAGGTCGAAAGCTCCATCGGGCAGCGCACACCTTCGGGAATGTAGACGAAGGTGCCGTCCGAAAAGACCGCGCAATTGAGCGCTGCAAAATAGTTGTCGCGCACCGGCACGACCTTGCCGAGCCACTTCTTCACCAGATCGGGATATTCGCGGATCGCCTCGGATATGGAGAGGAAGATCACGCCGGCGCGCTTCAATTCTTCGCGGAAGCTGGTGGCGACGGACACGGAATCGAACACCGCATCCACCGCAACCTTCTTCGCGCCCTTGACCCCGGCCAGCACTTCCTGCTCGCCCAAAGGGATGCCCAGCTTGTCGTAGATGCGCTTGATCTCGGGATCGAGTTCATCGAGCGATCCGAGTTCAATCTTCTTTTTGGGCGCGGCGTAGTAGTAGGCGTCCTGATAATCGATCTGCGGGTAGCCGACCTTGGCCCAGTCCGGTTCTTCCATGGTCTGCCACAGGCGAAACGCCTTCAGCCGCCATTCGAGCATCCATTCCGGCTCGTTCTTCTTGCCCGAAATGAACCGCACCGTGTCTTCGGTCAGGCCTTTTTCGGCGAATTCGGTTTCGATGTCCGATGACCAGCCATGTTCATATTCAGCAACCTTCGCGGCCGCTTCACGGGCCTCGCGGTCTTGCACTTCGAGTTGATCGCTCATGCCAGATGTTCCTCGATGATGGGGGTCGCCGCCGGGCCGACAGGTCCGCGCAGCTGGGCCAGCGTGATGCCTGCCAGCGCCCCGCGCAGCGCGTTATTGATGATCGGCCAATGCGGTTTCATGTTGCACCCGGCCTCGAAATCGCAGGGGGTGTGATCGACGCAGGCGGTGAGCGCGATGCGGCCTTCGATCGCCTCGACGATGTCGGCGACCGTGATCGCCGCCGCCGGGCGTCCCAGCTGCAAACCGCCATGCGCCCCGCGGACGGAGCGTAGCAGGCCCGCTCCCGTCAGCTTCGACACCAGCTTCTGCACGGTCGGCACCGGCAGACCGGTTTCCGCCGCAAGCTCAGCCGCGCTCACCCGGCCGTTGCCGCAATGAAGGGCGGCCTGGCACATCGTGATGACGGCGTAATCGGCAAGGTTTGACAGGCGCATTGCGAGCGGTTCTCAATTCGGACGGAATCGATCCGAATTGCCAATTAAGACCACATTGCTCCTATTACAACCGCCAATGCGCAAAGGTTGAATTGTTAGTCGGCGGACTTCATCGGATGGGCGGCTGCGCCGTGCGCTGTCGGATCCAGCAGCTCGTTGACAAGCGATTCGCCGCGATACTGCGTCGGAGTGCGACCGGTGTAGCGCCGGATATCGCGGATCAGGTGGGCCTGATCGAAGAACGTTGCCATCAATTGATCGTGAAGTTCTGGATCAGCGTCCGGCTGGGCGAGCAGCATCGCCGCCCGCAACGCGCGGAACCGCTTCAGCACCTGCCCCGGGGCAACGCCAAAGAAACGCCGGCAAATGCGCTGAACCTGACGCGGTGAGACGCTGACACTGGCATAGAGATCTGAAAGTGCGGGATCGAAACCGCTCGCCAACCAGTGCAAAATCGCCGCGACGACGGCCTCATGATCGGGCCGCAGCGTGTAAGGCCCGGCAGCGATCACCGCCGTCAGACTGGTGCAAAGTTCCTCCGGCGTGATCCGCCCCTCGCGGCATTCTGCGGCCGCATGTTCGAGCCTTGCTATCTGTTCGGCCGTCAGAACCGCCGCGGCCGGGATCAGCCGATCATGCACTTTGTCTGCGGGTAGATTGGCAAGCCTCTGCCAGCTTGCGTGGGTGATAGACGCGCCGATTTGCAGCATCGGGCCTTCCAGAACGCTGGCGGCACTGCGCATCTGCGGCGCATTGAAGAACACGGTCGATGATGTCTCTGTGTGGCCGTCGGCAAAGGTGAAGTGGATTTGCCCGCGCACAATGATCAGAAGCTGGGCTGAATAGGCCGGAATGGCCTCCTCGATCTGCCCGCCATCCGTTTCAATGATATAAAAGGTGTGCACCAACGCAGCTGCTTCGGCAGGGGGCGCAATCATCTTTGTGCGGAATGGCAAGAAACCCTCCGTGTGCCAGAGGCTTTATGCTCTGGTTAAGTGTGACCCCGGGGCTCAGTGGCCTCTTGCCGATGATCATGCGCATTCGGCGCTGACTTGTCGAGTGGCGCCGCGCCGCACGCCGCATCGGTTGTTGCGGCAAGGGATTAAAAAAAGGCGGCGTCCCGCAAGGAACGCCGCCATGAAAGTTGAGGAACTCTTTGCATCACTGCTCCGAGCCCTTCGGGTCGCAAGACGTGGGATAGCCGATTGAGCAGACTAGGTATTGTATGCAAGCGACACTGACCGGTGAGGGATCGTTCGGCTGTTGCCGCCGTACTGATGCATTGCTGTCAGGCTCGACACAGGCCCTGTGCTGGAATAGGCGGCCGCCATGCTGTTCCGACTGATCAGACCCGCGCTGTTTGCCCTCGATTCCGAAACCGGGCACCGCATGGCGATTCGCGGCTTGGCCGCGCTGCCTGCCCGTGGGCCTGCCGAGGCCGGGCAACTGGCGGTGGATGTGGCGGGGCTTTCCTTTCCCAATCCCGTCGGTGTGGCCGCCGGGTTCGACAAGGATGCCGAGGTGCCGGACGCGCTGCTCGGTCTTGGTTTCGGTTTTACCGAGGTGGGCTCGATCACGCCGCTGCCTCAGGCGGGCAACCCCAAGCCCCGTCTGTTCCGGCTGGTTGAAGATGACGCGGTGATTAATCGGATGGGGTTCAACAATGGCGGGGCCGATATGGCTTTGGCGCGGTTGCGCAGCCGTGCCGGGCGCGCGGGCATTGTTGGGGTGAATATCGGCGCGAACAAGGATTCCACTGACAGGATCGCCGATTACGCGATCATGGCGCGGGCGATGGCGCCGGTCGCGAATTACCTGTGCGTCAATGTCTCCAGCCCCAATACCCCGGGGCTGCGCGCGCTTCAGGACGAGGGCGCGCTGACCGCGCTGATTGAGGCGGTGATCGCTGCCCGTGACGAAGCGACTCCTGCCGCCCCGCCGCCGGTGTTCCTCAAAGTCGCCCCCGATCTTGAGCCTGCCGATATCGACGCCATCGCCCGCATTGCTATCGACAAGCGGCTGGGTGCGCTGGTGGTTTCCAACACCACGATCAGCCGCCCCGCCTTGCGTTCGCATCACGCGGGCGAGACCGGCGGGCTTTCGGGCGCGCCGCTGCGGCACCTTGCCACCCAGCGCCTACGTGATTTCCGGAAAGCCACTGGCGGTGCGGTCCCGCTGGTTGGCGTGGGCGGCATCGCCACGGCAGAACACGCGTGGGAACGCATCCGCGCAGGCGCTTCGCTGGTGCAGCTCTACTCGGCGATGGTCTATGAAGGTCCGGGCCTTGGCGCGCAGATCGTGCGCGGGCTGGAGATGCTGATGCGGCGCGATGGATTTGCCAGCATTGCCGAAGCGGTGGGAAGCGAATAGCACAGGCGCCATGCGCTTTTTCCTTGCCCTGATCGCCCCTCTGGCCTTCGCCCTTTCGGGCTGTGCGACCAGCCCGACTATCCCGACTGTTGCTGCCCCTTCGGGGCCGGTGACTGCCGGCGCGGTAAGCAGCGCCGATCCGCGCGCCACCGCGGCAGGTGAGGCAATTCTGGCGCAGGGCGGATCAGCGGTCGACGCGGCGATTGCCGTGATGCTCGCCCTCACTGTGGTCGAACCGCAAAGCTCCGGCATCGGCGGCGGCGGCTTCATGGTGCGCGCTGATGGCGAGACGAAGGCGCTGGTCACCTATGACGGACGCGAGATCGCGCCTGCCGCGGCAACGCCGACCCGCTTCCTTGACGAAAACGGCAAAGTGCTGGGCCGCGACACCCGTGTATTTTCGGGCCTGAGCGTCGGAGTGCCCGGCAACATCGCGCTCGCCGCAAAGGCCCATGCCGCGCATGGCAAGCTGCCCTGGGCCAAGCTGTTCGAGCCTGCCATCGCACTGGCAGATGGCGGTTTCGTGATGAACCCGCGGCTGCACGGATCGCTTTCCGGAAACAAGGGGCGCGCGGACAAATCCGATTATGCGCGCAGCGTGTTCTTCGGCGCGGATGGTGAGCCGCTGCCGGTCGGCGCGACCGTGAAGGTGCCACTGCTGGCCAAGACCTTCCGCGCGCTCGCATCGCAGGGGCCGGACGCGATGTATGGCAGCACAGCCGCCGCCGAACTCGCCGCCTATATCGCGGGGGAAACGCCGCAAGATGGGCGCATGACTGCCGCCGATGTGGCCGGCTACACGGCAAAGGAGCGCGCTCCGGTGTGCGTCCGATACCGCGTTTACCGCATCTGCGGGATGGGGCCGCCGTCGTCGGGCGGGATCGCGGTGGCGCAGATGCTCGGCCAGCTTGAACGGTTCGATCTGGCGGCGATGGGGCCGGACACCCCGCAGTTCTGGCACGTTTTCATCGAAAGCCAGCGCCTCGCCTATGCCGACCGTGAGCTTTACGCAGGCGATGCCGATTTCGTCGCAGTGCCGGTCGCCGGGCTGGTCGATCCCGCGTACATCGCTACCCGATCCGCGCTGATTTCACCCGACAGCGCGCTGGCCAAGCCCGAGGCTGGCATCCCCCCCGGCGCCCCCCTTGTGCGCGGAGACGGGCCGGAAGAGCCTGAAAACGGCACCACCCACTTTGCCGTCGTCGATGCTGGCGGCAATGCGGTCAGTTACACCTCGACCATCGAAGGCGCGTTCGGATCGGGCCTGCACTGGGGCGGGTTTTACCTGAACAACGAACTCACCGACTTCACCCTGACGCCCGAAGCCGATGGCAAGCCGGTCGCCAACCGGGTGGAGGGGGGCAAGCGCCCGCGTTCGTCGATGGCACCGACCATCGTGTTCGATGCTCAGGGCAAGCCGCTGCTGGTGATCGGCGCGGCAGGCGGGCCGACCATACCGGTAACGGTCGCCCGCGCGATCATCGGCGTGCTCGATTTCAAGCTCGGCGCGCAGCAGGCGCTGGCTTTGCCCTTTGCCATGTCGTTCGGCGACACGCTGCTGATCGAAGAAGGCAGCGCGCTTGCCCCGATGAAGGACGCGCTGACCGCGCTGGGCCACAAGACGATCCGGGTCGGACAGGCGCCGATCAAGGCCAATGCGCTGGGGCGGCGGGCGGACGGCACATGGGAGATGGCGACCGAGCCGCGCAACGCCGGACTGGTCACGCCTTGATCCGCGTCTGATCGCACCCGGCTGGGCACTGCGGGCATCCCGATGCTTGCCGCTGCGGATTTGACCTTCTAATCTGCAACGCCTCACGCGGGTCGCACCTGAACCTGCGAATGATAAAACTTCGAAGGGATCAGGAGCCTTTGCCAGTGCATTCCCCCACTTTGCCACATGCCGCGCGTGCCGTCGTCAATCCGGCGGACGATCAGGTGTTGCAGGACATTGACGGCGCGCAGAACCTTGTCGCGCTGTTTCTGAAACGTGCGGACGAAAAAGGCGATGCGCCGTTCCTCGGTCACAAGACCGGCGGGCAATGGGTGACGCAAAGCTGGCGTTCTGCGGCAGAGCATGTCTGCCTGCTGGCAGAAGCCTTGCGCCGCATGGGCCTGGAAGATGGTGACCGGGTCGCGCTGATTGCGGAAAACCGTCCCGAATGGTGCATCGCGGACCTCGCCATCATGGCTGCAGGCTGCATCACCGTGCCCACCTACACCACCAACACCCGCCGTGATCACGCGCATATCCTCGATAATTCCGGCGCCCGCGCGGTGTTCGTATCGACCGAGAAGCTGCTGGCGCCGGTGGTCGGCGCAATCGGGCAGACCGGACTGGTCGAGCATCTTATCGGGATGGAGAACCTGAAGCGCCAGCAATCGGGCAGCTTTGAATATCACGATTGGTCCGCGCTGATTACCGGCGATGCGGCAGCGGCACGTGCGGCGGTGGACGACCGGATTTCCCGGATCGAGCGGTCCGATACAGCCTGCCTCATCTACACCAGCGGCACCGGCGGCGCCCCGCGCGGGGTGATGCAGCACCACGGCATGATCCTGTGCAATGCAGCCGGGGCAGCCGAGGTGCTGATCAACGACTTCGGGTTGGACAACGAACGCTTCCTGTCATTCCTGCCGCTCAGCCATGCGTACGAACACACCGGCGGGCAGTACCTGCCAATCGGCGTGGGCGCGGAAATCTTCTATTCCGAAGGGCTGGAAAAGCTCGCTTCCAATATCGAGGAAACCCGCCCTTCCTTCATGGTCGTGGTGCCGCGCCTGTTCGAGGTGCTGCGGACCCGGATCATGAAGCAGATCGAAAAGCAGGGCAAAGTCGCCAATGTCATGATGGATGCCGCGCTGAAAATCGCCGGTAACAGCAAGGACGGCAAAAAGCGTCTGCGTGACAAGCCGATGGACTTCCTGGTCGAGAAGACGCTGCGCCCCAAGATCCGCGCCAAGTTCGGCGGGCGGATCAAGGCAATGGTGTCAGGCGGCGCGCCGCTTAACCCCGAAGTCGGCAATTTCTTCGACGCGATGGGGCTGACCATGCTGCAGGGTTACGGCCAGACCGAGGCCGGGCCGGTGATCAGCTGCAATCGTCCCAAGGCTGGCCTCAAGATGGACACGGTCGGCCCGGCACTTCGCGGAGTTGAAGTGAAAATTGCCGATGATGGCGAAATCCTCGTCCGGGGCGAACTGGTGATGCACGGCTACTGGCGCAATGACGCGGAAACCGCCCGCACGTTGAAAGACGGTTGGCTGCATACCGGCGATATCGGCCACATCGATTCCAAGGGCCGGATCAAGATCACCGACCGCAAGAAGGACATGATCGTCAACGACAAGGGCGACAATATCGCCCCCCAGAAGGTTGAGGGGATGCTGACGCTCCAGCCCGAAATTGCGCAGGCGATGGTGAGCGGGGACAAGCGGCCTTACGTGGTCGGCCTGATCGTCCCCGATGCCGAATGGGCGCTGGAATGGGCGCGGGCCAATGGCGAGAAGTTCGACCTGAAATCCTTGCAGGAACTCCCCGCCTTCAAAAACGCGGTGCGCGCAGCGGTTGACCGGACCAATGCCGATCTCTCGGTCATCGAAAAGGTCCGCCAGTTCGCTTTCGCGGACGAGGCTTTCTCGATCGAGAACGAGGAAATGACGCCGAGCATGAAGATCCGCCGCCACAAGATCCGCGAGCGGTATCAGGAGCGTGTGGACGGATTGTATCGGGGTTAGGGCCTAGGCTATCCTCGCCGCGGAAATAGCGGTCAGAGCGCGGCAGATGCCGCCATCTGCCTCGCCAGAGCTTTGATCTGGCCGAGCTGTTGGTGCAGCGATTTTTGTGCTGCCTCGATCGCCGCCAATTCTGCAAGCATATCGAAACGGGTCAGCTGTCTTGCTGGCGCGCGATGTTCGGCTTTCCCGTCAAAGGTGATGTGGCTGATGCTAATGCCGCCGACAGTGGCCGTTATTTTGCCGTGAGCAAGAAAGGCGCGCACTTCATATACCCGCTCCCATTCGGCAATTCGCGTGAGTGCGAGATCGCCATGCTTGGCGAAATTATGCCCCCTGATACGAGTCGCCAAGGCTTTGAGCCGCGTCGCAGCGAACGGGTTGTGCGCGTCCTTGCCAGTGGCGATCCCGGCATTTTCCAAGCTTCGCAGGCAGTCTGCCACCGAATGTTCGGCTCGGGCGAAGACCTCCATGCAGCATCCGCGCCATGCGCAGACGGTAACCGGCCATTGCTCAAGCGAGAAAAATCCGATCTCGTCGATTTTGAAGTGCGCAGACATGACGCTGGAATAGCGCCAACCCCTTAACCCTTCATCACCATGCCCCCGCCATCCTCACGGCACGATCGTGATGAACAGGAAGGTCGCGAACAGCACCAGGTGGATCACGCCCTGTACTATGGTCGTCCGCCCGCGGCTGAGGCTGAGTGTGGCGACCAGCAGGGTCAGGGCAAGCATCACTGATCCGCTTTGCGTCAGGCCCAGTTCAAGCTCCAGTCCCAGCGCCAACGCCACCAGCGCCACCGCCGGGATGGTCAGCCCGATCGAAGCCAGCGCCGATCCGATCGCAAGATTAAGGCTCGATTGCACCCGGTTGGCCCGGGCGGCGCGCAGGGCGGCAAAGCCTTCGGGGGCCAGCACAACGGCCGCGATGATGATCCCAACCAGTGCCTTGGGTGCGCCGATCCGGCTGACCCCGCCTTCGATCACGGGAGACATGTTCTTGGCCAGCACCACCACCGCTATCAAGGCCACGACCAACATCCCCCCCGCCGCCAGCGCCTGCGGGCGGGTGGCCGGCGCCACATGGGCGTGATCGTCGGCATCGGCGATATTGTGCAGGAAGTGATCGCGGTGGCGGATCGTCTGTGCCAGCACGAAGGTGCCGTAGATAATCAGCGAAACCACCGCGACGAACAGCAATTGCTGGTTGGTGTAGAATGCCTCGCGCGCGCTCGTCGTGAAATTGGGCAGCACCAGTGTCAGGACAGAAAGCGTGGCCAGCATCGCCAGACCCGTGCTGACGCCTGCCTGCGTATAAGTCTGCTCGAGATGGCGGCGCCCGCCCGCGATCAGGCAGATGCCGACGATGCCGTTGATGGTGATCATGATCGCGGCCATCAGCGTGTCGCGCGCCAACGCCTGCGATTGTCCCCCTTCGGCGAGCATGATGGATACGATCAGCGACACCTCGATCACGGTCACGGCCAGTGCAAGGAGCAGCGTTCCGAACGGCTCTCCGACGAAATGGGCGATCACCTCCGCATGATAGACCGCCGCCATGACCGACGCCCCCAGCAGGATGGCGATGATGCCAATGGTGACGGCATCATCCGGTTTGCCCAGAACAATGGCGGCGACACCAAGCAGCGGAGCAGCCAGCGTCCACAGTGGAAGGTCGAATGGAAACCGCGGGCGGAGTGTCGTCGCGTCAGGATGAGCCATACGGCCAACCTAACGCATCGGTGGCGCGCGGCAAACGTCTGTGAACCCGAAAATTCCGGTGTGGCCAGGCCCTGCCGCTGCTCGCCAACCCTTGCTAGTACATGTGCTGGCCGCCGTTGATGCTCATGGTCGAGCCGGTCATGAACCCGCCATTCTCGCTGGTGAGATAAGCCACCCCGCGGGCGATTTCCTCGGCCATGCCGAGGCGGCCCACCGGGATTTTGGCGACGATCTTTTCCAGCACCGGCGCGGGCACGGCGGCGACCATGTCGGTGTCGATATAACCCGGCGCGATGGCGTTCACCGTCACCCCGAACTTCGCGCCTTCCTGCGCCAAGGCCTTGGTAAAGCCGTGAATTCCGCTCTTCGCCGCGGCGTAATTGACCTGCCCGTATTGCCCCGCCTGCCCGTTGATCGAGCCAATGTTGACGATCCGGCCCCAGCCCCGCTCGCGCATCCCGGGGAAGGTCGCCTTGGCCATGTTGAAGCACCCGCCGAGGTTGATGCGCATCACATCGTTCCAGTCCTCGAAGCTCATCTTGTGCAGAGTGCCGTCGCGCGTGATTCCGGCGTTGTTGACGACGATGTCGACCGGACCGTGATCGGCTTCGACCTGAGCGACACCGGCCAGCGTCGCTTCGTGATCGCCCACGTCCCACCTGTAGGCAGGGATGCCCGTTGCCGCTGTGAAGGCGCGGGCCTTTTCCTCGTTCCCCGCGTAATTGGCGATGACCGTATGGCCCTGGCGCTGCAACCGCTTGCAGATCGCTTCCCCAATCCCGCGCGTTCCTCCGGTGACGATGGCTACCCGGCCCATGACATCTCTCCCCTTTTGTAAATTTATGTCGGGAGATTAGCGTTGACGTAGGGGAAGGGAAAGCGACGAATAGCTATGCCGCGGCGGCGCAGTAACGTGCCGCGTTCGGGGGGGCTAGCAGGGGTCAAAGGCACGCTGGAGGGGTGCAAATGCAGCCTACCGGGGTGCAACAACACCCCTGAGGCAACTCAAAAATCATCCAGAATACTTGAATTTCAGAGACTTGCGATAGATCAGAACTTGATCTGCGTGCCCACATACACCGCCTGGCTATCCTTGACCGAATTGGTCAGCGGGTTGAGCCGGTCACGTTCCTTGGAATAGCGCACGCCGGCCATCACGTTGAGGTTCTGCGAAAGCTGGAAGCTGCCGCCGACACCGACCGTCTGCTGGGCGATCGAATCGAGGGTGTTGGGCGATCGGCCTGCAATCTGGCGATCTTCCAGTTCGATCCGCGGCTGGAGGCGGCTGGGTTTGTCATCAGCCTGCGGCGCCGAAGGTTTGAACTGCGCCAGATCGGGCACGTTAAGCTTGCGCACGCTGGCCGAAAGATCTGCTGTGCGCGCAAACCTTTGATAGCCGCGCGCCGCGCCAAGCTGGAACTTGCTGGTGTCGAGCCCGGCCATGCCAAACCCGCGGCCAGTTGCGGTATCCAGCGCCTTGCGCACCGAAATCGCGCGGGCTGTACCTTCATCAACCCGTACAGCCACAGTCACCGTCCGCTGGCCCGAAACGGGCTGCGCGCTGGCAGGCGTGAATTTGATCCCGCGTTCACGCGCCTTATTGGCGAACCGTGCCGCAAGTTCGGGATCGACCGAGGCGGGGGTGAAGGTGCGAAGGCCCAATTTCTGAAGCGAAGCCCCGGCCTGCGACGGAACGAAATCGCCCGCCACCGCCATGCCCGCAGTCGGCACCGCCAGCACCAGCGCAGCACACAGCGCAAACAGCGGCAGCGAATGCTGCGCCTTTGCCTTGGTGCCTGACTTGCGTGCCATTGGTGCTATCGACTCCATGAATTTCAGTAACCGTGATCTCCGCCCAACCATATGCCACCTTAATGGCAGCTGAGTCGCACGGTTTTCCCTAACCGGTGATAGGCCTGCCGAGCCGGCTTGCAATGACCTTAAATCGGCAAGCGCCGGATTCGCCGTCAACCTGTGGCAGCATGCACACATAAACCGCGAGTTACATAAATTCAGGCTTCATAAAGCCCGCAGACGCTTTGGCGTGCTTTTACGATCGGGCGGCCCGCCACACGGATCATGCTTGCCGCAGGGGGGCATGGGGCTATAGAGCGGGCGCAAGATAGACGATGAGGATGATCCGGCAGTGACACGCGCCAATTCCGCCACTTTTCGCCGCACGCTCGGTTATGCGTTGCTGGGTGCCTCGCTTACCGGCCTCGCCGCGTGCGGCGGCAGTGATCGTCCACGCACCGAATTGTCGGCAGCGCAGCTCAACACCATCGGCGTCAACGCCTATCTGTGGCGCGCGTCGCTGGACACGGTGTCATTTGCACCGCTGCTTCAGGCGGACAGCGCCGGCGGCGTGATCGTGACCGACTGGTACACCAATCCGGCCAATCCGGGTGAGCGGGTGAAGCTGACCGTGACGATCCTCGATCAGGATCTGCGCGCCGATGCCCTGCGCGTTGCGGCAAGCCGTCAGGTCAACGAAGGCGGCAACTGGGTCGAGGCCCCGGTGCAGGCGGCCACCGTGCAGAAGCTTGAGGACATCATCCTTACCAAGGCCCGCGATCTGCGCCGCCAAGCCCTCGCTTCGTAACACCAAAACCGCCCTTCCACGGATAGGCTACCATGACCGACACCAATAATGATCCGTCCGTCGCTGACGGACGGGGGCGTTTCGATCCGTCGCAAGCTGACGGACGCTGGCAACGCGCATGGGAGCAGGCGGGCACTTTCACCGCCGATTCCGATAGCGAAAAGCCCAAAAGCTTCATCCTTGAAATGTTCCCCTATCCCTCGGGGCGCATCCACATGGGGCACGTGCGCAATTACACGATGGGCGACGTGCTGGCGCGGTATCAGAAGATGCGCGGGTTTGAAGTGCTGCACCCGATGGGCTGGGACGCCTTCGGGATGCCGGCCGAGAACGCGGCGATGGAAAAGGGTGTGCACCCCGGCGGCTGGACGCGCCAGAACATCGCGCAGATGAAGGCGCAGTTGCAGCGCATCGGCTTCGCGCTCGACTGGACGCGCGAATTCGCCACCTGCGATCCCGAATATTACGGCCACGAACAGGCGCTGTTCGCCGACTTGTATGAGGCTGGGCTGGTTTACCGCAAGGAATCGACGGTTAACTGGGACCCGGTCGACATGACGGTTCTGGCGAACGAACAGGTGATCGACGGCAAGGGCTGGCGGTCGGGCGCGGAGGTCGAGAAGCGCAAGCTGAACCAGTGGTTCCTGAAGATCACCGACTTTGCCGATGATCTGCTGGAAGGCCTCGGCAAGCTGGAGGATTGGCCGGAAAAGGTTCGCCTGATGCAGGAGAACTGGATCGGAAAATCGCAAGGGCTGGAGTTCAGCTTCTATCTTTCCGATGGCGGCAAGCTGGCGGTTTACTCGACCCGCCCCGATACGATCTTCGGCGCGAGCTTCTGCGCCATCGCTGCCGATCACCCGATTGCCCAAGGGCTGGCGGGCAATCCGGAAGTCGCCGCGTTTATCGACCAGTGCAAGAAGGGCGCAACCACGGCGGCCGCGCTCGAAACGGCGGAAAAGCTGGGCTATCGCACGCCCATCACAGCCAGGCATCCGTTCACCGGCGAGGCCCTCCCGGTCTTCATCGCCAACTTCGTGCTGATGGAATATGGCACCGGCGCGGTTATGGGTGTGCCGGGGCATGACCAACGCGACTTCGAATTCGCCACCAAATACGAACTGCCGATCCTGCGCGTCGTCGCGACAGATCCGGCCCGCGCCGGCGACCCTTTCAAGGGCGAGGCCGAGGCGGGCGACGGGGTGATCGTCAATTCCGATTTCCTCAACGGCATGAGTGTCGAGGACGCCAAGCAGGCGGTCATCACCCGCGCCGAAGCCGGCGGCTGGGGCGAGGGCCGCACCGTCTGGCGCCTGCGCGACTGGGGCGTTTCGCGGCAACGGTACTGGGGGACGCCGATCCCCTTCATCCACTGCGACGCCTGCGGTGTGGTGCCGGTGCCCAAGGATCAGCTTCCCGTCACCCTGCCCGAGGATGTCAGCTTCGACATCCCCGGCAACCCGCTGGAACGCCACCCCACGTGGAAGCACGTCGATTGCCCCAAGTGCGGCACAGCGGCGCGGCGCGAGACGGACACGCTCGATACCTTCGTGGATAGCTCGTGGTATTTCCTGCGCTTTGCCAGCCAGCCTGCCGACCGTCCGTTCGACCCGGCGGAGGTCGCCAAGTGGATGCCGGTGCAGCACTATATCGGCGGCATCGAACACGCGATCCTGCACCTGCTCTACGCCCGCTTCTGGACGCGGGCGCTGGCGCACACCGGCAAGATTACCGTGCAGGAGCCGTTCGCCGCGCTGTTCACGCAAGGGATGGTGACGCACGAGACCTATAGCCGCATTGATGCCGCTCGCGGCGTGCCGGTGTTCTTCGGCCCCGAGGACGTGAACCGCACCTCCGAAGGCGCGACCCTGCTGGCCGATGGCAAGGCGGTCGACGTCGGCCGCGTCATCAAGATGTCGAAGTCGAAAAAGAACGTTGTCGACCCCGATGCGATCATCGCCCGCCACGGGGCGGATGCGGTGCGGTGGTTCATGCTGTCGGATTCGCCGCCGGAGCGCGATCTGCCGTGGTCCGACGCCGGGATCGAGGGCTGCGCGCGCTTCGTCCAGCGCTTGTGGCGCTTGTTCGCCGCCTATGATGCTGCGGCTGAGGGCGAGGACAAGAGCCTCGACCGCAAGACCCACCAGACCATCGCCGCGGTCGCCTCCGACATCGAGGCATTGGGCTTCAACAAGGCCGTGGCGCGCATTTACGAGCTGACCGGCGCGACCGAGAAAGCCGCGCCGTCTGCCAGCCGGAGTGCCGCCATACGGGCCTTGGTCCATCTGGCAGCCCCCATGATGCCCCACCTCGCCGAAGAAGCTTGGGACAGCATGGATGAAGGCCTCATCGCCGACGCAGCCTGGCCTGCTGTCGATCCCGCCCTGCTGGTCGATGATGAAGTCACCATCGCCATCCAGCACATGGGCAAGCTGCGCGACACCGTCACCGCGCCCAAGGGCGCGTCGAAGGATGCATTGGAGGCATTGGCGATGGCATCGGCGAACCTGCAACGCTCGATCGATGGCGCCGCGATCCGCAAGGTTATTGTGGTGCCCGACCGATTGGTGAATATCGTCACCTGATGCGCTTCACTTTCGCCCTGCTGGCCTCGCTGGCCCTCTCCGCCTGCGGCCTTTCGCCGATGTATGCGGGCGGGCCCGGTGCGGCGACTGCGCGGGGCGTGGCGGCGGTCGAGGTTCCGGCGATTCAGGGGCAGGGCGGCTGGCTGGTCAAGAACGCGCTCGACGCGCGGCTGGGCGTGGGCAGGAACGGGGCCGCGGAAGTGACCCCGCAATACAGGCTCGACGTCAGGCTGGACGATTCGCTGGAGGCGCTCGGCGTGCTCAATGACGATACGATCAGCCGCGAACGCCGCATCCTGCGCGCGCGGTATCAGCTGGTCGATCTGTCCACCGGATCGGTTCTGCTGGATGCGACCGCGGGTTCGGACGCGGGGATCGACGTGGTGTCGTCGGAATATG
Source organism: Porphyrobacter sp. (assembly GCA_041639595.1). Classification (GTDB taxonomy): domain Bacteria; phylum Pseudomonadota; class Alphaproteobacteria; order Sphingomonadales; family Sphingomonadaceae; genus Erythrobacter. Next base: position 21,485 of record JBEQBX010000033.1, read on the forward strand.
CGACCATCGCTGCCGAACAGAAGGCGCTGGAAAACTTGGCGCTGGACGTGGCAGACCGGATCACGACCCAGGTGACGCTGACCCTGCGCAACCGCGCTGCCGCGGGCCAATGAAGGCGAAAAACAGCGACTTTGCCCGCGGCCTGCCCTCGGGCGCCCTTGCTGCGCGCATATTCTTTTTCTGCGGCCCGGATGAAGCCGGCGCCAGCGCCGCTGCCAACCGCCTTGCCGCGGCCTTCCCCGATGCGGGTGAGCGGGTGGAACTGTCCGGCGCAGACCTGCGGCGCGATCCGGCCCTGCTGGGGGACGAGGCGCGTTCAACCTCGCTGTTCGGGGACACGCGCCACATCTGGGTGCGCGCCAGCGGCGATGATGCACATGATGCGCTGCAATTCCTGATCGAAACGGCCGATGCCGGCGCAGGTGAAGCGGCACCGGTGATCGTCGTCGCCACGTCTGCGACCGATAAATCGCGCACGGCAAAGCTGCTGGAAAAACGCAGCGATGCACTGGTCGCGATGTTCCACCCGCCCGATCTGTCAGCGGTGGCGAGCGCCGTTCGCGGTATGGCCGACGCAGCCGGGCTGCGGCTGGGCGGCGATCTGGCCGAACGCATTGCGCGCGGCGCCGGGTTGGACGTGCGGCTTGCTCAATCGGAAATCGATAAGCTGGCACTGTATTGCGACGCCGATCCGCAGGCGCCGCGCCCTGCCACGCCGGAAGATCATGCCGCGATCGGTGCGGCGACGGAGGAAGATGGCTTCGCTCCGCTGGTCAACGCGGTGCTCGGCGGGGAGTTGGGCCGGATCGGGGGCGAAATCCGGCGAATGCGCGAATTGGGATTGAACCCGGTCGGCGTGGCGTTGGCGCTGGAACGGCGCGCGGCGCAACTGGCGCAGATCGCCGCCTATCTGGGGCCGCGCGGTCAGTTCGAGAATATCGACAAGGGCGCGGAAATGCGGCTCGGCATCTTCTTCAAGGAGAAGCGGGACATCGCAAACCAGTTCAAACGCTGGACCATGCCCGCCACGCGGGGCAGCGCCGAGACCCGGCTGGACCGGCTGATCCCGCGGCTTATCGCGCTGCACCGCACCTTGCTGGCCAACAGTCAGGCAGCAGAGCTGCTGTTGGCGCAGGAATTGGCTGAAATCAGCCGGTTTGCCGCAAGACCCAATAAAAATTGAGGTTTGGCACTTCGCGGTCGACAGGGCCGTTTTTTGTGCTGTATCCGCGCATACGTAATTTCACTAGGGTTCGTGCCCTGGGGACCTGTTTTTCCATGAACCGCGCCACGCCGAAACTTCTGGATTCGGTCCACCATCGGTCGGTGGAAAGCAAAATCGTGCCTTCGTTGGAACGGCGGCGGTTGCGTGCCTATGCGCTGCTGATGGTGGCCGACGGGCTGCTGCTGCTGGTCGGTTTCATATTTGCCGCGCAATTGTGGGATGGGGTCTGGGCGCAGTCGAGAGCGATGCTGGCCGCGCAGGTCATGTTGCCCGTCTATTTCACGATTGCGCTGTATAACCGCACTTACAGCGCCGATGCGCTGGATGACTGGCTGTTCGCAACCCGCAAGATGCTGACCGCGCTGGTCGTGGCGGCGGGACTGATCAATTTCATCGGCTTCTACACCAAGTCGAACGGGGATTTTTCGCGCGCGGCGGTGACGATCGGCCTGGTGCTGACCGCGCTGCTGATGGTGGCATTGCGCCGGATCGTGCCGATCATCATCAAGGCCAGATGGGGCGGCCGGACCCGTAATCGCCTGATCATCGACGATGGCGGTGCGACCTTCCCTTTCAAAGAAGCTGACCGGATTACGGCAGCGGATTACAATCTTGATCCCGGAAGCCATGATCCCTTCATGCTCGACCGGCTGGGCAAGCTGCTGCGCAATCAGGATCATGTGGTGGTAAGCTGTCCTCAGGAGCGGCGCGCCGATTGGGCCTTTCTGCTGAAATCAGCGGGGGTATACGGCGAAATCATCAGCGAGCCGGCGCATAGCCTGGGCGCCTTGGGCGTGCACCGCTACGATGATCTGGATCGCACCACGCTGGTGGTGTCGACGGGGCCGCTGGGTGTGCGTGCGCGCGTTTTGAAACGGTTGTTCGATCTGACGATCGCCGGCACGGCGTTACTGGTGCTGGCGCCGCTGCTGATCGTGGTCGCGATGCTGATCAAGCGCGAGGATGGCGGACCGGTGTTGTTTGTCCAGCGGCGTCTGGGGCGCGGCAACCAGTTCTTCGATATGTACAAGTTCCGGTCGATGGGACCCGAAAAGCTCGACCAGGAAGGCAGCCGTTCGACCGGGCGCGAGGACGACCGGATCACCCGCATTGGCGGCTTTATCCGCCGCACCAGCATCGATGAACTGCCGCAGATCCTGAACGTCCTGATGGGCGATATGTCGATCGTCGGCCCGCGTCCGCACGCGCTGGGTTCCATGGCCAATGACAAGTATTTCTGGGATATCGACCGCAAATACTGGCAGCGGCACTGCCTGAAGCCGGGGCTGACCGGGCTTGCGCAGGTGCGCGGCCATCGCGGCGCGACCGAGCATGAGAAGGATCTGACCGACCGGTTGCAGTCTGATCTCGAATATATTGCGGGCTGGTTGTTGCCGGGAGATATCGCCATCGTCATGCGCACCGTGCGGGTGCTGACGCACGCGAACGCGTATTAGTTTTTCTGCGGCACGCTGAATGTGCCGGTCACGCGGCCTTGTCCCGATGGCGCACCCGGGGTTGCGCTGGTTCCGGACGCTGTGCCGTCCACGGTGGAAAGTCCGCTGACAAGATCGATCACCAGCCGCCCGCCGTTCAGCGTGTCGGTGCCGCGGCGCAGGCGTACATTGCCTGTCACAGTGATGATCCGGCGGTTGAAATCATAAATCGCGTTGTCGCCGCTGGCGCGTTCATTGCCGCGGTTGATGACCACCCCGCCAGTGGCGGTGATGCGCTGGATTTCGAGCTGCCCTGCATCGGTGAAGTCGATCAGCAGGCGGTTCGATTGCAAAGTCAGCCCGGCCTGCGTGACGGTCACGCCCCCACCCAGCACCACCCGGTTGGCGCGGTCATCCAGCAGGCCATTGCCCGCATCATAGGTAACCGGCGCGCGCGAATCATGGGCGGCGATCCCTTGTGCGGCAAGGTTCATTCCCCCGGCCAGCGCAGCGGTGAGTGCAAAGCCGCCGATCCCCCAGACAAGGGCAAGACGGGCAAGCGGCGGGCGCGTGGAGGGGGAAGGCTGGTGCATCATGGTTTCCTCAACCGGCCCGGTATCATCGTCAAGCGGACATTGCCATCAAGCGCGATGGTGCGCGCGGCCAGATCGGCTTTGAGCGTATTGGCAGAAAATGTGCCAGCCGGAACCTCACCCGCGACGCCATCGGTGCCTTGCATGGTGCGTGATTTGAGATCGACCGAAACGCCGCGGGCTGTCATTGCATAACCATCAGACGCGGCCAGGCGCACCGTTCCGTCAACCGCCACTGTTTCAGCGTCGATATCATAGGTGCCGCCATCAGCGCTGAGGCGGGCGGGGCCTTCAGCCATCAGCAATTGCGCGACCAGATCGCGCATCCGCACCAGTCCTTCAATACTGGACCGCTGCACCGCTTCGCCCGCCAAGAGCGAAAACGGGCGGCCCTGATTGTCGCGCCCGCGATACATGGCGTTGTCCACGCTCAGGCGTTCATCGATCAGCGCCACCTTGTTGCGGTCCAGCAGGAAGCTGACTTCGCCGCGCGGGGACAGTGGCGTGATGACCATCAGCGCCGCAATCACCCCCACGCCCATCGGCAGCGCCCGCGCAAGGAAGCGCACCAGCCGGTCATGCGATCCGCCCGGCGCAGCAAAATGCTGCCGGCGGCTGCGCAACAGCCGTGCTTCGGTGGTTTCGATGATTTGTTCGGGGGCCATGATCGGGGTGTGCCGCCTGCAACCTTACATATGGCTGAAGATGTCGTTTTCAGCCCAGCCTGCGATGTCGAGCAATGCGCGGGTGGGCAAGAAATCGAAGCACGCCTGCGCGATTTCCATGCGCCCTTCGCGCTCCAGTCGGACGGTCAATTCATCGCGCAGCCGGTGGAGGTAGCGCACATCACTGGCGGCGTAATCGCGCTGCGCATCGGACAGTACCGGCCCGCCCCAGTCAGACGATTGCTGCTGTTTCGAAATGCTTTCGCCAAGCAGTTCTTCAACCAGGTTCTTCAATCCGTGCCGGTCGGTATAGGTGCGCACCAGCTTGCTCGCGATCTTGGTGCAGAACACCGGCCCGGCCATCACGCCGAGGTAATGGTGCACCGCCGCCAGATCGAAGCGGCCGAAATGGTAGATCTTGACCCGCGACGGATCGCCCAGCACCGCTTTCAGATTGGGCGCGTCATAGCTGCTGCCCGGTCCGAAACGCACCAGATGTTCATGGCCGCTGCCGTCTGAAAGCTGCACCACGCACAGCCGGTCACGGTGGGTGATGAGGCCCATGGTCTCGGTATCGACCGCGATTGCGCTGTTGCCGGTCAACACGCCGGCGGGAAGGTCTTCTTCGTGAAAATGGACTGCCATGGCGCCCGCCCTACGCGCATTGGGGAAATAGGGAAAGGGGCCAGTGGCGCGCAGGCGGACAGGGCGTGTAGGCTGGGCGCACAATGGCACACGAGACAATTCCCGAAAGCTGGCGCGCGGCGCTTGATCCTGTTTTGGCAGCGCCTGAAACGCGCAAGCTGGGCGGGTGGCTGACGGCAGAGGAAGCCGCGGGCAAGGTGGTTTATCCGCCGCGCGGAACGCGGCTGGCGGCGCTGGCGCTGACCCCGCTGGATCAGGTGCGCTGCGTGATCCTGGGGCAGGACCCCTATCATGGGCCGGGGCAGGCGCATGGCTTGGCCTTTTCAGTGCAGGCGGGGGTGCGGCCGCCGCCGTCGCTGGTGAATATCTACAAGGAGCTGGAGGCTGATCTGGGCCTGCCGCGTGCTGCCACGGGCGATCTGTCGGCTTGGGCGAAGCAGGGCGTGCTGCTGCTCAACAACACCCTCACGGTGGAGGCGGGCCTTGCTGGCAGCCATGCCGGGCGGGGATGGGACGCGGTGACCGATGCTGCCGTGGCAGCGGTCGCAGAACGGGCCGAGCCGACGGTGTTCATCCTGTGGGGCAGTCATGCGCGCAAGAAAGCGAGCCGGGTGCCAGCCCTCGCCCGCGCGCTAGGGGGTTTGGGGCATCATCTGGTGCTGACATCGGCGCATCCCAGCCCGCTGTCGGCGCATAACGGCTTCTTCGGATCGCGCCCGTTCAGCCAGACCAACGCGTTTCTGGAAAGTGCCGGGCGCGGGACGATCGATTGGAGGATATGATGGACGATGTGATCCTGCTGGATGTGGCGGACGGTGTCGCCACGGTGACGCTCAACCGCCCGCAGGCGATGAACGCGCTGAACCGCGCGCTGCGGGCGCGACTGGCCGAGGTGATGCGCGCGGTTGATGCCGATGACAATGTGCGCGCGGTGATCCTGACCGGCGCCGGTGAGCGGGCGTTTACAGCGGGTCTCGATCTGAAGGAACTCGGCAGCCAGGCGGGCGCTTTGGGCAGCGCCAACGCCACTGATCCGGCCGACAATCCGGTGAAAGCCATTGAGCTGTGCCGCAAGCCCGTGATCGGCGCGATCAATGGCGTGGCGATTACCGGCGGGTTCGAAGTCGCGCTCGCCTGCGATGTGCTGATCGCCAGTACCAATGCGCGCTTTGCCGATACCCATGCGCGGGTCGGGATCGTGCCGGGCTGGGGTCTGTCGCAGAAGCTTTCGCGGATGATCGGCATCAGCCGTGCCAAGGAGCTCGCCTTCACCGGCAATTTTCTGGATGCGGCGACGGCGCACACGTGGGGGCTGGTCAATCACGTGACCGCGCCTGACGCCCTGCTCCCGCTTGCGCGCAGGCTGGCGGGCGACATGGCAGGCATCGATCCGGCGTTTCTGGCGAATTACAAGCGCCTGATCGACGATGGCTACGCCCTTGGTTTCCGTGAAGGGTTGGCCCTGGAAGCGGCGCGCAGCAGCGCCGCCAACTCGGCCGTTGCGCCTGAAGAAGTCGAAGCCCGCCGCGCCGCCGTGCAGGAACGCGGGCGCGGGCAGGGCTAAGCCGCCGCTCCGTCACGCCGCAATGGCGCGCTCGATCCAGTCGCGGGTGTCGGGAATGGCGGCTTCGACCTGCGGCAGATCGTTGACGCACAGGAACTTGAACTGCGGCTGCAGCGCGCGGGCCAGCAGTGCGCGGACATCGGGCAACGGATCGTCATGCACCGCGCCGGTGCGCAGATGCAGGTGATCCTCGGCGGTGTTGAGCACCGCGTCCCCCGTCGCAATCCACGCGTGATTGTGCAGGCCCTGCGGCAGGAACTGCGAAACGCAGCGGAACCGGTGGCCGATATTGTCGAGAAACGCCGACCGGTGATCGTCATAAAGCCGCTTCATCATCGACCGGCGCAGCGGATGGACCACATGCGCTGCGCGGAACAGACGCTCTGCCCCGAAACCCGCCAGCGCGGCGGCGTTGATCTGGGTGAGCGGATGCAGCAGCGCCGGATCATCGCGGCTGGCAGGATCGGCCGCAATGCCGCGGTAATCGACCCAGCCGCCGCGCAGCACCGGTGCATCGCCGCAGAACAGATCGCCGGGCGCCAGCGGCCCGGTGAGGAACACGTCGTCATTGAAATAGACGAACCGTTCGGCAAGGCCCGGGATGCGCCATAGCAGCGTTTCGATCGCCAGCGAATTGAAGGTCGGCAGCACGTCTTCGTGACCGGCAAATACCGTGAGGTGATCGACGATGGTGATCCGGTCAGCCAGGCTGCGCGGCAGGCGCGATAGATCGGGCGTCTGCGCATCGGTGACAATCCAGATCCGCCCGATCCACGGCGCATGATTGGCGATCGACCGCAGGCAATAGCTCAGTTCGTCATTGCAGGCCCAGCGGTGCGGATTGGTGGCATTGGCGCCGTGCCGGGATCCGGTCTGGTAATGCTGCCGCTTGGCGCGATGCAGCGGATCGCCGCCGTCGACCCACGTGATGACCGCGTCAATCCGCGCGGTGCTACCGACATTCTGCATGATCCCGCCCGGGCAAGAGTCTGGTCTGCCACGATAGAACAGGACAGCGGCGCGTCTGGCGCGCAGCTTTGCAAAAGTCAATCTATGTTAGGAATCCGGCGCGCCGCGCCCTCTCAGCCCCGATGCGCGTCGATCCATTCTTCCACCACCGGCGCCACCTTGGTGCGCCAGCGGCTGCCGTTGAAGATGCCGTAATGGCCGGCGCCTTCGGCCATGTAGTACCGCTTATGGTCGTCCGGCAGGTTCGGCGTGAGCTTCAAAGCGGCCCTGGTCTGGCCGAGACCGGAGATATCGTCCCGCTCGCCTTCGATGGCCAGCAGCGCGGTGTCGGTGATCTGCGTGATATCGACCAGCTCGCCCTTGTGGCGGAACTCGCCCTTGGGGATCGAATGCTTCTGGAACACTTCCTCGACCGTCTGGAGGTAGAATTCCGCCGTCATGTCGCAGACTGACCGGTATTCGTCGTAGAACGTCTTGGTCGCCTGCGCGGATGCATCGTCACCCACGGTGAGGTGTTTGAACATCTCGTAATGGCTCATCATGTGGCTCGACAGGTTCATCGACATGAAGGCGTTGAGCTGCATGAAGCCGGGATAGACGCGGCGGCCCGCGCCCGGATATTTGTGCGGCACGGTGGCGATCACACTCTGGCGGAACCACTCGATCGGGCGCTGCATCGCCATGTTGTTGACGACCGTGGGGCATTCGCGGGTGTCGATGGGGCCGCCCATCAGGGTGAGCGTGGCCGGCGTCGCAGGCGATTTGTGGAGGTTCATCAGCGCGACGGCCGCGAAGGCCGGAACGCTGGGCTGACAGACCGCCATCATGTGAATGCGCGCGCCTGCTGCATCGGCGTAGACGTGTTCGGCAAATTCGATCAGGTAGTCGATATATTCATCGAGATCGAAGCGGCCCGCATCGGTCGGCACCATCTTGGCATCGGCCCAATCGGTGATGAACACGTCCGCTGATTCCAGCATCCGCTCCACCGTGCCGCGCAGCAGCGTGGCGTAATGCCCGCTCATCGGGGCGGCGATCAGCAGGCGGGGGCGGTCTGCGGGGGTGCCATCGACGGTGAAGTGCAGCAGATCGCCGAACGGGCGCTTCAGCGCCACGGTTTCTGTTACCGCATGCCGC
>JBEQBX010000034.1:0-29376 GCA_041639595.1 Porphyrobacter sp.
AAGACTCCGGCCGAAGCGGGCGAGGACACCACGGGCGGCTATCACCCGCATGAAAGTCCGGTTTCGATGCTGATCCCGCTTGGCGTGCTGACCATTGGCGCGGTGGCCGCAGGGCAGGTGTTCGCGCCCAGCTTCCTCGACAGCGCGGCCTTCTGGAACGGGTCGATCTTCTACAACGAGGCGCTGATCCATGCGATGCACGCCGTCCCGTACTGGGTGAAATACACGGCGTTGATCGTGATGCTGATCGGCTTTACGGGGGCTTACGTGGCTTACATTGCCAAGCCCGATATTCCGGCCAGGTTCGTCGCGACCTTCTCCGCCCTTCACAACTTCGTCTACCGCAAGTGGTACTTCGACGAGCTGTATGACGCGATCTTCGTGAAACCCGCTTTCGCTTTCGGCCGCGCCTTCTGGAAGCTCGGCGATGTCGGCACCATCGACCGCTTCGGCCCCAACGGGATCGCCTGGGTGGTTGACCGTAGCGCGACCGCGGCGAAGTCGATCCAGTCCGGCTACGTCTACACCTATGCGCTGATCATGCTCCTCGGACTGGTCGCCGCTATCACCTTCGTTCTGCTTTAGGAGCGCGCTTCGTAATGGAAGGCCTTCCCATCCTGTCTCTGATGATGCTTGTTCCGCTTCTCGGGGCGTTGGCGTGCCTGTTTGCAGGCGCGAGCCAAGCGCGCTGGATCGCGCTCGGGGCGACGCTCGTCACCTTTGCGCTCGGCGTGATCCTGTGGTCCAATTACCAGATCGGTGGCCCGCAATGGCAGTTTACCGAGCGGGCCGAGCTGTTTGCGGGCTTCAGTTACGCATTGGGGATCGACGGGATTGCGCTGCTGCTGATCATGCTCAGCGTGTTCCTGATGCCGGTCTGCATCCTTGCCAGCTGGGAAGCGGTGCAGAAGCGCGTCGGCGAATACATGGCGGCCTTCCTGTTCATGGAAGTGCTGATGATCGGTACCTTTGCCGCGCAGGATCTGTTCCTGTTCTACGTCTTCTTCGAGGCGGGCCTGATCCCGATGTACCTCATCATCGGGGTGTGGGGCGGGGACAACCGCATCTACGCCAGCTACAAGTTCTTCCTCTACACCCTGTTCGGATCGGTGCTGATGCTGATCGCGATGTTCTGGATGGTGGCGCAAGCTGGCACCTCCGACATCCCGACGCTGATGCAATACACCTTCCCGCCAGAGGCGCAGACATGGCTATGGCTCGCCTTTTTCGCCAGCTTTGCAGTCAAGGTGCCGATGTGGCCGCTTCATACCTGGCTGCCCGACGCGCACGTGCAGGCGCCGACCGCCGGTTCGGTGATCCTGGCTGGCGTGCTGCTGAAGCTGGGCGGCTACGGCTTCATCCGCTTCAGCCTGCCGATGTTCCCCGAGGCATCCGCGCAGTTCGCGTGGCTGGTCTTCACCCTCTCGATGATCGCGGTGGTTTATACCTCGCTGGTGGCGCTGGTGCAGACTGACATGAAGAAGCTGATCGCCTATTCCTCGGTCGCGCACATGGCGATTGTCACTGTCGGCCTGTTCGCCTTCAATGTGCAGGGGCTTGAGGGCGCGATGATCGTCATGCTCTCGCACGGCCTGGTTTCGGGCGCGCTGTTCCTGTGCGTGGGCGTAATTTACGACCGTCTCCACACCCGCGAGATCGCGCGTTACGGCGGGCTGGCGATCAACATGCCCTATTACGCGCTGTTTTTCCTGCTGTTCACCATGGCGAGCATTGGCTTGCCGGGGACGAGCGGGTTTGTCGGCGAGTTTCTGGCGCTCGCGGGGATTTACCAGACCTCGAGCCTTGTTGCGCTGGTGTCGACCACCGGGATTATTCTGGGCGCCGCCTATATGCTCTACCTTTATCGCCGTGTGGCGTTCGGCGTGCAGGTGAACGAGGACGCCGCTGCCATGCGCGACATTTCGGCGCGTGAGTGGATCATGGTGGCCCCAATTGCCGCCGCAGTGCTGTGGATGGGGGTTTACCCCGAAAGCTTCCTTGCCCCGATGCGCTCCGACATCGCCGTGCTTGACGCGCGGCTTGCTGCAGCTGCCCCGGAAAGTGACGCGGCGCTTGCCCCCGCAACACCCCGCGCGGAGGCCGCCAACGCGATGCCTGAATATTCGAGCGCCAAGGAGGGCGCGCACTGATGGATTTCGCTCACTCCTTCGCGCTTGTTACGCCCGAATTGCTGCTGAGCGGCGCGGGTCTTGTTCTGCTTCTGGTCGCTGCGTGGGGCGGAGACAAGGCTGCGCGGCTGATCGCCATTACTGCTGCCGCTGCGCTTTTCGGCGCCGGGGTTCTGCTTGTACCCGGCCTACACTTCGGCACCGATGGCCCGGCGACACTGGCTTTCGGCGGCCTTATGAAGATTGACAGCTTTGCGCTGTTCGCCAAGGCTTTGATCTATCTCGCATCCATCGGTGCGCTGATGATCGCGCCAGCCTTCTTCGCTGGCCCGGCAGCGGGCAACGAGCGCGGCATGCGCGCCGAATATCCGGTGCTGGTGCTGTTCTCCTGCGTCGGCATGAGCATCATGGTTTCGGCCAATGATTTCATGAGCCTGTATCTTGGGCTCGAACTGACCAGCCTGACATCCTATGTGCTCGCCGCGATCCTGCGCCGCGATACGCGATCGGGTGAGGCGGGGCTGAAGTATTTCGTGCTCGGCGCGCTCGCCTCGGGTATTCTGCTTTACGGGATGAGCCTGCTTTACGGCTTTACCGGCGGCACAAGCTTCGGCGCGGTGCGCGCGGGGCTTATCGGCGAAATGGGCACCGGCGCGCTGTTCGGGGTGATCTTCGTCCTGTCGGGTCTCGCCTTCAAGATCAGCGCTGTGCCGTTCCACATGTGGACGCCTGACGTGTATGAGGGCGCCCCCACGCCCGTGACCGCGTTCTTCTCGACCGCGCCCAAGGTGGCCGCCGTCGCGCTGACCGCGCGGGTGGTGTTTGAAGTGTTCGGCGCGCAGGTCGCTGCGTGGCAGCAGATTGTGATGTTCATGGCGCTGGCCTCGATCATCTTCGGTGCATTGGGGGCCATCGGGCAGGAGAACCTGAAGCGTTTGCTCGCCTATTCGTCGATCAACAATGTCGGCTTCATCCTGCTCGGCCTCGCCGTCGCCAATGCGGACGGGGCGAGCGCCATGCTCGTGTACCTGTTCATCTATGTCGCGATGAGCCTCGGCAGCTTTGTCGCGCTGCTGATGCTGCGGGGCGAGGACGGAGTGCTGTTCGAGACTTTTGCCGACATCCGCGGCCTTTCGGTGACCCGTCCGGCGATTGCCTGGGCACTGCTGATCTTCATGTTCAGCCTTGCCGGCATTCCGCCGCTGCTCGGATTCTACAGCAAGTTCGTGGTCTTTCAGGCTACCATCGAAGCGGGTCTGGTCGTCTTCGGCGCGATCGCCATCGCAGCGAGCGTCATCGGCGCGTTCTATTACATCAAGTTCGTCAAGGTGATGTTCTTCGATGAACCCGCGGGCGTGGTCACTGGCAAGAGCGAGACGGGACACTGGGTGCTGCTGGGACTGACGGCGTTGATCGTCTCTCCACTGGGATACCTGCTGACGCCGTCTCTGACCGATCTGGCCGACAAGGCTGCCGCTTCGCTGTTCGTCGCGGTTTGATCGAGGTCGTCGAACAGACCGGATCGACCAACGCCGATCTTGCCGCTGTCATTCGCTGCGGTGCGAGCTGGGGCGAGGGCCGCTGGCTTGTTGCCCGGCGTCAGACCGCCGGGCGGGGGCGTCAGGGTCGCGCATGGTTCGATGGCGCGGGCAATTTCATGGGATCGACCGCTGTGACGCTTGGCGAGGGTGGTCCGCCGCCTGCTTCCCTGAGCTTTGTCGCCGCGCTGGCAGTACGCGATGCTGCGGCCAACGTGCTGGGGGAACGCGCGGACCTGGCGCTCAAGTGGCCCAATGATGTGCTGCTGGACGGTGGCAAGCTTTCTGGCATCCTGCTGGAAATGGTGCATGGGTCGATAGTGGTCGGTATTGGCGTGAACCTTACGCATGCGCCTGAGATCGAGGGCCGCAAAACAGCTGCGTTCGCCGACGTCGCACCGCCGCCCATGCTGGAAACTTTCGCCGCCAGCCTTTCCGCTGCATTTGATCGCAGGTTGGAAAGCTGGCGCGCTTTCGGCTTGGGAGCGACGCTGCAGGCGTTCCTTGCGCATGCGATCCATGCCCAGGGTTCGCCTGTTACCGTCCACGATACCGATGGCTCGGTGATCTCCGGATCATTTGCGGGCCTTGAGGAAAGTGACGGCGCCTTGCGGCTGCGCTTGGCGGATGGCAGCGAACGTGTCATTCGCGCTGGCGACATTTCCTAAGAAGGACTGCCCACCATGCTGCTCGCCGCCGATGTCGGGAACACCAATGTCGTCTTTGCGCTGTTCGAACTCGGCGAAGACGGCACACACACCATCCGTGCGCGCTGGCGCATCGCCACCGATCCGCGCCGCACGGGGGATGAATATGCCGTGTGGCTGCTCCAGCTCATCAAGATCGAGGGCTTTGAACGGTCGGATGTGACCCGGATCATCGTCGCCTCGGTGGTGCCGCGCGCCGATCATAACCTGACGGTGTTGTGTCAGAAATATTTCGGCATCACTCCAATGTTCGCAGGTCAAGGCCAAGCTCGCTGGCGATTCGAGATCGATGTGGATCAGCCGTCTTCGCTCGGTGCTGACCGCGCGCTCAATATTCTGGCGGCGCATCATAAATATGGCGGCGATTTGATCGTCGTCGATTTTGGCACCGCAACCAAGTTTGAAGCGGTCGACTTTACCGGTGCCTACAAGGGCGGATCGATTGCGCCGGGGATCAACCTCTCGCTCGATGCGCTGGTCGGAAAGACGGCCAAGCTTCCCCGCATCGCCATTCGCGCGCCCTCTACCCGCAGCGTTATCGGCCGCAATACCGAAGACCAGATGCTGATCGGTGTCTTTTGGGGCTATGTCGCGATGATGGAGGGTATGGTCGAAAAGATGAAAGCCGAAATCGGCCGCCCCGCAAAGGTTGTAGCGACCGGTGGACTCGCCATATTGTTCGACGACGCCACCGAAATTTTCGATCACGTCGATGCCGACCTCACTCTGGACGGCCTCGCTATCCTCGCCCGTCAGGCCGAAACCGCCTGACCGCGCGCAACATAAGAGACATTGTGAAGAACGATTACACCCCCGAAAACGAATTGCTGTTCCTTGCCCTAGGCGGATCTGGGGAGATTGGCATGAACGTCAATCTCTACGGATGTCAGGGAAAGTGGATCATGGTTGATCTGGGCATGACCTTTTCCGGCAATGAATATCCGGGGGTGGAGCTGGTCTTTGCCGACCTCGATTTCATCGAGGAACGGCGCAAGGACCTCCTTGGTATAGTGCTGACGCACGCGCACGAGGATCACATCGGCGCCGTGCCCTATTTCGCAGGCGAACTTGGCGTACCGCTTTATGCCACGCCCTTCACAGCCGATCTGGTGGCAAGGAAGCTGGAAGAGGCGGGCCTGCTGGGACAGGTCGAACTTAACATTATCGAGGAAGATCACGGCGAGATCGGGCTCGGCCCGTTCACCATCACCTATCTGCCGCTCGCGCACTCCATCGCGGAAGGCAACGCACTGCTGATCGACACGCCGCACGGCCGCATCTTCCACACCGGTGACTGGAAGCTGGATGATGAACCAATCATCGGCGAGCCCACGACCGAGGAAGAACTGCGCGAGATCGGCGATGAAGGCGTGTTGGCGCTCGTGTGCGATTCAACCAACGTCTTCAATCCCGAGCCCTCCGGATCAGAAGGTGCGGTGCATCGTGCCTTGATGGAGGAAGTTGCGCGCCACACCGGCAAACGCGTGGTCGTCACCACTTTCGCAAGCAATGTGGCGCGACTGCAAACGCTGGGCGAAGTCGCTCGCGAAACCGGGCGGCAGTTGTGCGTTGCGGGCCGTTCACTCGACCGCATCATCGAGGTCGCTCAGGACAATGGCTATCTTGAGGACTTCCCGACTCCGGTCAGTTTCGACACCGCGATGGGTCTTCCCCGTGGTGAAGTGCTGATCATTGCGACTGGCGGGCAGGGCGAACCGCGCGCGGCGCTGGGCCGGATGGCTGATATGAACCACCCCATCGAACTGGTTGCGGGCGATGTGGTGCTGTTCTCCTCGCGCCAGATCCCGGGCAATGAAATCCCGATCGGCAAGATCCAGAACCAACTTGCCGCGCGCGGCATCCAGATGGTGACCGACCGGCAGGCGCTGATCCATGTCTCGGGCCATCCGGGACGTCCGGAACTTGAGGCGCTTTACAGCTGGCTGAAGCCCGAAATTCTCGTGCCCGTCCACGGCGAAATTCGGCACATGGCTGAACAGGCGCGGGTCGGCAAATCCAGCGGCATTCCTTCGCAGATTGTCCAGAAGAATGGCGATCTGGTGCGGCTTGCGCCTGGCAAGCCGGGCAAGGTTGCCGAAGTTCGCGCCGGGCGTCTGGTGCTTGATGGCGACATTATCGCCCCTGCCGATGGTGAAGCAATTGCCATGCGCCGCCGGATTGCCGGTGAGGGAGTACTGGTGGTTGTGCTGGCACGCGGGGCCAAGCCGATGATCGAAGCGGTCGGCCTGCCACTTGATGAAGATCTCCCCGCCTTCCTTGAAGAAGCTGCGGGCGATGTGCTGACCGCAATCAACCGCCTGAAGGGCAAGGACGCGCGCGATACCGCCGCGATCCGTGAGGCTGCGCGCCTCGCCGCGCGCCGTGCCGCACAACGCTGGTCGGGCAAGAAGCCGCAGGTGCGCGTGGTGATGCCGGGGGCGCCTGTGTGATGCAGATCACCTCGATCGCAGCCATCTACTTCCTGTTCTTTGTCATGAGCGCTTTCGTCATGCTGCCCTTCGGCGTGAAAACGGCCGAGGAAGCGGGTATAGACAAGGTGCCCGGACAGGCTGACAGCGCCCCTGTGGACTTCCGCCCCGGCAAGGTCGCCGCTCGCGCAGCGGTGATCGCTGCAGCAGCGACGGCGCTGTTTGTCGCCAATTACACCTATGGCTGGGTCACCGCTGCCGACTTGGACTTTTTGCCCAAGCCGCCTGCTGCGGGTTAAGTTCGCAAGCGCTGGATCGACTGCGCCAGTGCGACATAAAGCTTGCCCATATCCGAACCGAGCATGGTCACGCTCAACACGTGGCCGTCGCGGGTCGACAGCGTCTGCCGCAGCAGCGCCTCGAAATCGTGGATGTAGCGGCTCACATTGGCCTTGAAGGCCTCGTCAGACGAATACAACGAGGCGATATCTCTGGCCATGCCATTGCCGATCAGGCGCACGGCACGGCGGGTGAAGATGCCGCGATCACCCTTCAGATAGGCGTCCCATGCGGTGTCGGTCACTTCGACATCCAGCGCACTATTAATATCGATCGCCGCCGAATTGAGGCTGTCGGTGATCAGCACCATCCGCCGTGCAAAGTCATTATTGACCTGTTCTTCAGCCAGTTCGCGGGCGCGGGTCACGCGCTGTTCCAGATTGCCGGTGAGCTCGTTCACCTTGACCAGCTGATCGCGTAACTGGATCGCGGCTTCACGCCCCACGCCTGACGCGTGGGCGGCAGATTGTTCCAGCTTACCCATCGCCGCAGCCGTCTCGTTGCGCATGGTACGTTCCAGTACGCCAGCGGCTTCGGTCCCCATGCCTTGCGCCAGTGACAAAATCTTGTCACGCGCGCCGTCATCCAGCGCAGCGAAAGTCTGGGTGATCGCTGCTTCAAGCGTTCCCAATGCTATGCGCAGCGTTTCTTGTGTTTCGTTGGCGAGCGCACCGCCTTCCTCCGCCAACCTGGCGAAGCCGCCGCGCAGGCCCTGAACCCGGGCCAAAGCATCCTCGGTTTCCTCGGCAAGACGGCTTTTGAAGCCGGTGATGGCGACTTCCGCGGCATCGATTTCGCTGCGTGTCCGGAGCAGGTAATCGGACAGATCACTACCCGATTCCGAAGTGCGCAGCATCAGAGCGCCAACTGTTTCGGCGCGCGTCTCGACGCTTTCCAGCACTGTGCCAGCATCACTGATCGCGGTCGTCAGTTCGTCCTGGCAAGTGCGAGCGCCCTCTTGAAGAATTTCGAGCAGCCGCACGCTGCTGTCAGTGAGTTGCTCCAGCTGGATCTGCGTCGCGGCGAGAGCATCGCGCTTCTCCGCAAGCTGGTGCGTCAGCGTCCCGAGTCCTTGTCCCAGGTTATCCCGTGCCGCGCTGCCGGCATGGTCGATCTGCGCGATCACTTCTCCAAGCTCCGCCACCCGCGCACCGAGGGCCTCGCCATGGGCAACGAGCTTTTCGATCTCGGCGACCTGTGCCTCGCGGCGCTGGGCAAGAGCATCGTCAAGCGCGGACAGGCGCTGGGCAAGCACTTCGCTGGCCTGTGCTTCGCGCGTTTCAATGGCGGACTGACGGGCATTGATCATCTCTTCGAACCGCTGTGCGCGTTCGGCCAGTTGATCATCCACGGTTATGGCGTGTTCGCGCAGCTCCGCTATGCGCCGGCTTGAAGCTGCTGTGGTGTTACGGTCAATCCCGTCCACCACACGAAGCTTTTCCAACAGTGCCTCATGGAAGCTCGCCATGGCAGCGTTGAAACGCGTCTCTGCGCTCTCGCTAGCTTCGCGAAGACGCGCGGCAACCGCTTCTGTCTCGGTCGCCACAAGGCGCGACCGTTCGCCGAGGCTGGAAAGTGCCTCGGTCTCGAGACTGCCTAGCTGGTCTCGGTGGGCCTGTGTCTCGGCTTGAAGCGCAGCAAAGCGCTCTGCCGCAGCTGTCTCGACCCGTGCAAGGCTGGCTTCGAACTCTGCCAGGGTGTCACCCACCTGTGCGCTCAACTGTCCGACCTGCTTCTCGCTTTCGCTGCCGACATTCGCGAGACGGTCAAATCCGCCGGAAAGCCGGTTCAATTGCTCCTCGGCGACGCGCCCTGCGGTCCCGATCTGGTTGGCCACATCGCGTGATGCATTTGCAATGACCGGCAGATCGTCACGCAGGCGGTTCATATTATCGAGGGCGGTTTTGCTGGTCGTGCTGATTGCCTCGACCTGTGCGCCGTTGTTGACAACAAGGCTTTGCAGCTCGGCCGCATGGCTGGACAACCGCTCTGCCGCGATCCGGCCCAGAGCTTCCAGATCGCGTGCCTCGGCGGCGAGAAATTCGCGGGCCAGACTGAGCTCGCGGTTCACCACCTTGAGACGCTGTTCCAGAGCGGCACCCTCACGGTTCATCAAACCCGCGGTCGCGGAGAAGCGGCGTGCTTCTGCATGTGACGAACGCATCGCCAGCAGCCATACGATACCGACCAGCGCAACCGGCACTGCCCATTGGACAACCCAGCCAGCCACTGCATCTGGCGCCGTTCCTGCGTGCATCTGATCGAAGTGTGCCCAGATGAAAAAGCCGGTCCAGCCTGCAACGACCAGCAGAGCAAGGGTCGGAGCAGTCCAGCCAAAGCGTGCGGACGGGGGCAACCCTTCGGCTTCCTCATCGGCCCATACGGTTTCGGGATCCAGCATATCGTCTGACGTGCCGCCGCCCGCTTGCGTTTCGGGATCGATCGATCCTTCTGCGCCGTCATTGCCACTACCTTGCCCGAAAGCGCGCATCTTATGCCGTCCTGTCATGGGACACCTCTTACCACAGCGCGGATTCGGATAAACCCCGCTTTAACCCCAACTGTCTTATACCTTCGTCATGTCATTCAATCATGGAGCTCTGGATGCGACCCTTGCGGCGGCGGCCGGCAGCGATGCCGATCTGTTGCGCGAGCTGCGTGCGGCTTTTCTGGAGAGTGCGGCGCGACAGCTAGATCTGCTGAAACGGGCGCGTTGCGACGGAAACTGGCATGTTGCAGCGATGCGTCTGAAGGGACTTGCCGCCAGCTTCAACGCCGAAGACCTGCTGCAAGCTGCTGAAATCGCGCTGCACGCCGCGCCGGGCGAGCCAATGGCGATCCGCGAAGTCGAAGGTGTGCTCGCCCGCTTCAACCGCGCCCAGAAACGCAGCGCCAACGGTCGCTGATCACCCGCGTTCCGCCTATTGCCAACGGCAAAGCGCGCCACCCGTCTTGAACCGCCGCGCCGAAACCGCCAAGCATTGCCTCTTGTCGCCTTGACGAGAGAAGGGTGGAGCCATGCGGATCGGCCTGATTGCCGCGATCCGGTGCAGTTCGGATGGAACGCTGCGTGCGTCGCTGCCCCTTGCCGGGCGCAGCGTCTTGGCGTGGCAGGCTTCGCTGCTGGCATCGTTGGGAGCGGAGCGGGTGCTTTGCCTGACTGACAGTTCCGGAGCGAATGCCGACATCATCGCTGTTCAACAGTCGATCGAGGCCGAGGGGCGGCAGTTTCATGCACTTAAAGGCTTTGCAGCGCTCCCCGCACTGGTGCGGGCCGAGGACGAGCTGATTATCTTGCTTGACGGGCTGGTGCCCGATCCTGACGTGGTGCGCGCCGTACTGGGCACAGGAGGCGAAAACGGCGGCGGGGGCAATCGCGTGATTGCGACGATCCCGGCTGATCATCCCTTCGCAGCATCCCATCCGGAAGATTTTGAACGAATCGACGCCTCGCGACACTGGGCAGGTGTGCTGGCGATGCGCGGGGCTGCAGTGCAGCATCTTTCCGATTTTCCCGATGATGCCGATGCGACTTCGCTGCTGCTGCGGCTCGCCTTGCAGTCGGGGACGCCATGCACCCAGCTTGCCGCGCGCGAACTGGTGCCGGAAAGCTGGATGCTCGCCGACAGTCCGGCTGCGGTCGCACGGCATGGAACGGCACTGATTGCCAGCGCTGCGCCGCCTGCCAATTGGCATACGCCCGGCCTTGCACTCGCATCGACATTGGTTCGGACGCTGGTGCTGCGCGGGCTGGGGCAGGGTGCGCCAGTGGCCGGAGGTACGGGTGTTGCGCTGCTGCTGTCCGCCGTGCTGGTAGCGGCATTCGGCCCTGCGGCAGCGGCACTGGGGTTGGCAGCTTTCGGTGCATTTCTGTTGCAGATGACGCAGGCTTTCACCACGCTCGGCGGCCGTTTACGGGGGGAGGTTGCTGCCGGTTCGTCAAGCAGGGCAGTTGGTGTAGTCGTGGACGTGCTGGCAAGCGCATCGGTCTGGTTTGCTATCGTTCCGTGGCCTCAATGGCAGCCGCTTGGCGTGCTGGGTCCGGTGGTGATCGCGCTGGCGCGGCTTGTCGCCCGTGTGCCCGGAAGCCGGCTTGGTGCAGCCGCCAGTGACCGGGCATGCCTGCTGCTCCTGTTAACACTTTCTGCGTTCTTCGGCTTTTTGCCCGAAACTCTGGCCTGTCTCTCTTTGGGGCTGCTCGCAGCGTTGTTGCTGCGCAGCGGGCCTGATTAAACTAACCCGACTTTAATCATGAGGGCGCTATGCCTGCCGGAGAATGGGCAAAGATACGATGGACCGTGCCGCCGACAATACTGTCGAGGCGATCCTGCGGGATGAGCTCGCGCGGGAAGCGCGCGCGCTGTCGGCGGTTGTCCCGGTGCTGCGTCACTTGCTGGGGTCCGAAGCGCAAGCTCTGGTGAGCGATGTGATCCTTGCTCGGGTCCGCGGCATGATTGTCGATCTTGCCGCGCAGCTGCTTGCTGTGCATTCGGGACACAATCCGGCCACACGAGCCGGAGCGGTCGATTCCGCTGCGCATGATCGCCTTGCCGAAACATTAATGGCGGACGAGGCGCTGCTGGCCTTTTGTCACGTGCTAGCCACCGAAAGCCTGATTGCCGAACGATTGCAGCAACGCCATGGCATCGACCCTGTGCTGAGCCCTCTGTTGCAGGAGCTGATCGCGTCTGATGATGCCGCCGTTGCCGGGCTTGCGATGCGGACGCTCGCGGCGCAATCGCGGTTTGTACAGGGCCAGCGGAGGATGGAGTTGCCGCTGGGTGAACTTCCGGCAGAGCTGTTCCATGCGTTGTTGACGCGGGCGCAGTCTGCCGTGTTGGGTATTGCCGATGGCGTTGCCGGCCTGGCGGGCATCCAGCGGGCTTATGACGAGGCGGCATCGCGGCTTGGGCTGCTGGCGCGGCTTATCGCCGGATTGCGACACGGCGCGCTGGCTGCGCTTGGCTTGGAACATGCAGGGATCGCCCTGTTCACCGCCGCGCTTGCATCGGTGACCCGGACGCCTCGATCGGCGGCGGTCCTGGCGTGCCATGAAGGGCAGGGAACGCGGCTTGCGCTGCTGCTCCGTGTGGCAGGTCTTGCGCCGCCTGCGATCGAACGTCAGGTACTGATTACCGAACCGGCCGTACGATTGCCGCGCTCGTTTGCCGAACTGCCCAGCCAACGCGCGGCGGCCTTGCTTGACGCCGGCGGGCCTGCATGATGGACACGGTCGGCCGCTCCGACGACCTGCTCGGCGCTTACGGGCTGACCGATGCGCACGACCGGTTGCTGAGCGCAGACGCGCCCCTCGCAGAACTTCACGAACGCTGCGGCGGCGACTTGCCGGGCACGCTGGCAATCCCCGAATTGCTGGCGCTGGTTCAGCAGGCGCGGGCTATGGGCCTGAGAGTAGCCCGGAATTTCAGCGCGTTCGATGGCGATGCCGAGGTATCAGGTTTCGCCTGTATCCATCCGCTTGGCGAAGCAGAAGGAGGCGGTTGCGAGGTGCTGGTCGAGAATTGGCAGCGCAGTCAACTCAACCCGCCAAGCGCCCGTGACTTTGCCGAGCGGATTGATGCAATCGACCGTGCCACCGCCGAAGTCAGCGCTCGGCTCGATGCTCGTCAAGGTGTCCAGGTGTTGAGCGCCCGGGCTCCCGACGCCGAAGCCTTGCAGGCTGCGGCCTTGGCAGCGCCCGGAACGGTGTGGAGCGAGCTGGTTGAATTGCAGGACATTTCTCACCGCCAGCCACTGCATTGGCGGCTGCTGGACGGAGCGACTTGCCGTTTTGCCGGATCCCAGCGCCACTGGCGGGTGCGGTTGATTCCGCTGGGAGCGGACGCCCAGAACCCCGCCGGTTTTGAGATGCTGTTAATCGCCGAGGAGGTGCTGGCCGAGGGTGCTGCGAATTTTGCAGGCGATGAGCACCCGCCGGAAACGTCGGCGGCGCGGCTTGTCGGCACGGCGCTTACCCCGGTGCTGCGCCAACCGGTGGCGCGAATCATCGCCAATGCCGAAACCATGCGTGCCCGCCTCGCCGGACCGTTGCGGGACGAATACAGTGACTATGCCGGCACGATTGCAAGCGCAGGCCAGCACCTTGCCGCGATGCTGGACGACCTGGCCGATCTTGAAGTTGTCGAGACGCCGGGCTTTACCACCGCGAGCGAGCCGGTTGATCTTCTCGATGCCAGCACGCGCGCGGCGGGCATTCTGGGCGTGCGCGCGCAGCACCGTGAGACGGTGATGGTGGTCGAAGGCGAGCGCGGCAGGGCGGTGGCCAGTGCGGAATTCCGGCGGGTGCTCCAGATCCTCATCAACTTGATTAGCAATGCCATCGCCTATGCCCCGGCCGCGAGCACTGTCACGGTCAGCGCCTTTGCTGCGGGCGATGGCCGGGTGGCTGTGACCGTGGCGGATGAGGGGCCGGGCGTCACACCGGAGCAGGCAGAGCGCATATTTGACAAGGGCGAGCGCCTTGGCCGCGAAAACGATGGCGGGCGCGGTGCCAGCAAGGATGGGGGATCAGGCCTTGGCCTCTACATCTCGCACCGTCTGGCCGATGCGATGCACGGGAGCCTGACGGTGGAAGCTGCTCCCGGCGGCGGGGCCCTGTTCCGGCTTGAATTGCCGGCCCAGTAACCCCGCCTTCGGTGGGCCGGTTACCGCTTGCTCAGCGGGATGTAGTCGCGCTCGGTCGGGCCGGTATAGAGCTGGCGCGGGCGCCCGATCTTCTGGCCTGGATCGCTGATCATTTCATTCCACTGCGCCACCCAGCCCACGGTGCGGGCCAGCGCAAACAGCGCGGTGAACATGGTGGTCGGGAAGCCGATCGCCGAGAGGATTATGCCCGAATAGAAATCGACGTTCGGGAACAGCTTCTTTTCGATGAAGTAGGGATCGTTCAGTGCGATCTCTTCCAGACGCAGCGCCGTTTCGAACAGCGGGTCGGTGACCTTGAGCGCCTCGAACACTTCGCGCACGGTCTTCTGCATGACAGTCGCGCGCGGATCGTAGTTCTTGTAGACGCGGTGACCGAAGCCCATCAGGCGGAACGGATCGTTCTTGTCCTTGGCGCGCTCGATATAGTGCGGAATGCGATCGGGCGTGCCGATTTCCTTGAGCATATTGAGCGCAGCTTCGTTCGCGCCGCCGTGTGCCGGGCCCCACAGGCAGGCAATGCCAGCTGCGATGCAGGCAAACGGGTTTGCGCCCGAAGACCCTGCAAGCCGCACGGTCGATGTTGAAGCATTCTGTTCGTGATCCGCGTGGAGGATAAAAATCCGGTCCAGCGCGCGTTCGACCACCGGGTTCACCACATAGGGTTCGGCCGGCACGCCGAAAGTCATGCGCAGGAAGTTGCCGGTGTAGCTCAGCGAGTTGTCCGGATAGACGAAGGGCTGGCCGACCGAATACTTGTAGGCCATCGCCGCGATCGTCGGCATCTTGGCGATCAAACGGTGCGAGCTGATCGTCCGGTGGGTCGGATCCGAAATGTCGGTGCTGTCGTGATAGAATGCGGAAAGGGCGCCGACCACGCCGCACATGATCGCCATCGGGTGTGCATCGCGGCGGAATCCGCGATAGAAGGTCATCAGCTGTTCGTGCAGCATGGTGTGACGGGTGATGGTGTAGCTGAAGTCGTCCAGCTCTTCCTTGCTTGGAAGTTCGCCGTTGAGCAGCAGGTAGCTGACTTCCATGAAGCTGGAATCTTCGGCCAGTTGGCCGATCGGGTAGCCGCGGTGAAGCAGCACGCCTTCGTCACCGTCAATATACGTCAGCGCGCTTTCGCAAGCAGCCGTGGAGGTGAAGCCCGGATCGAAGGTGAAGGCACCGGTCTGCGCATACAGTTTGCGGATGTCGATTACATCGGGGCCGGTGCTGCCTTCGAGCACGGAATAGTCGAAGGTTTTGCCCCCGATTTCGAGTTTCGCCGTCTTGTCTGCCAAGATCTGTCTCCTGTCCAAGTTTGTGCCCTTGCCCCGCGGTGACGCAGCCTGCCTAGGCAGCCTGCGCTTCAAGCCGGGCGAGCGCCTCGTCCCGTCCCAACAGGACCAGAACATCGAAAATACCGGGTGAGGTGGTCGTCCCGGTCAGCGCCGCGCGCATCGGCTGCGCCAGCTTGCCGAGACCCAATCCCTGCTCCTCCGCAAGCGCCTTCGTAGTGGCTTCGAGCGCTTCGCTTGTCCAGTCGTTTTCGGTGCTTAGACGCGCGTGAATATTGCGTAAAATCGAACGTCCATCGCCTTCCAGCAGCTGCGCAGCCTTTTCAGTCATCGCAAGCGGGCGTTTGGCGAACAGGAATGCTGCGCCTTCAACCACTTCATTGAGGTTCTTGGCGCGAACTTTCAGGACTGGCATGGCCTGAGCGAGCAGAGCTTCATCCGCCTCCGCCCCGATCCGCGCCGCAACCAATGCAGCAAGCCGCGCATCGTCCGCTTCGCGCAAGTAGTGACCGTTGAGATTTTCCAGTTTCTTCAGGTCGAAGCGCGAGGGGCTTTTGCCGACACCATCAAGGTCGAACAGTTCGACTGCTTCGGCTCGGGTGATTTCCTCGCGGTCGCCGTGGCCCCAGCCGAGCCGCAGCAGATAGTTTAACAGCGCTTCCGGAAGAATGCCGAATTCGTCCCGATAGGCCTCAACACCCAGGGCACCATGACGCTTGGACAGCTTCGCTCCGTCTGAACCGTGGATCAGCGGGATATGGGCGTAGACCGGATCGGGCCAGTTGCCTTCTATCTCGTTCATCGCGCGGATGATCGGCAACTGGCGGAAGGCGTTGTTGAGGTGATCGTCGCCCCGGATCACGTGCGTTACGCCCATGTCGTGATCGTCAACCACAACGGCGAGCATATAGGTGGGCGTGCCGTCGGCACGCAGGATGATGTAATCGTCAAGTTCCTCGTTCTTAACCGTCACTGCGCCCTGCACCCGGTCATGGATGGTGGTCTCGCCCGTCACGGGCGTTTTGAGGCGGATGGTGAAGGGCGTGCCGTCTGGCGCTTCGGCCGGATCGCGGTCGCGCCAGCGCCCGTCGTATCGCAGCGGCTTCTTGTTGGCGCGCTGCTCTTCGCGCATGGCTTCGAGTTCATCGGTGGTGGCAAAGCACTTGTAAGCACGGCCTGCATTCAAAAGCTGCCAAGCAATTTCGGCGTGCCGTTCGGCGCGGTCGGATTGAAACATCGGGGGCGCATCGTAATCGAGGCCCATCCAGTCGAGCCCTTCGATAATCGCATCAATGGCTTCCTGCGTGCTGCGCTTGCGATCGGTATCCTCGATCCGGAGCAGTGTGCGGCCGCCGTGGTGGCGGGCGTAAAGCCAGTTGAACAGCGCAGTGCGCGCGCCGCCGATATGCAGGTAGCCGGTGGGCGAGGGGGCGAAGCGGGTCACCACTTCGGTCATCGGCGCTGCCGCGGTGATGCTGCTTTCGCTTGCCATGAGCTTAAACTTCCTGTTCACTTTGAGCGACTTGGCACCAGCTTCTTGTAGAGCCGGGGCCGGCGGGGGACGAGCCGATGCGCGATGTGCCGATCATTCCGATGGGGGACGATCCGGGCGGCCCGGACACCGCCGGAGAACCGACGCCGCGCCCTTGGCAAACTGACGGGCGCTTGTCCAGCATCGGTGCTTGGCGCGCGCAGTGGCTTGATGCGGCGGAGCGATTTCTGAATGATGCCGGGTTCGACCGCGCCCCGTGGATGGCGGTGGTGTTCGCGCTTGGAATTGCTGCGTGGTTCGTCTTGCCCGAGCTTTGGCAATGGTGTGCGGCAATGGCTGGCGGCGTGGGGCTGGCGGCGGGGGCTTTGTTGCTATGGCCTGCCGGTAGTGCGGCTGACGAAACGCGGGCAAACCTGCGGCTCGCGATGATCGCTTGCGGTTTGGTATTCACGCTGGGGGTGGGCGTGGTCTGGGCGCGGTCCGCGATTGTCGGAGCAGAGCCAATTGCCCGCCCGGCGGTGATGCTGCTGCAAGGCCGCGTGCTCGAACGGCAAGATCAGCCCGCAGATGATCGTGTTCGTCTGACGCTCGCGGTGCGTGACGCGCAGACCGGCACTGCGCGCAAGGTCAGGGTCAATATGCCGCTGGCTACCTTGGACTACAAGGGTGTCCCGGGTGCGTTGGCCGAAGGCGCGGTGGTGCGGCTGCGCGCCCGACTGATGCCACCGGCCAGCCCGATGCTGCCAGGCAGTTATGACTTTGCCCGTGCCGCATGGTTTCAGGGGCTGTCTGCCACCGGCAGCATAGTCGGCCCGCTCACCGTAATCGAACCGGCGCCAGCAAGTGGCGGGCTCGCCAGCTTGCAACGCGCTTTGGCGGAGCATGTTCGCGGGCAGGTTCCGGGATCGCCCGGAGCTATCGCTGCCGCTTTTGCCAGCGGCGACCGCGGTGGGATCACCGAGGCCGACGAAGCGGCGATGCGCGATTCGGGCCTCACTCATTTGCTTTCGATCAGCGGGTTGCACGTCAGCGCGGTGATTGCCGCTGCCTATGTCGCGGCGCTGCGTGTGCTGGCGCTGTGGCCTGCGTTGGCGTTGCGGGTGAGGCTTCCAGTGGTGGCGGCCGGTGCGGGGGCGCTGGCAGGGCTGGGCTATACCTTGCTAACCGGTGCCGAGGTGCCGACCGTGCGGAGCTGCGTTGCGGCTCTGCTGGTGCTCGGCGCGCTGGCGCTGGGGCGGGATGCGCTGTCGCTGCGGATGGTCGCGGTGGCGGCCGGTTTCGTGCTGCTGCTGTGGCCCGAAAGCGCGGTCGGGCCCAGTTTCCAGATGAGCTTTTCAGCCGTGCTGGCGATCATTGCGGTTTCCACCAGTGCTCCGGCCCGCGCTTTTCTCGCCCCGCGCGAAGAGCCGTGGCTGTCCCGGACGGGTCGGCAGGTGGTTATGCTGTTCGTGACCGGCGTGGTGATCGAACTGGCGCTGATGCCGATTGTGCTGTTCCATTTTCACCGCGCCGGTATGTACGGGGCGTTAGCCAATGTGGTGGCGATCCCGTTGGTTACCTTCGCTTCCATGCCACTGATTGCGATAGGCCTGCTGCTTGACACTGTGGGCCTTGGTGCGCCTGCGTGGTGGATGGTCGAGCAATCGCTGGATCTGCTCCTCGGGATTGCGCATTTCACCGCGGGGCAGGCGGGTGCGGTGCGGTTGATGCCCCAGATGAGCGGCATCTCCGTGGCGCTGTTTGCTGCCGGAGGATTGTGGCTGGGCCTGTGGCGTGGGAGGGTACGGCTTGCCGGATTCTTCCCGATCGCAGCAGCGAGTGGGCTGGCGGCGATGACCCCGATACCGGATTTGTTGGTGGCGGGTGACGGGCAACAGGTCGGTATCACGATACCGGGCGCCGATGGAGAGCAGCGGCTGCTGTCCTTGCGCGACAGCCGTTCGTCTTACACCCGTGCCAATCTGATGGAGTTGGCGGGCGTATCTGCCGCTCCGGTCCCGCTGGCGGAGTGGAAGGGTGCGCGCTGTTCATCGGCGTTCTGCACGATCACTCTGGCGCGCGGCGGGCGCGATTGGGTGATCCTGCTTGGCCGGAACCGGACGCAGCTCGAGGAGCGCGCGCTGGCTGCTGCCTGTTCGCAGGCGGATATCGTGGTGGCGGAGCGTTATCTTCCGCAATCCTGCATGCCGCGCTGGCTCAAGGCTGACCGGCGCTACCTTGAACGCTCGGGCGGGTTGGCAATCGATCTGGCGGCCGAGCGGATCACCAGTGTTGCAGACCGGCAAGGCAATCATGGCTGGTGGCGTCAGCCGGAGCCATATGCAGGAAAAAGCCGCTTCAAAATCCTGAACGGGGCAAACACGCCCCGAACCGGGCCAAACCAGGGTCTGGAAGGAGGCTAAGGTGGGCAAGGAGAGGGCTAAACTAATCCAAAGCCCGCCAGATTGAACGCCCCGAATCATCCAACGTGTTGAAGGGCAATAACAATCTGGCCGAAGCGGAACGATTCACGCGCGAGCAGAGCAAATCACCAAACCGCACCGCTCCCTCCGGCCTGTATCACCTTAGTGGTAACGGCGCAGCAAGCCTGCCAATTTGCCCTGCACTTCAACTTCGTCAGGGCGGTAGAACTGCGGATCATAGGCGGCATTGGCCGGATCGAGGCGCACCTGACCGCCTTCCTTGCGCAGATATTTCAGCGTCGCTTCCTCGCCCCGCACCAGTGCGACCACGATTTCGCCGTCGCGGGCACTGTTCGTGCGCTTCACCAGCGCAAAATCGCCGTCGAAAATGCCGGCTTCGATCATCGAATCCCCGGACACTTCAAGCGCGTAATGTTCACCCGGGCCAAGCAGCGCGGCCGGGACGGGGAGAGTCGACTGGCCTTCCAGCGCTTCGATCGGAGCACCTGCCGCAATCCGCCCGTGCAAGGGCAGTTCGATCACGTCATTCGCGGCCTGGCTCTGTGCCGAACGTTGAGCAGGCTGGGTCAGGGCCACCACATTGTCGCCCGCCGAAGCGGCGCTGCGTGCCGGCGTCGTATCGCCCGGTTCACGGATCACTTCGAGCGCCCGCGCCCGGTTGGGCAGCCGGCGCAGAAAGCCACGTTCTTCCAAAGCGGAAATCAGCCGGTGCACGCCCGATTTGCTCTTCAGGTCGAGCGCTTCCTTCATTTCCTCGAAGCTCGGCGAGATCCCGGTTTCTTCCAGCCGCTCCTGAATGAAACGGATCAACTCGTGCTGTTTTGCCGTCAGCATTGGTCAGATACTCCTGTGGTCACACTCTCGCCGCGCTGTCCCTGCTGTGATGGCAGGCATCCGTCATTAAGGTGAACGAACAAGGAACAATTAGGCAACCCATTTGCGCAAGTCAAGCATCCTGCGCGCGTAAACCAAGGAAATCAGCCATTGCGGAGCATGAAAACCTCCACCGGTTCGCCGATGGTGGCGGCCGGCGAACGGGCAGGGCGATCAATCAGACAATCGGCCTGTGCCAAAGCCGACAGCGCGGACGAATCCTGTGATCCGGCGAGCTGTACCTTGCCGCCATCACTGACCGCCCTCAAAAATTCGCGGCGGGGGCCGATGGCGGGCAGTTCCTCGCCTGCCAGCATTGTGACGGCGCGTGGCAGCGGGTCGGAATGGCCCATCGCGGCGCGCACCAGTGGCAGAGCAAACAGGAAGGTGGTGACGAAGCTGGATACAGGATTGCCCGGCAAGCCAAGGATCACCTGCGAGCCTCTGGTCGCGACCAACAGGGGCTTGCCCGGCTTGATCGCTACGCGCCAGAAGGCGGTTTCGGCGCCCCAGTCAGCCAGCGCGGGTTTGACAAGGTCGTGATCGCCCACCGATGCGCCGCCTGATGTGACCAGAATATCGGCCCCTTCGGCAGCAGCCAGCGCAGCGGCAAGCGCGGCGCGGTCATCAGGAACGGGACCGATGCGCGTCACTTCGCAGCCCAGCGGTGTCAGCATCGCGGCGATCATCGCGGCATTGCTGGCGGGAATCTGGTGAGGGAGGCAGGTGGCAGGATCGCTCGCCAGCTCGTCCCCGCTGTCCATCACCGCCACGCGGACGCGGCGGGTGACAGTCACCGCGCCATGCCCCGCTGCCAGAGCGAGCGCGATACGTCCCGCTGTCATTTGTGTGCCGCGGGCCAGCAGCAGATCGCCCGCGCTGAAATCGAACCCGCGGGTGCGGATATGGCGGCCCTGCGGGGGGCGTTCGGCGGCGATGATGCTGTCCCCGTCGCGCGTCGCATCTTCTTGCAGCAAGACGCGGTCGGCGCCGTCAGGAACAATCGCCCCGGTCGAGATTCGCGCGCAGGTGCCGGGGCCGAGCGTGCCGGGGAAGGGCGCGCCCGCCCGGCTCTCGCCCACCACGATCCACGGCCCTTCGCCGGGAGCAAGCGCATAGCCATCCATGGCCGAAAGATCGGCCGGGGGCTGGGTCCGGGCGGCGCGGATATCTTCCGAAAGGAACCGGTTCAGCGCATTATCGGTGGCAACCGTTTCGGATGGGAGCAGCGGCGCAAGTGCCAGCAGGCGGGCCTGTGCGTCTTCGAGGCCCAGGGCTTCGCTCAAAGGCCGCTCCGCTCAGTCGCGGTCCAATCGCCGGATTTGCCGCCGGTCTTGGCGATCAGGCGCACGCCTTCGATCACCATGCCTTTGTCGATGGCTTTGGCCATGTCGTAAATCGTGAGGAGCGCGACAGAAACGGCTGTCATTGCTTCCATTTCGACGCCCGTTCGGCCTGTCAGGGAAGCGGTGGCTGTGGCGCGGATTGCGCCATCTTGGTAATCGAAATCCACGCTCACAGCCTCCAAGCCGAGCGGGTGGCACAGCGGGATCAGTTCGCCGGTGCGTTTGGCCGCCATGATCCCGGCGATGCGTGCGGTGCCCAGCACGTCGCCCTTGGGCGCATTGCCTTCGCGGATCGCTTCGAGCGCCGCTGCCGACATCGTGATCCGTCCCGATGCGACCGCGCGGCGAGCGGTGGCGGGTTTGCCGCCGACGTCGACCATGTGCGCCGCGCCTGCATCATCGAGGTGGGTAAGCTTGCTCATGCGCCTGATTGTGGCGCGAGCAGCGCGCGGGTGGCACTCGCAATATCGTCAGCCCGCATCAGGCTTTCGCCAACCAGGAACGTCCGCACGCCCGATGCTTCGAGCCGCTGGAGATCGGCACGGGTGTTGATGCCGCTCTCGCCGACCAGCAGCGCGCCTTCGGGCGCAAGCGGGGCGAGGCGTTCGGTGACGGTGAGGCTGGTCGTGAAGGTTTTGAGGTCGCGGTTGTTCACCCCGATGAGGCGCGATGTGAGGATGCGGGCGGCGCGCTCCATCTCGGCCTCGTCATGCACTTCGACCAGCACATCCATGCCGAGTTCTGTGGCAGCGGCCTCGATTTCGGCCATGGCGGCGTCTTCCAGAGCGGCGACGATGATCAGGATTGCGTCAGCCCCGATGGCGCGCGCTTCAAGGCATTGCCAGGGATCGACCATGAAATCCTTGCGCAGCACTGGCAGCGCGCAGGCGCTGCGGGCCTCGACAAGGTAGTCCTCGTGTCCCTGAAAATAGGGCGCGTCAGTCAGCACGGAAAGGCAGGCCGCGCCGCCCGCTTCGTAGGCTGCGGCGTGCTCGGCCGGGCGAAAGTCCTCGCGGATCAGGCCTTTGGACGGGCTGGCTTTCTTGATTTCCGCGATCAGCGCAAAGCCATCGGCAGCGCGGGCGCGCAGGGCAGCCTCGAATCCGCGGGGGGCAGTCTGGATGCGGGTCGCCTGTGCAAGGTGTGCATCGCTGATCGCCAGCTTGCGCGCGGTGACGATATCGCGCTTGGCGGCGCAGATTTCTTCGAGCTTGTTCATATCTCTCACTTTTTGCTCACCGGGCCAAATCGATCCAGCGTGCCAGCAGCGCCATCGCGGCTCCGGAATCGAGCGCCTCTGCCGCCAGACCCGCCCGCTCCCGCCAGTCATTGCCGAGGCCCGCCACCGTCAGCGCGCCTGCCGCATTGAACAGCACCGCATCGCGATAGGGGCCAGGCGTGCCCATCAACAGCGCCTTGAGCGCGGCAGCGTTGTGGTGTGCATCATCGCCGCGGATCGCTTCGATCGGAGCATGGGCAACGCCCGCCGCCGAGGCATCCACGCGCTCCATGGTGAAGGCGTTGCCGGTGACCACCGCGACCTCGTTGCCGCCGGCAAGGCTCAATTCATCGAGGCCTTCATCGCCCGAAACGATCAGCGACTTGCCGGTACCAAGCCGCGCCATCGCGCCCGCATAGATCGGCACATAGGCAGGCCGCGCGATGCCGATCAACTGGCTTTTGACCTTCGCGGGGTTGGACAGCGGCCCCATCAGGTTGAAGATCGTGCGCTGGCCAATCCGCACCCGGATGGGCTGGATGCGTGCCATCGCGGGATGGTGGTTCTTGGCGAAGAGAAAACAGATGCCGATTTCGGCGAGCGTGCGTTCCGCGGTGCGCCCGGCCGCGTCCATATCAAGGCCGAGCGCCTCCAGCGTATCGGCCGCACCTGCCTTGGAACTGGCGGCACGGTTGCCGTGTTTGGCGACCGGCACCCCGCAAGCCGCGACCACCAAGCTGACCGCGGTGGAGACGTTGAGGGTGTGATGCCCATCGCCGCCCGTGCCGCACACGTCGATCGCGCCTTTGGGTGCGTTGATCGGAATAAGACGCGCCCGCAACGCACGTGCCGCGCCTGCGATTTCATCCGCCGTTTCCCCGCGTGCCGACAGGGCAACCAAAAATGCGGCAATCTCGTCTTCGGACGGTGCACCGTCCAGCAATACGCCAAACGCTTCTTCAGCCTCGGCTTCGGAAAGCGCCGCTGACACATCGGGAAGCAGGCTCATGCCGTCAGCCTTGCGGGCATCACCGGCTCCAGACCGCAGGCCCGCACGAAATTGGCGAGCAATGCATGGCCGTGCTCGGTGGCGATGCTTTCGGGATGGAACTGCACCGAATGGATGGGCAGGCTCGCGTGACGGAATCCCATGACGCTGGGGCGATCCACCCCCGGCGTGTCGGCATGGGCATTGGCGACGAGCTCGGCCGGGACGTTCACCACTTCAAGGCTGTGATAGCGCGTGGCGATGAAAGGGCTGGGCAGGCCTGCGAAGACGCCGGACCCGTCATGGGTGACCGGCGATGTCTTGCCATGCATCAAACCGCCGCGCTGGACGGTCCCTCCGAAATGCTGCCCGATCGCCTGATGCCCCAGACACACGCCCATCAGGGGCAGCTGCGCGTCGGCACAGGCCGCCACCATATCGAGGCTGATGCCCGCTTCGTTCGGCGTGCACGGGCCAGGCGAGATCAGGAATCCCGCCGAGCCGGTAGCGAGCGCCTCGGTGGCGGTCAGCGCGTCATTGCGCTCGACGCGCACCTCGACTCCCAGTTCCATCAGGTAATGGACGAGGTTGAATGTAAAGCTGTCGTAATTGTCGATCACGAGGATTTGGGGAGCGGAGGTCATTGTGCCGCGGCCTTTTCACGTTTCGTCACCACAATAATCGGGCCAACCCGGCCCTTGTCCTGACGCCCGCTCGCCGGGTCCCACAGGCTCGAGATCTGCCCATCCAGATAGAGCGCATTGGCGATCTTCAAATCGTCGCGGAAGTACCGCGCCAATTGGCCGAAGCTGACCGGCACGTCGGAGATGACGAAATGCGCCTTGCCGCTCGCGTCCACGCCCACGCCGTTGCGGATCGCCTTTGACGGGCCATCGTCCTGAACTTCGGGGTGGAGCTTGCCGTCGATCAGCAACAGCGGGCCGGACTGGGTGCCGAATGCCGGACGGTCACCCACGGTGTTGAAGAATGTGTTGCTGCCCATCACGCGCCATGATCCGCCGGAGCCAAAGAACACCCCGTTGGGTTTCATGTAGAAATTGCCGTCGCCATTGGCGCGGTTCAGTTCGGCAAGCCGCTTACTGTTCTGGACAAAGTAACCGACAGGTTTCAGGTCATCGCCATACATCCCGCCATTGACGGCAAAGGCAATGGTGGCTTGATCAATACTGGCCGCAAAGGCGGAGAGTGATCCGAACGGCTGTTTGTCCGCGCCAATGTTTGCCATGTCGATGCGGTGCTGGGCGGGATCGGCAACGCAATGGGTGAGCGCCGCCTGTTCGAACACCACTGCGCGGCACGCCGAATTTGCAGCAGGTGCGGTCGCTGTGGGGGAGGGCGCGGGGCTTTCCGCCCGCTCCGACCCGTCGAGATTGACAGCGACGACCGCTTCGCCCGCGGGCGCTTCGGAACAGCCGACAAGGATCACGCAAGCGGCCAAAATTATCTGACGCTTCATTGGCCATACCCCGGTTCGCCTGCAACGCGCACCGCTTCACGCGCGGCGGCGATCAATGCGCCGGCCTTGGCGCGGCATTCGGCCAATTCGTAATCGGGGTCACTGTCGGCCACGATCCCTGCGCCCGCCTGCACGTGCATCACCCCGTCCTTGACCACGGCGGTGCGCAGCACGATGCAACTATCAAGGCTTCCATCGGGCGCGAAATAGCCGACCCCGCCAGCATAGGCGCCGCGCGTTTCCGGTTCGAGGCTGGCGATGATCTCGCAGGCCCGGATCTTCGGCGCGCCTGATACGGTGCCTGCCGGAAAGCCTGCAAACAAAGCGTCCAACGCGTCCTTGGCTGGATCGAGCTGCCCGACGACATTGCTGACGATGTGCATGACGTGGCTGTATCGTTCGATGGTGAAGCTGTCGGTGACCTCGACCGTGCCTGCCGCTGCGACCCTGCCGACGTCATTGCGCCCCAGATCGAGCAGCATCAGATGTTCGGCGCGCTCCTTGGGATCGGCGAGCAGGCTGGCTTCGTTGGCGACATCATCCTCGCGAGACAGCCCACGCGGCCGCGTCCCCGCGATGGGACGGATGGTGACTTCTCCCTCACGCACACGCACCAGAATTTCCGGCGAAGAACCAACCAGCGCAAAGCCCGGCAGATCGAGGAAATAGAGGAATGGCGAAGGGTTCACCCGCCGCAGCGCGCGGTACAGCGCCAGCGGGGGAAGGGTGAAGGGACAGGTGAACCGCTGGGCCAGCACCACCTGGAAGATATCGCCTGCAAGGATGTAGTCCTTGGCGCGCAGGGCCATCGCCTTGTAATCATCGGGCGCGATCACCGGGGCGAGGTCGGGCAGGGTATCCGGCACGGCGTCGGTGGGGCTGGCGGGCATCGCCTGTCCCAGCTGGCTGAGCGCCGCATCGATCCGATCGCCCGCGCGCTCAACCGCCGATTGCGGATTGGCCGCTTCCCAGATCGGCGCGATGGCGAACAGCGCGTTGGTCAGCCCGTCGAACACCAGAATGACCGTGGGACGCACAAACAGCATGTCCGGCAGATCGAGCGGGCCGTCGGCAGCGCGCGGCAGGGTTTCGACAAGGCCGATGGTTTCATAACCCAGATAGCCGACAAGGCAGGCCAGCGCCGGTGGCAGGCCTTCGGACATCGGGTCGATCCGGCAGGCGGCAGCAAGGCTGCGCAGCTCCGCCAGCGCGTCGCCGGGGAGCGGAGCAAATGCCTTGGGGTCCGATCGCCAGTCGCGGTTGATTTCCGCGCTGTTGCCCTTCGCCCGGAACACCAGATCGGGATCAATCCCCAACAGGCTGTAACGCCCCCGCACCTCGCCGCCCTCGACGCTTTCCAGCAGGAAATCACCGCGCCCCGGCACGATCAGCCGCCGCGCCGCCCCCACCGGCGTATCACTGTCGGCAATAATGCGCCGCCACACCAACGCCGCGCGACCTTCAGCCAGCATGGCGGCGGCGTTGGCGGCGTTTTCAGGCAGACCTGCTGCTGATATTGTCACGACCTGTTCAAGCCTGCGCTTACTGTTCGCCGATGAGCTGCTTGCGCACTGCAGCGATGCCTGCATCATTGCGGGTGACGCCCAGTTCCTTGCGCATCGCAGCGGTGGCCTGACTGCGATATTCATCCGCCAGCGCGCCGCCCAGCTGCTCGCGGGTTTGCGTAATCAGCGTGCCTTCCTTGTCGAGCGGCAGGGTGCTGATGTCTTCAAGATTGACAACGTACCAGCCCAGATCGCGCGGCCCTTCGAGCGTTTTGGCGGTGCCTTCGGCCATGCTGAACATCAACACCAGCGGCGGCGGGACACGACCCTGCGATTGGGCGAGGAGCTGGCGGCGTTCCAGATCGATCGGCTCACGTTGGAAGCCGGCCTTGTTTTCTGCCGCGAGCGCCTGGGCGAGCGGCATTCCGCTGCGCACCTTGCCAACGATCCGCTCGCTTGCCTGCTTGGCGAGGATCGCGCCCTGTGCGCGCTTCCAAGCGGCCATCGCACCTTCCCGCACTTCTGCAAGCGGCGGGGCGGAGGCTTCGTCGATGCGTGCAACTTCGAAGATCACGAATTGTTCGCCCGGCACCGGAGCCAGCTGTGGTTCGCTTTCTTCCATCTGGAACGCGGTCTTCAGCACGGGGACAAGCTGCGGCAGAATTTGCACCTGCGGCTGTCCGAAGGCCTGCCCGTTGGCGAGCAGCGCCGGGGTCGTCTCGACCTTCAGACCGTAAGCCTTGGCGACTTCGGCCAGCGCGGTGCCGCCGTCGATCTCGCCTTCGATTTCGGACACCAGATCGGCTACACCGGCAATGCGCTTTTCTCCGGTAAGCTGTTCGGTGATGGCCGGGGTTGCTTGCGCAAGCGTGCGTGCAGCGATGCGATCGATTTTGTCCACTCGCGCGACATACCAGCCCAAGGTGCCCTGTGCCGGATCGATTACGCCGCCCT
The DNA here is from genome assembly GCA_041639595.1 of Porphyrobacter sp. Taxonomy (GTDB): domain Bacteria; phylum Pseudomonadota; class Alphaproteobacteria; order Sphingomonadales; family Sphingomonadaceae; genus Erythrobacter. The sequence goes on from JBEQBX010000034.1 coordinate 27,369, forward strand.
GCGCGGCCTTGAAGGCGTTCTGCGCGAAGGCAGGGCTGGTGGCGCCCGCCATTGCGTCACGCTCGCGCGGTTCCGACGTTGAGGCGGTGAACCCCGCTTCCCGTGCAACGCTTTCCAATGAGGCACCGCCGCGGATGCGCGCGGCCAGCGCCTTGGCGGCATCCTGCGTGGGTACCACGAAGCTGGTCACGGCGCGCTTTTCGCTCGCCGCATATTTGGCAGCATCGCGCTTGTAACGTTCGGCAATTTCGGCGGCGGTCGGGACATCATTGACCTTCAGGCCGTCCGAACCGAACACCGCAAAGCGCAGGGTGCGCCGTTCCGGACGAACAAACTGCGTGCGGTTGTCCTTGTACCATGCGGCCAGCTGCGCATCGGACGGCGCGCCGGTGGGGGCATAGGCGGCGCTGGGGATCAGCGCAATTTCGCCCTTGCGCTTTTCCAGCACCAGCGCGGCATATTGACGGGCGATCTTTTCTGGCAATTGCGGCGCGGCCACCGCCGAACGCAGCAATTGCTGTTCGATCAGACCGTCGGCCAGATCGCGGCGGAAGATCGCATCATTTAGCCCGCGCGATTGCAAGGCGGCGACATAGGCCTTTTCATCGAAGCTGCCGGTCAGACCCTGGAATGCCGGAATCTTGAGGATTTCGCTGTTCACCAGATTTTCGCCCGCGCGAAGACCATATTTGTTGCCATATTCACCAACCGTGAAGCGGTCGATCAACTGATCGATCACTGCTTCAAAACCGCCTTCGGCCACGAATTCGGGCATGGTCAGGGTAGGGTTTTGCTGCCGCACCTGATCAAGTGCGGTGTTGGCGGCCACGGTCAGGTCAGAAATCGGAATCGCTTCACCGCCCACCACGGCCATCCGGTCGCTATTCGAAACCCCGCCAAAGGTGTTGCCGGAGATGTCCGCAGCCGCAAAGGCAAGCGCCATCAGCGCCAGAAACGCAAGGACAATGGGCAGGCCGATTTTCGAGGCGAAAAAGCGGCGAAAGAACGAAATCATGAGCGTTTGGACCCCATCAGAGGCTGGCTGAAGACGAGACCATGGGTCCCGGGCAAGAAGCCGCAAGGACGCGGCGCGCACGCGCTTTATAGGCCCTGCGACCGCGCGGCAACAGGTCTCGACGCTTTTGACTAGCTGCGCCGCCTCGGCTAGCGGACGCGGCCCCGGCGCTATAAAGTAAAAGACAGAATCAATGCACGCCGAGCCTATCCCTCTCAATTTGCAGGAAGTGCAGAAAACATCATGACCCGCCGACCCTATATCGTCGGAAACTGGAAGATGCATGGCACCCGTGCCATGCTGTCGGAAGCCCGCGCCATCGACCGTGCGGCGCAGCGCCACATGAAAGTGGAGGTCGCACTTGCGCCGCCGTACACGCTTATTCACCCGATCCATCGGGAGGCGGAACAGATCGCTGTCGGCGCGCAGGATTGCCACGATCAGGACGGCGGCGCGCATACCGGAGATATCTCGGCCGCGATGATCGCCGATGCGGGCGCGAAGTTCGTGATCCTTGGCCATTCCGAACGCCGGCAGGACCATGCTGAAGGCGATGCCCTGGTGCGCGCCAAGGCCCAAGCCGCGCTGGCGGCAGGCCTGCGCATCATCATGTGCTGCGGTGAAAGTGCGGCGTTGCGCGAATCGGGGCAGGCTGTGGCGTTCGTGAAGGGCCAGCTTGAAGCATCATTGCCGCCTGCAGACCTGATGCCTGCCGACGTGGCCGAGCGGCTGACCGTCGCCTATGAACCGATCTGGGCGATAGGCACCGGCAATGCCGCCACCACCGACGATATCGCAGAGATGCACGGAGTGATCCGCGCATTGCTGATCGAACTGTTCGGTGAAGAACAAGGCGCCGAAGTTCGCATCCTGTATGGCGGATCGGTCAAGCCGGATAATGCGGCGGAAATCTTTGCCGTGCCGGAAGTGGGCGGGGCACTGGTCGGGGGGGCAAGCCTTACCGCCGACAGCTTCATGGGCATCGCGCTCGCC
>JBEQBX010000035.1:0-28981 GCA_041639595.1 Porphyrobacter sp.
GTGTGCTCTTCCGATCTTCGGTCCGGCTGTTTCCCGACAATCTTGAAGTGGACGCCATACAGACCTTCACCTCCGACAAACCGGGAATTGAAGTCGACAATATTGCTCCTGAACCCAAGAAGGTCACGCTAACCGTTCACCACAGCTTTGTGCGCCTCCCGCAGCCGGGCTTTACGCCCCGACGCTTCGATCCGCGGCTGGGCGGCTTTGCGACGCAGGCGGTGGATTTCTCCGCACCTTTGGGCGCTCCGGTCGTCTATGACATGGCGAACAGGTTCCGCCTGGAGAAGCTTGAACCGGCTGCTCCACGGTCGCGCGTCAAGAAACCGATCACCTTCTATCTCGACCGCAACACTCCCGAACCCGTCCGATCGGCCTTGATCGAGGGGATCGGCTGGTGGAACGATGCGTTCGACGCCGCCGGGTTCATTGATGCTTTCCGGGCAGAGATGTTGCCGGAAGGCGCCGATCCGCTCGACATGCGGTACAACATGGTCAACTGGGTCGACCGGGCCACACGCGGCTGGGCCTATGGACAGCAGATCGTTGATCCGCGCACCGGTGAAATCGTCAAGGGTATGGTGGTTCTGGGATCACTGCGGGCACGGCAAGACATTCAGATCTTCCAGGCGCTGGTCGGTGCGGGAGAGCTGAACAGCGGCGGACCGAACGATCCGGTCAAGGTCGCACTCGACCGGCTGGCGCAATTGGGCGCGCACGAGGTCGGCCATACGCTTGGTTTTGCCCATAACTTTGCCGCCAGCACGCAGGACCGCGCCTCGGTCATGGACTATCCGCCGCCGCGCATTGGCCTTGCAGATGGCAAGCCAGACCTGTCCGATGCTTATGCGAAGGGGATTGGGGAGTGGGATGTAGCTACAGTCCGCTGGCTGTATGCCGATGCGGACGAACGCGAGACGGCAGACGCTGCGGGGCGGTACCGCTATGTGCAGGATGACAACGCCCGCGCTGCCGACGCCAGCTATGTGTGGGGCGGTTTGTGGGACGACGGTGCCGATCCGGTGACCGAGTTGAACCGGCTGATGACGGTGCGGGCTGCGGCGTTGGCGCGCTTCGGGCTGAGCGCGCTAAGCCCGGGGGAGCCGGTGTCCAATCTGCGTCGCCGTTTCGTGCCCTTGTGGCTGCTCCACCGCTACCAGCTCGTCGCCGCGGCCAAGGCGATTGGCGGGGCCGACTACACCTATGCCCTCAATGGCAGCGGGAGCGAGGCCGCCAGTCCCGTCGCTCCGTCGCAACAGCGCGCGGCGTTGGAGGCGGTGCTGGCAACGCTCCGGCCCGAAGTGCTGCGCGTCCCCCCTGCCCTGACCGGGCTGCTATCCGCAGCGCAGAACGGCACGACAGACCGTCAATATGAGACCGAGATATTCGCAAACGCCGGAGGGCCGGTGTTTGATCCGCTGGTAGCCGCCGACGCCGCAGCGCAGCTGACCACGCAGACCTTGCTCGCTCCGCGTCGGCTGGCGCGGCTGGTGGTGCAGCAACAGGGTAACACGGCCGCGCTGAGCGTGACGGAGTTGCTCGACCGGTTGGCCAACACTGTGCTCGTATCGACCGGAGACGATCTGGGCCGCCGCATCGCCTATCGGACACTGGCGACGATGGCGCAGGTCGCGCGCCGGGCGGACACAACACCGGAAGTCGCAGCCGCGCTCGACCAGAAGCTCAATGACATCGGCGCGATGCTGGCAAAGCGAAAAGCGGTCGGGGCCGAACGCGCCTGGTCGCTCAGCCTGTCGCGGCGGCTGCTTGATCCTGAACAGCGGGAGAAACTGGCCGCCAGCCTGCCGCGCATGATCACCGTGCCACCGGGCGATCCGATTGGCGAGGATGACTGGATGAACCTGTCCAGCCTGCTTGCTCCTGCCGAATGACACCCCCGATCGGGAAGGAAAAATGATGAAAAAGGCACTGACCGCGCTGACTTTCGCCGCAGCCATGTTGGCCCCCACAGCTCCGGCCCAGGCGGCTGGCCGCGCGCCGCTGACCGCCGACCAGCAGCAGGCCTTTGACATCTACCGTGACATCATCGCGATCCGAACGGCGCGTGGGCAGGCCAAGACGCCTGAGATGGTCGCTTACCTCGTCAACAGGCTGAAGCAGGCCGGATTCGCCGATGTCGATATCATGGTCAGCGATTACGACAGCGCGGGCGAAAAGGTGCAGGGCCTGATCGTCCGCCTTGCCGCTGCCAAGCCGGACGGGCGCAAGCCGATCGTGCTCCTGGGCCATATGGATGTCGTCGATGCGCTGGCAGAAGACTGGGTGTTGCCACCCTTCACCCTGACTGAACAGGACGGGTATTTCTTCGGGCGCGGCACAACCGACAATAAATATGGCATCACCAATCTGGTCCAGACCTTCATCCGGTTGAAGAAGGAAGGCTGGAGCCCGCGCCGCGATCTCTATCTGGTGTTTTCCGGCGATGAAGAGACCGGCATGATCTCCACCCGCGCGCAGGCCGATTACGTCGCTGCGAATATCGATCCGGCCTATGTGCTCAATTCAGATGCTGGCGGGATCACTCTGGCGCCTGATCGCAAGCCGCTGGCGATGGCGGTGCAGGCGGCGGAGAAGACCTTTGCTACCTTTGAACTAACCGTCACCAACCCCGGCGGCCATTCTTCACGCCCGCGCAAGGACAACGCCATTTACGAACTGGCCGATGCCTTGCAGCGGATTGCTGCACACCGCTTCCCGGTGCAGGCTACCCCGCTGACCCGGTCGTTCCTGGGTGCATTGGGGCAGATCACGCCGGGCGAAGTGGGCAGTGCGATGCGCGCTTTTGCTGCCGATCCGGCGGACGAGGCGGCCATTGCCGTGCTGCGCGCTACGCCCGAAACCGTGGGAACGCTCGGCACTACCTGCGTTGCGACCATGCTGAAGGCAGGCCATGCCGAAAACGCGCTGCCGCAATCGGCAACCGCCACAGTCAATTGCCGGATATTCCCGGGCGTGGGCGCGGGCGCGACTGAAGCCATGCTCCGGCAGGTGGTGGCCAGTGATGCGGTGCAGTTCAAGCTGGCAACGGACGTGACCGAAAGCCCCGAATCCGCGGTCCCCCGTGAAGTCATGGCGGCACTGCGCAAGACCATCGATGCCCGCTATCCCGGACTGCCGATCCAACCATACATGGAGTCCGGCGGTACAGACGGTATGCATTACCGCGCGCGCGGTTATGCCACCGTGGCGATCTCCGGCGCGGCGAGCAGGCCTGAAGATATGTTCGCCCATGGTCTCAACGAACGACTGGCTGTCGAGAGCTTTTACGGCGGGCTGGATCATTGGTACCGGCTGCTCAGGGAACTGGGGGGCTGAGACCCGCGGTGCGGTGCCGGGGCGATGCGGACACGGAATTCAAACGGCTTATGCTTAACCACTGACGGCCCAAATGGCTGACATGAGCTGCTCTCAGCTTGATCGCGCGGTGCCGCGGCGGACCGCCTGCATATTGCAATCACGCTGGCAAAAGCGGCTGCACGGATATCCTACGTTTGAGAAAGATACGTATCCGGCTAAAGTGTATTCTCTTAGCGCCGTTCGATTACAAACCAATCTTCCGGGGCACCTTCCAATTGCTTCTTTTATAAGCGGCCTGTTCAGCATCGATGGTTAAATTGCGTTAACCATTCGTGCGAACCATCTCTTGAGCACTGCGCTTTATAAGTGTGACCGTAGTTCACGCTTTATGGAGAAGTGTCCATGGCAACCAAGGCACTTGTAGTAGCCCTGTCATTGCTCGCATTGTCGGCGCCCGCGACCGGAGCTCTCTCCGGTATCGACGCGCAGTCTGGTGATGTCAGAATCGGGATCAGCGGGTTCGTGCCGGTCATTTGCCGGACGTCCATCGACGGGACCCAGTCGCAGCCGGTCGATGGCCGGGTCTCGCTCGGATCGATGCGCGAATTCTGCAATAGCCCCGGTGGCTATGCAATTCACGCAGACTACTCGCCCAACCTTGCGAAGGGCGCATTGGTGGTCGACGGCGTGGCAATCCCGCTCGATAAGTCAGGCAGCGTTCGGATCGTCCAAACGGCGCAGGCAGGCATTGCCCTGCGGTCGCTGGATCTTGAGGTGCCCGGACAGGCGAAGGGCGGCTCGATCTCGTTCCGCATCCAGCCCCTATAAGCCAGGGCAAACCACCTGAGAGGGTGCCCCGACGAGCAACGGGGTCACGGTGACCGTCAGGTTATCCGAATAGGTCGGTGACACAAGCTTGCCGATCCCGCCCTCAAGAAGAGTTGCAGTCACGGGGAGAATGTCAGCCTCTTGGGCTGGCACCCCTGCGCGCTGGCACGTCACCGTGGTGAAGGCGGGGTTGGCGGCGCTACGGGTCTGGCCCAGGAACTGCACCCTGTAATTGAGCACGTTCGATCCAGTCCCGAGATTGCCTCCCGGGAACGTGAGGCGGTAATTATTGTCCGAAGACAGGCTCACCGAATAGGGGCCCGAACTCCGCACACGCACATGGTTGTTGATCGGCGTCGTATAGGCAGTCGGTGCGGCCAGAACTTCGGTCGTCGTCTTGTCGCCTACCTCACCGAAATCGAGAGCAGTGCCAGCGTAGCTTGCCTGAAGCGCACTGACGATCTTGATCGGGAACACAACGGCATTGCTGAAGCTGCCAAGTTGCTGCCGACCATTGTCCCGCCCACCCTGGATGTTGCAGCCAAAAAAGGCATCGAACGCGAGACTGGCACCTGCGTTGACATCAAGGTTTGATGGCAGCGTCACACGGAAGGTGACTTGCGCAACGTCCGATCCTGCGTTCCCACCCGTAAAATCGATCTTGAGAAAGCGCTGGGTTGCGCTCGGACTGATGGTCGTTGGCGAAACGATTGGGGCCGGTGCATTGAAATCATAGAAGATGTTCTGATTAAGCCCTTCGACCTGAATACTTCCTGTCGCGGCGATGGGGACAATGGAACTACCATCGGCGACGGTGCTCCGGCTCCTCAGGTAAAAATTCACAATCCGGGTGTCACCGCCGCCTGAATTGTTCACACGGGTCAAATTGAGCGTGATCGTGGTGGGCTGCAGACCGACTGGATTGAAGGGATCATAGATCACCTGCGCCGCTGTCGAGCTGCCCTGGACACCGCACGACGTGGTCTGCGCGTGTGCCGCAGGCGCCAAACCGAACGAGGCGGCTGCCAGAGCGATTGAGCGGATCAGAATGTTTTTGGTTTGCATGGTCAGTTCCTCACCGGCGTAATATCGCCAAGTCGAACGATGTTTTCAGCACTTTCGGGAATTTCGATTTCAAAGACCGTGCGCTTCGCGTCAAGCATCTCGATCCGCCATTTGCCGGGTGCAAGACCCGTGGCCCCGAATCGGCCCTGACGATTGGTAAAGACCGTGACCGCAGGTCGATCCGGCTTGCTCACTTCGTAAGCGCTGCCGGTGACGAGCGCCACAGGCTCGCCGTCCACGTCGGTCATCGTGCCGAGCGCGGTTACGCTGTAATCCGAACCTGCCACCAACTTGTATCCGCTGCGATAGCTGGGGAACAACTTGAACGAGCCTTGGCCCAGATCCGTACCGGTTGCCGATTCCGGAGCATCAATGGTGACCGTCCGGTCGACATAGGAACTCAGGTTCGGCTGTGTGGCCGCGCCAAGCAGGCCAGTGTTGGCGACACGGCCAAACGGCGATGGTTCGAGCTGGACGTCGGTTTTCTTCAGGGACTTGTGCGGGGTGACAATTGCAAAGCTATCGAAGATCGGACGGCCTACCGACACGGCGCCATCTGCAAATGCAATCGAGGTGCCGGCCCGCATGCTCGTCCGCTGGCTCGTCCGCTGACCGAATGTGTCTAGGAACGTGCCGAAGTGGGTAACACCCAGCTCGGCCCGGTTGCCGATGAAGTTACCGTTGAAGTTGAAACCCGAACTGATGTCGGACCGATCCACATCGGCCGTCACGTTGTAGGCGCCCACCCCTTGGCCATCGACTGTCTGGAACGAAAGGCGCGAACGGTTGTCCTGCGTGTCGTAGTCCGCACGGCCGGTCGTGTAGCGGCCGAACCGCATGGTCAGTGACACGAAAGCCGCAACCCTGTCGCCGCGCCCGTCGCGTTCATACCGGACATCGCCGACGAGGTTGGCGAGCGGCGAGATTCGATAGCCGGCGTTAAGTCGATAGGTGTGCAGGTCGCGCTGTTCCTCCCGCCCCTTTGAGAAACGCGCATCGACCCCGGCAAACAGTGCCGCGCCGAACGAGCGCGAATACCCGCCGCCGGCTTCGAAGGCGAACGGGTTTTCGATGAAGAAATCGCTGACTGGTCCGAAATTCCTGCTCCGCCTTTCGAAGAACAGGTTGAACGTATCCGCTTGTCCGTCCGCTCGCTGGATCAACCGTTGGAAGGTGAAAGTGCCCGCATAACCGGTGCCTGCGCCATCGAAATCCGAAAGAGCAAGGTTACCGCCGAAGGTGCCGAGAGCTGTGCCAAGCACCGCTTCGGCACCGACCTGGCGTGAATTCGCATCGAACTGTGAGTTCACACCCAGCGTCAGGTAATCGTTGATCCCGCGGCGATAATAGCCAGAGAAGATGTAATCGTCAGAATAGTCCGGACCTTCGGGGCTGAGCGGCGCCCTGACCCCTGCATAGACCCCGAATTCGCTGAGACCTGCGCCCAGCTGGGTCTGGTCGATGAAGAGATTGAAGTTCAGGACTTCCGAACGACCGCTGTCATCGATGACCGACAGCTTGATGTTGTTGGCGCCCTGCGTGAACGGGAAGTCCCGCAGATCGTAGACGCCGGGATTAAGCTGGAGTCGGCGAACAATCTGTCCGTTCATCTCCACCTCGACGGCCGAAGCACGGTCAAGCCTGAAGGTACGGTCTCCGCGCGGGCGGATGATGCGTTGCGGTTGTAGCACCCCGTAAGAGCGGAAGAGCGAGATACCCGCAATATCCGGTGCCGCCTGAAAGCCGCGCGCCAGGGTCTGGAGATCGCCGACCGTCCAGCGGATCAGATTCTGCTGATCGTCGAAGACCATCCGGGTGCCGAGGCGCTGGAAGTCGACACCATTTGCGCCCGGCTGCCAGATCGCTTCGGATTCCAGCACGACCGGACCAAGCCGCGTTGCTCCGTCCAGCAGCATCAGCGGGGTGGCAAAGCCTTGATCCCCGCCCGCGTGCACATAATCGAAGTTCCCGCGCACGTTGACGTAAGCGCTGAAATCAGCCGGCGCGACGACATCGCCGCGGCGCTCCCGCTCGAGCGGGCTGACAATGACGGATCGGGCAATCCGCCGCTCCGTCGGCAAACGGAATGTCAGTTCGATCGTCTGCGGATCGTAGACAAAGCTGATGCCGAGCGGCTCAAGGTCGCGAAGGGTGATGCTGGGCTTCGAGCGGAAGCTCGTCTCCAGCGTGTTGAAAAACGTTGGGTCAAGCAACAGACCAAGAAGCTGAAGTGTCCGCCGCGTCGGCAGCTCGATGGTGTCATCCGGGTTGATCGTCACCGGGATGTCGCCGATGTAATTGGCGCCATCCTTACTTGGTACGGTGAGCGATATAGTCCTGCCGGTCGGATTGATCCGTACCGCTTGAGCAGGTGCCGCAGCAGGCACGTTGCCGGCCGGCTGCGTCCCGTTTTGCGCCAGAGCTGACGACATTGCTCCCGAGCTTACGCCCAGGAACAGTATGACTTGAAAGAGCCCCCCCCTGTTCATGTTATCAGCTTTCCGCTGTGAACGTCGCTTCGACGGTCCCGCCCTCGGAAGGCAGTTCGACGGGAATCTGGACGACACGATTCTGATTGGCCCCGATCAGACCGAAGCCGATGGTCTGCTGAATTTCCGGACCCGAAAGCGAGCGGCGGAAGATTTCCTTCCCGTCCGCATCCTTCTGGATGATGCGAAGCCGTCCGTTCGAAAGGTAGCCATGCGCTGCGGATGCATTGCTGACCGTTATGACCGGGACCGGCTTGCCTTCGGCATTGCTCGCCACGCTGGCCGACTGGATAGCCAGAGCCGGCTTTGCACCATTGGGTGCAACACTGACCAGAACCTGAAAATTATAGAGGATCTGGATGGCAGACTGCCCTTCGGGAAGCTGTACGGGCAACTGAGCGACGGTGATGTAATAGTGCTTGCTTGCGGCAAGGTCGGGCTCGCCGACATACTGGACACGGAAAGATTGTGTCTGGCCGGGTTCAATCAGGGCCTGCGGCGGAAAGACAAGCAGATCGCCGGGATCCACCCCGGTAAGCTCCACGCCGTTTTCCGTAACCTTCAATTCCTGAACGCGCAGTTCGACCGGCAGTGCCGTCGCGAAAGTGTTCTCAACGGTGACAACCTGGCTCATTCCGCGGCCACTGGTGTTGAGGTTGATCATGACCGGCTGCACCGTCATCGCCAAGGCAATGCTGGGACTCGTCACAAAGACAAGCGCCGCCACGATCAGCGCGGACAGAAATTTTTTCATCAGAGGCCCCTCGATGCCGCCGCTTAGTTGGCGGGCACAAACTCAAATATGATGGCGTCGGAATAGCGGCCCGCGACCAATGCTCCGCCGCCTCCCGGCATTTCGAAACTGAACGTCGCGTCTCCAGCAGCGCCGCGGGGAACGTCGAATGACATTGCCCCTGCATCTTCGCTGCTCGAATTGCGTTGCTGACCGGCCCACGCGACGGCCACCTGATACGGTACGAACTCGCCAAACCCGTTGCGCGACTGGCGGAGCTGACGATCGCCGGCATCCCGAAGCAACCCACCGTTCTGGCTCCGCAAAGAGACCCGGTGCGATGAGTTGCAGACGACAGGAATGGCCAAGGTGATCGATGTCGGAATTGGTTCCGCATTCACCGTATCGACCATCTGGACGATGCGGATTTCGCCGCCGCTGTCGATCGAAGGGTTGAAGCTGGCGTTCGTCCCGGCCACGGCCGAGGGCGCACGTGCAACGCAGGCAGGCTCTGCGCGGGCAACAAGCTCAAGCTCCTGCCGCGCCGCCGCGAGCTCCTGCGCCATCGCCGCCGGCGCGATCGCAGTGGCAAGAACCATGCCGGAGAAAATCAGCCTGATCATCAGCGGGGCTCCAGAGTTATGCGGATCGTGTCACGGTAGAAGCCTGCGAGGACCGGCGCGTTGATGCGCGTGTTCGATGCACCCGGCTCGATCCGGATCGTCAACTCGACTTCGCCCGCCGCTGCCTGATCGACTTCCAGCCGCTCATCCACCGTCCGGCGCGTGTTCGCATCGGCGGCGAGTTGCCCGCGAAGATCGGCCCACGACACCTCGGCCTGATAAGGCAGGGCATAGGCAAACCCGTCCGCTGGCTGGTTCATGCTGCCATCGGTCTGCCAGAGCCCGTTGTTTTCGGATTCGAGGCTGAGGCGGTGCGGGAAGTTGCAGAACGCCTCGAACGAGACATTGACCGACGCTGCATTCGCCGCAAGCGTGGTGGGGTCGACGAGTGTCTGTATTTGCAACAAGTTCCCGGTCACCGCAGTGAAGTTCACAGGACTGGCGTTGGCGAGATTGGGCCTCTGCAGCGAGCAGATCTGGGGCGCGCTGCCGGTCACGTCGATCGCCCGCGCTGTGTCGGTCGACTGCGCCAAGGCAGCCCACTGGGGACCTGCCAGACTGGCCAGCAGCGTAGCGGGGATGATGAACCGGCTGCGCATGACTTTACTCCACCGCAGTCAGGGTGACGACAACCGTGCCGAGATAGTTCCGGTCCGCCACAAGCCGCAGCGTTTCGCCGCCACCCGTCGCGAAGTTGCTGAGCGATACGGTGATGTCACCGGAGAAAGCCGTGTTGCGGCTTTGCGTGGCGCCGGAATTGGTGGCCTGCGCTGTCGAGAACACCGCAGGTGTCGTGGTCCAGCCCGCTGCCGTCGCCACGAAATTCACCGTCCGCGAGAAACCTGCAGGCGGAGCCGCAGTGAAATTTTGCGCCAGCATCGGAGTCGCCTCTACGCGGATCGTGCTCCGCGAGCTGCAGAACGAACCCGTGATCACCTGCGGCGGAGCGGTCAAATCGGTCCTTAAGAAGCCGGTGGCCGTGTTCGTAAGTACGCCGAGGTCGATGGTGCTGTTTCCACCGGTCGCAGTTCCCGCGGTGCACAAGGCAGGCACGTTGCCGACGACCCGGAAATTCTCGCTATCAGTAGACTGGGCCGAGGCCGGAGCTGCGATAGTCGCAGCGCCAAGAATGGTGGCGAAAGCCAATTGCTTGATGTGCAGCATGTTAATTTGCTCCCGTGGAGGCGGCAGGGCCAAGGGTTATGACGACCGCACCCTGGTAAGATCCGGAGATGAGCAGCAGATCCGCAGGAACTGCGAAGTCCGAAAGTGTCACTCCGATGTCGGCAAGGCGCGGCAAGGTCTGCACGGCACCTGTCGATGTCTGTGAGGCCGCTGCACCAGCGGCAGTAGCGGCGCTTCGTGCCGTCGTTGGGCTTGTTGCCCAGTTGCCCGCACTGGCAGAGAAGTTGACGGCACGGGCAAAGCCAGGCTGCACCGCCACATCCTGCGTCAGTTGCAGGGCACTGACTTCGACACTTACCGTTGATCCGGCGAAGTTGCAGAACGAATTCGCGAGGCTGACCTGACGTTCGACAATGGTCGCGATCCGGCCGATCCTGGGACCTGAGGTGTTCACCATCTGCCCAAGATCGATCACACCCGGCGTGGGTGAGCCAAGAATGCACAGCGGAGCGACAAGCCCGTTGACCGAGACATCACCGCTGTCAGCCGCTGCCTCCTGCGCCCAGCCTGGCTGAGCGCAGAGCAGAACGGCTGCAATAAGGAGTGATCTTGCGTGTCGCATCGCTAACTACCTTGGTTCATTCACCGACCGTCACTCGCCGCCGAAGCTGATATTCGGCGACAAGGTCACCACGACCTCACCGACATAGGTGCCGGCAATCAAAAGGCCGTTGGTGGGCGTGCTGGAGTTTGAAAGGGTGACGTCGATCGCCCCGGCGAACAGTCCGACATTAGCCGGCGCACCAGCACCGGCGACGGTCGAGCCGTCCAAAGCCGTGACATTGTTTGCACGGGCAGCAGCATTGATGTCCACGCGCCGGTCGAAGCCGGCCGGTGGGGTGCCGACGAAGCTGGTGTTAAGCAGCGGAAGAGCTTCGACTTCGATCGTGGCAGCGGTGCCGTTGCACCAGCCCACCAGCGTTCGTGTCTGACCATCCAGCTTGCTCACGTCGAGCCGGCCTGCGGTTGCGCCAGCGCCGCCGAGGGCCAGTTCGCCGACCGAGATCACAGCGCTGTCAGTTGTGAACAGGCAGCGGTCTGCCACCGATCCGTCAATGCTGACGGTTCCGGTTGCGTCCTGAGCCATGGCCGGCGCTCCGATGGAGAGCGCGGCAATGGCTGCTACGGAAATAAGCTTACGCATGGTCATTCCTCCCGCTGATCGATCAGGCGCCAGGCGCGATCACGACAACGATGCTGCCAGTGTAATCCGTCGCCGCGACAAGCAGGTCAGACACGTTCGGCGTGGCAAAGTTCGAGGCGGTGATGAAGATGTTGCTGCCGCCGTTGTTGGCAAGACGGCCGCCGATCGGAGTCGCCGCGAGCGGGGCACCGGTCGAGCTGTTCGAGAACGCCAATTCGCTGCTCACGGTTGCGACAGCCACGTTGGCAGTAAAGTTGATGAGATTGGCGTAGCCGCTTGTTACCGGCGCTCCTGAGGTGATTGCCGTGGCATCGATAGCGATGGTCGGCGCTGGAGTGGTGCAGACAACGCGGGCCTCAAGAGCGGGACCGCCAGCGCTCTGGAAGATAGAGGCGAGGTCGGTACGCAGGCGGCCGTCAGCCTGCGAAAGTTCACCAAGTGCGACGTTGGCGGTGAAGTTGCTGCCTGCACCCGGCACAACCAGGCATTTGGGAGCCACGGTACCGGTGATGTTCACGGTGCCGGTCACGGTCGCATCCTGAGCGAAAGCGGGCGAAGCCGAGGCGAGCAGCGCTGCTGCAACGGAAAGTCCGATAAGCTTCTTCATGTCTCTATCCTTCAGTCTGAACATTTACGATTTGAATTTGATGCAAGAACTCGGGCCGCCAAAAGCTAGGGCGAAGCGCTAACCGTCACGACCAATGTATCCGAATAGGTACCCTCGATGAGCTGTAGCGGAGCCGTGTAAGGCGCTGCGCTGACCCGGAGCGAGGTCCCCGTCTGATTGAGCGAAGCTCCGGCCAGCCGCAGGCCCTGCGCCGTCGTGGCCGGCCCGAGAAATGCGCAAGTTGATCCCGGCACCAGAGTGTCGGCGGAACAGGTTTCACTAGCGGTCAGGCTTGATCCTGCGAGGTTGAGCGTGACGTTGTAGGGAGCGAGGGCCGAATAGCCGGGAACCGCCGTCCCCGCTGCCTTGAGACCTCCGTTTGTCGAAACCACAGCCACCCGTGAGGGTCCGGTGCATTCGAGATCGAACGGTACGCTGAAATCAAGGCCAACCACGTCGAAGTTGGGCTGGTTGAAATCGCCTGACGGGGCGCGCCCCGCAGCAAAGCTGCAGCGGCCCCCAACAGAAGCTGTGACCGGAATCGAGAGACGAATGTCTATCGGCCCGGCGACCCCGTCCCCAGCCGCATAGGCTGTGGTTTGGGCCGCCGCTGGCGCGGCAACGCACGTCGCCGCACTAATCGCAGCTGCGATGATGAAGGGAAGCTTACGCATCCCACCCCCCTGCTTTGTTGCCGAAGCAACGAATGATCTAGCGACGCAGGCGAGTTTGCCCCGAAACGTCGACACTACCGGAACCAAGGCCCTCGTCGGATCAGTCGCCCGATCGTTGAAACTCCAATCCCGCCGTCCGCCACGCTCCTAGGGAGACTCGGTCAGACTGTAAGCCAATGTTACCTGACATAGCTAACAGTACACAACTGTTTACGATCGGATCCGGCCTAAAGTGGCACGAACCCGCTAACTTAATTTTTAGAACACTGATTTATTTGCGAGTTTATTATCGTCTTCCACCGGGAATAGGGGCTTTACCGTTAACGCAAATGGTTAACAGTCAGCCGTTTGATCTGTTTTTTGCAGTCAAGCTGCGCCGCCATGAGCGCCGACTCGGGATTGACCGATGTTCAATCGCGATCTCTTGGTTTGGAACGCGCAAAGCATCTGTCACGAGATCGCGGGCCACTCGAAAACACCCCAAAGAGATGGAGCGGCCACGCACTGCATCGGCATCTGGAGCAGTGTGAGATCTTCGTTCGATGATGCATCTCACCGCAGAAGGCCGCACCATGAGCGGAGAAAGGCATACCCTTATAACCGGAACGGTTGATGACATCCGCGCGCTGCAGGCTACCGACCTGCAAGAGAACAGAGTGACAAACTCTGGCGGTTCAGGGCCAGGAGCGGCACCGAATGCCGGGCGGTGTGCGATCGCACCGTATGGCGACGCATTCCTAACGGAAAATGGCGGAGAGGGTGGGATTCGAACCCACGTTACCGTTGCCGGTAAACCGCATTTCGAGTGCGGCGCATTCGACCACTCTGCCACCTCTCCGCGAGGCCGGTCGCACCTTCTGAATGGCCACTGGTCGAGAGCGGCAGGCGACAGGAAGCGCGCCCGTTAGCCCATGCCTGCACGCTTGCCAAGACCTCGCACCGCACAAAAATCGGGCATATCGAATGCGCCCTCAGGCGCCATGCTTGTTTTGCGCCGTCAAAGGTCCATATTGCCGGCATGGAACGTGCAGAGTTCTTTTCAAGCCAAGCCGGACGCACCATAATCGCGCCCCGCCAGACCCGTGCCCGCTTTGGGATCGGCGATGTGGTCCGCCACCGCCTGTTCTCCTTCCGCGGCGTGGTGTTCGATATCGATCCGGTGTTTGCCAACTCCGAGGAATGGTACGAATCCATCCCGGAAGACCTTCGCCCGCGCCGCGATCAGCCGTTTTACCACCTGCTCGCGGAAAACGATGATTCGTCCTACGTGGCCTATGTCAGCCAGGGCAATCTGGTTGCCGATTCAGAAGGCGGGCCTGTTGATCACCCCACGGTGCGCCAGCTGTTCGACAGCTTCAAGGATGGACGTTACCGCATGCGGGCGTCGCTGACGCACTGACACGCTGTGGGCTTTGAAGCGGCCCGGTTCAGCTCTTGAGCTTCCATCCGCTCCGCAACAGCACATAAACAACTGCCGCCAGCACCGCATTAAGCACCAGCAGACCCCCGCCAGCCGCGATTACAGTGGCTTCAGACCCGATGTCGCTGGCGCCCAGAAAGCCATAGCGGAAGCCCGAAATCACGTAAAAGAACGGGTTGGCACGGCTCACCGCCTGGAACGCCCCGTGCAGGTTTTCGATCACGTAGAACGTGCCCGACAGCAGCGACAGGGGAGCAATGATGAAATTCGTGATGGCGGCGTTGTGATCGAATTTCTCGGCCCAAATCGACGTCGCAAGCCCCGCTGTTGCCAGCATCAGCGATCCCATCAATCCGAACCAAATTACCGCCCAAGGGTGTGCAAATCCGAGCGAGACCCCGGGCCACAGTGCCATAGCCAGCGCAACCGACAGGCCCACTGCAATCGCTCGGGTAATCGCCGCCGCCAGAATTCCGCCCATGAGTTCACCCGGCGAAAGCGGAGGCATCAGCAAATCAATGATGGTCCCCTGCATCTTGCCAGACAGCAGCGAGAAGGATGAATTGGCGAAGGCATTCTGCATCATCGCCATCACGATCAGCCCCGGCGCAACGAAGCTGGCGAAGGGTACGCCCAGCACTTCACGCCCTTCCCGGCCCAGCGCCACGGTGAAAATGACCAGAAACAGCAGTGTCGTGAAGGCCGGAGCCCAGATCGTCTGCGTCTGGACCTTGAGAAACCGGCGCACTTCCTTCATATAGAGGGCCAGAAGCCCAACGCGATTGATCCCGGTAATCACCGGGACGCCGCGCGGGGAAAACCGGATGCTCCCGCCGGTCTTGTCATCAGCTGTCATTTCAGTCACGGGAGCAGCGTTGTTGATCGGGTTTGCAGGAAGGTTTTCGGCCATGGCCAAGGTGCCTAGGCCGCGGGCTCGCCCCTGACAAGCACCGCCACCCGCAATGATGCCGGACACAGGAAACAGGTAGAACATATGAGCTGGACGGACGAGCGCATCGGAACGCTCAAGAAGATGTGGGAAGGCGGAGCGACTGCCAGTGAAATCGCCACGGAATTGGGTGGCGTCAGCCGCAATGCTGTGATCGGCAAGGCGCACCGCCTCGGGCTGAAGGCACGCCCTTCGCCGGTGAAGGCCAACGAGAAGAAAAAAGTTGCAGCTCCCGTCAAGAAGCCGGCAGCGCCTAGCCCCGCACCCGCTCGCGCGCCAGAGGCGGCCGAACGCAGCACTGCGCCCGTCGAAGCGCCAGAACGTCCGGCACCGCGCGCTCCTGCACAGCCCGTCCGCAGCGAGGCTCAGGCCGACGGCGCAGCTTCTGCCCAAGCCGCTCCTGTGCCGCAGGCGAACCTCCCCAAGATCGTGTCGGTCGGGCCTGGCGGTTTCCTTCGGCAAGGCCCCGGCGATCAACAGGCGCCCATCCCGCCCGCTCCGCCACGTCGCCTCGTCCCGGCCAAACCCAGCGCTGAAATCGCCGGCAAGACCACGTTGCTCGACTTGTCGGACAAAGTGTGCCGCTGGCCAATGGGCCATCCGGGTGAACCGGACTTTCACTTCTGCGGCGAGCAGGTGAACCCGGGCTTCCCTTATTGCGTTGATCATTGCGGCCGTGCCTACCAGGCCCAATTGCCGCGTGGGGTGCGCCGTCCGCCGCCGCCGCTGCCTTTCGGTG
This sequence comes from Porphyrobacter sp., assembly GCA_041639595.1. Lineage (GTDB taxonomy): Bacteria > Pseudomonadota > Alphaproteobacteria > Sphingomonadales > Sphingomonadaceae > Erythrobacter. The sequence continues at coordinate 15,775 of JBEQBX010000035.1, forward strand.
CGCCGCGCGTCCGCTGATTTGGTGGGGCCAGTATGGCACAGGCAGTTCGCTTCGCCGGAGCTTTGCTCGCCGTCAGCCTGACGACCCAGCATGGCACCGCGCGCGCCGAACTGCCGCCGTCGGTGCGTGCCATCATAAATGCAGCAATCGCCACCGGCGACGAAAGCAAAGTCAGCACTGTTGCTGAGCTTGCCCGCACGACCAACCCGTCTGACGCCGAAGAAATCGATGCCGTGTTGGCAACCTTCGAGGCCGCAGTTTCCGCCCGCAAGGCGAGCGAGGCGGCAGAACGCGAGGCAAAGGTTCGATCAGCCGGACCATTCGACAACTGGTCAGGTAAAGGAGAATTCGGCGCCTTCCGCGCAACCGGCAATTCGTCAAACACCGGGATTACAACCGGCCTGACAATCGCCCGGCAAGGGATCAACTGGCGGCATAATCTGACCGGCAGGGTCGATTATCAGCGTGCCAATGGTGTTACCACCCGAGAGCAATTTCTCGGCCGGTACGAACCCAATGTGAAAATCTCCGATCGCTTTTACGCCTATGCGCTGGCGCAGTATGAACGTGACCGGTTCCAGGGTTTTTTAGCCCGTTACGCCATATCGGGCGGAATTGGCTATCAGGCGTTGCAGAAGGATGATGTGCAACTGTCGCTTAAAGCCGGCCCGGCTTTCCGCTTCAATGATTTCGTCGATGGTCGCAGCGAAAGCCGGATTGCGGGGCTGATCGGTATCGACTTCGATTGGAACATCACCGACCGTTTGAAGCTTACGCAGGACACCAATGCGGTGGCCGAAACCGGCGGCTCAGCCATCGCCATCATCGACTCGCGCAACACATCGATAGACCTCGTCACCGGGCTCGATGCGACGATCTATCGCACGTTGAAGGCGCGGTTTTCCTATTCGGTCGAATATGACAGCAACCCGCCGCCTGGGGCGGTGCAAACTGACACCCTGAGCCGCGTGACGCTGATCTACGACTTCTGAGCGAACCAGATGATATGATGCGCGCCCTTGTTGTTCGGGCGTGAGCGGACGTTCCACTCGGTCACTGTCAGGCCCGTGTCGTAGAGCCGCTTGCGGAACGCCGGATCAGGCCCTGCAGACCATACCGCAAGGATGCCACCGGGCTTCAACGCATCGCGCGCCTTGGCGAGGCCTGTACGAGAATAAATCCGGTTATTCGCATCGCGCACGATCCCGTCGGGACCGTTGTCGACATCCAGCAGGATCGCGTCGAATTTGGCGCAGGTGCCATCATTGGCATCATCGATCAGTGCAGCGACATCGCAGATCTTCAGATCGAGCCGCGGGTCCGACAAGCCATCGCCGGTCAGCGCCGCCATGGGGCCTTTTGCCCAATCGATGATGGCATCGGATATTTCGGCGATGACGATCTGCGACTTGCTGCCCAGCCGGGCGGCAGCCGCACGGTAGGTGAATCCCATGCCATATCCGCCGATGAGTATCCGCGGATTGTCCCTACCCAGCCGGTCGATGGTCAACTCGGCGAGCTGTTCTTCAGAGAACCGCATCCGGGTGCTCATCAACTCGTTACGGCCGAGTACGATCATGAAATGGCCAGCATGGCTATAGAGTTCGAGCAGCACACCATCCTCGATCTGGGCGGTGTCGATCAGTTCGCGCTTGAGCATTGGTGCACATCCAAAAACAAGGCCGCCCGGATCGCTCCGGGCGGCCGATGTTCATACCTCTTACGAGGCGCTTAGTCCTTCAGGAAGTCGGGCAGCCCGGCCGGGCCGCTGTCGCGAGGAGCACGGTCACCGCCGCCGCTGCGGCCACCGCGGTCGCCGGCACGGCCACCGCCGCCGCCGCGGGGACCACGACGGTCACCGCCGCGATCACCGCGCTCACCGCCGCGGCCACTTTCGCGCGGTTCACGCGGTTCGCGTGCCGGGCGGGTGTCTTCCAGCTCTTCACCGGTTTCCTGGTCAACGACGCGCATCGACAGGCGGACCTTGCCGCGCTGGTCGATTTCGAGAACCTTGACCTTCACTTCCATGCCTTCGGACACGACATCGGTGGGCTTTTCAACCCGCTCGTTGCGCATTTCCGAAACGTGGACGAGGCCGTCCTTGCCGCCCATGAAGTTCACGAAAGCGCCGAAATCGACGATGTTCACGACCTTGCCGTTGTAGACCTTGCCGACTTCGGCTTCCTCGACGATGCCGAGGATCCACTTCTTGGCCGCTTCGATCTCGTCGACGTTGCTGGACGAGATCTTGATCACGCCTTCATCGTCGATATCGACCTTGGCGCCGGTTTCAGCGACGATCTCGCGGATCACCTTGCCGCCGGTACCGATAACGTCACGGATCTTCGATTTGTCGATCTGGATCGTCTCGATGCGCGGTGCGTGCTTGCTGACTTCGTTGCGGGCGGTGCCCAGCGCCTTGGTCATTTCGCCGAGGATGTGCATCCGGCCAGCCTTCGCCTGTTCAAGCGCCTTGGCCATGATTTCCTGCGTAATGCCGGCAATCTTGATGTCCATCTGCATCGTGGTGATGCCGTTCTCGGTGCCGGCAACCTTGAAGTCCATGTCGCCGAGGTGATCTTCGTCACCCAGAATGTCCGACAGAACCGCAAAGTCATCGCCTTCAAGGATCAGGCCCATCGCGATGCCCGAGACAGGCGACTTCACCGGAACGCCGGCGTCCATCATCGACAGACAGCCGCCGCACACCGTCGCCATCGAGGACGAACCGTTGGACTCGGTGATGTCGGACAGAACGCGGATGGTGTAGGGGAAGTCTTCCTTGCTCGGCAGCACGGGGTTCAGCGCGCGCCAGGCGAGCTTGCCGTGACCGACTTCGCGGCGACCGGGCGCACCGAAGCGGCCCACTTCACCGACCGAGTACGGCGGGAAGTTGTAGTGCAGCATGAAGCTGGTGTAGCTCAGGCCTTCCAACCCGTCGATCATCTGCTCGGAATCCTTGGTGCCGAGCGTGGTGGTGCAGATCGCCTGCGTTTCGCCGCGGGTGAACAGCGACGAACCGTGGGTGCGCGGCAGGAAGCCGACGATCGCTTCGATCGGGCGGACCTGATCGAGCTTGCGTCCGTCGATGCGCTGGCCATCCTTGAGGATCGCCCCGCGCACGATTTCGGCTTCGAGCTTCTTCATCAGCTTGCCAGCGACCATCTGGGTCTGGCCGCCTTCTTCAGCAAACGCCGCCTTAGCCTTGGCCCGGGCTTCGTTTAGCATATTCGAACGCGCCGACTTGTCGGTGACCTTGTAAGCCGCCGCGATATCGCCGCCGATCAGGTCCTTGAGCTTCGCCTTCATGTCAGCGGTGTTGTCGCTGAGGTCGACGGTCCAGGGATCCTTGGCAGCCTGTTCAGCCAGATCGATGACCGCGCCGATGACGTTGCGGATCTCGTTGTGGGCGAACATCACCGCGCCGAGCATCACTTCCTCGGTCAGTTCCTTGGCTTCGGACTCAACCATCATCACCGCGCTTTGCGTGGCAGCAACGACGAGATCGAGCTGGCCTTCGGCAAGCGCCTTGTCCTGCTTCGGGTTGAGGACATATTCGCCATCGATGTAACCGACGCGCGCGGCGCCGATCGGGCCCATGAAGGGCACGCCGGAAATGGTCAGCGCAGCCGAAGCGGCGATCATGGCAACGATATCGGCCTCGGTCTCGCCGTCGAACGACAGCACCTGGCAGATGACGTTGATCTCGTTGTAGAAGCCTTCAGGGAACAGCGGACGGATCGGACGGTCGATCAGGCGGCTGGTGAGCGTTTCCTTTTCGGTGGCGCCGCGTTCACGCTTGAAGAAGCCGCCCGGGATGCGCCCGGCGGCAGAGAACTTTTCCTGATAGTGGACGGTGAGCGGAAAGAAATCCTGCCCTTCCTTCACGGACTTGGCAGCGGTCACGGCGCACAGCACCACGGTCTCGCCATAGGTCGCCAGAACGGCGCCATCAGCCTGACGGGCAATACGCCCGGTTTCCAGAGTGAGGGTCTTGCCGCCCCACTCCAGCGATACGGTTTTCGTGTCGAACATTGATTTTCCTTTTGACCCGCGCGGCCATATTGCCATCGCGGGGCCTCATGTGCCGGGGAAACAACCGTCCCGGTCCGGTGCGGAGCGCTTCGGCCCCAAGGCGGAGCAGACCGAATGTCTGCATGCCCCATATGCAAAAAAGGCGGCCCCTAGGAGCCGCCCTTTCGCAAAACTCTTACTTACGCAGGCCTAGCTTCTGGATCAGAGCGTTGTAGCGCTCGACATCCTTCTTCTTCAGGTAGGCCAGCAGCGTGCGACGCTTGTTGACCATCATCAGCAGGCCGCGACGCGAATGGTTGTCCTTGTGGTGATCCTTGAAGTGCTCGGTCAGGTTGCGGATGCGCTGCGTGAGGATCGCAACCTGCACTTCGGGGCTGCCGGTGTCCTTGGGATCACGGGCATTGTCAGCAATGATGGTCTGCTTAACTTCGGCGGTCACCGACATAGTACGTCTCTTTCTTACTCAGCGACATCGGGAAGGTTGAACCCCCGCACGACCGTGGCCATGCCATCCGAAATTTCCATCAGCGCGACGGGGACATTGCCCAGTTTCGCCAGATAAAGCCCGGATGATTGGGGCATGTCAGACAGCACCCGGCCTTGTCGGACCGCCTGCGCGCTTGTCTGATCGAGGTGAAGGGCCGGGATGTCGTCCAGCCCTGCCTCCAGCGGCAGAAGTAAGTATTCAAGGTTCGCGCGCTTAGCGGCTTCCTCCAGATTGTCCAGAGAAATCGCCTGACTTTCTAGAAACGGACCGGCCTTGGTGCGACGCAAATAGGTGACATGGCCGCAGGTTCCAAGGGCATAGGCGATGTCGCGGGCGAGACTGCGGATATAGGTGCCCTTGGAGACATAGGCTTCGAGCGCCACCTCGTCCGGCCCTGCATCCCTTGCGCCGATCGTCAGCGAATGGATCGTCACGCTGCGCGCCTTCAGTTCCACCGCCTCCCCCGCCCGCGCCAGATCATAAGCGCGCTGGCCGCCCACTTTCAACGCGGAATAGGCGGGCGGGACCTGTTCGATAGGGCCGGTAAAGCGCGGCAGCACCGCCTCCACCTCGGCCAGCGTCGGCCGCACAGCGCTGGTGGCGATAACCGGGCCTTCGGTGTCGAGCGTGTCGGTTTCCTCGCCGAACTTCACCGTGAAGGCGTAAATCTTGTCGCTATCCAGCATCCGTCCGGCAAGCTTGGTCGCCTCGCCCAGCGCGATTGGCAGCACGCCTTGCGCCAACGGATCGAGCGTCCCGCCGTGGCCGACCTTCGTTTTCGGATAGCCGTTCTGCCGGAGCACGCGCTTGACCGCGCTCACGCCTTGCGTGCTGCCCATCCCCCGCGGCTTGTCGAGGATCAGCCAGCCGGACAGCGGGGCCTTCACCGGGGCGCTCATCCGTTCAGGGCCTGCGAGAAATGCTTGCGGCACAGCGCAACATAACGGTCATTGCCGCCGATCTCGGTCTGCTGGCCCTGCCGCACCGCCGCGCCGCTTTCATCAACCCGCAGGTTCATCGTCGCCTTGCGGCCGCAGTGACACACAGCCTTCAGCTCAACCAAGGCATCGGCAATCCCCAACAGCACCGCCGAGCCGGGGAACAACGCACCCTGAAAGTCGGTCCTGAGGCCATAGCAGAGCACCGGTATCCCGCCCTCGTCCGCCAGACGGGCCAGTTGCCAGACCTGGTCGGCAGTCAGGAACTGCGCCTCATCCACCAGCACACAATTGAGCGGCTGCACCTTGTGCGCAGCGGTAACCGCCGCCCACAGATCGGTGCCCGGCGCAAATTTATGCGCTTCGCTCTCCAGCCCGATCCGGCTTTTGACCTGCCCGCCCGAACGGCTGTCCACCGCCGCAGTCCACAACATCGTCGCCATTCCGCGCTCACGGTAATTGAAATCGGCCTGCAGCAAGTGCGACGATTTGCCTGCGTTCATGCTGGCGTAGTAGAAGTAAAGCTTGGCCATTCCGCGTGCCTAACCGTTCGGGACGCGCACGGCGAGCCGCCGAATGAACCTTTTGCCCGATTGGTGCGTATCTTCTGCATGATATTCGACAGAACATTGCTGCGCCTGCTGGTACTGCCCTTGCTGGCGGTGGGCGTGCTGGCAAACACAGTAGGCGTGCCGCAGCGCTACACGCTTGATGCTTCAGCCAGCAATGTCTCGGCCAAGGTGCCGTTCTTCGGTTTAGCGAGCAAGACCGCGCGCTTCCCGCGGATGCAGGGCGCAGTGACCATCGTGCCCGGTGCACCGGAACGGGCCGTGATCGACGTGACTTTCGATGCTACCGCGATTGAGGCGCCTGACCCCGTGACGCTGGCGCGGCTGAGGGGTGAAAAGTTCTTCTGGGTGGGAAAATACCCCACCATTCGCTTCGTCGGCCGCTCGCTCAGACTGTCGACCCCGACGCGCGGGACTTTGACCGGCGATCTGACCGCGCGCGGCCTTACCCGCCCCGCTACACTTGGCGTGACCTTCGATGCCGATCCAATCGCTCAGGCGGGCAAGCCGGTGAGTTTCATTGGTACCACGACTATCGACCGGCGCGAATTCGGAATGAAATCGTACCAACTGATCGTCGGCAACAAGGTCGACATCACCTTGAAGGCGCGGATGCTGCCGCACTGACGGGTGGGCCTCTCCCCTCAAAGCGGTAAGTTAGCGGCAAACCCCGAAATGTCGGCGCGATGCGGCCACCAGGGCCTGATTACCGGGAACTGGCGCGCTGCCTCTGCCATTCCCAATAGAGTGCTGGCAGTAACCAATGAAAACTACCGCCTGCCGACCGATTGGCAGCACCAGATGTTCGGTCTTGGCGGATGCCGGCAGGATGCGCTTTACGATCACCTGTGCGATCACCTGCTGCTGCAGATCGTTTACGACGACCTGCCCGAATTCCGCTTCGGTGATATGGGTTTGTGGCAGTTCTGGATCGGACCGGAAGACCTTGCGGCAGGCCGCTGGGACAAGGTGCAACTGACCTTCGAATGCAGCTGAGCTAGCCTTCGCTGTCGCTGTTGTCCTCGTCACCCAGATCGCGCGCCACCTTGGGATCGCGCAGCAGGGCCTCGATGCGGTCGGCTTCGGCGAAGCTTTCGTCCTTGCGGAACCTGAGCTTCGGCGCGAATTTCAGCCCGAGCCGCTGTGCGACCTCGCGTTGCAGAAAGGCGGTGTTCTGACGCAGTGCATGGACGACTTCATCGTCGCCCGCACCCATCAGCGGCTTAACATAGGCCGTGGCATTGCGCAGATCGGGCGTCATGCGAACCTCGGTGACAGAAATATGTGCCGCGCGCACCACGTCGTCATGCACGTCGCCGCGAGCGAGCAATTCAGACAGGATGTGCCGCACCCGCTCTCCCACCTTGAGAACACGGACCGATTGCTGGTCGGCGGTGAAAGGGGCCTTCGCCATCAACCCATCCCGTTGGTGGTTGGCGTGGGGCGCGGGGTCGGCAGAGCGGTAGAGGTCGAGCGGGCGTAAATCGTGCCGTCCTCGGACAGCAATTCGCCCTCCAGGAAGATCACGCGGCGCCCTCCCTTCACCACCCGGCCTTTCCCGATGATGGTCGCACCGTCCGGAATCAGACGGATCAGCGACATGGATATGTCGAGGTTGAGCGGGGCCATCTCGCCCCCCGTGGCAGCGACATAGGCATAGCCCATCACGTCATCCAGGTAGCCAGCGACCAGACCACCCTGCACGCCGCCGCGCCAGGTGGTCATTTCGCGCTTCACAGTGAAGCGCATGGTCGCGGTCTGCGTGTCTGCGTCCCAGCTCACGAATTGCGAGCCGAGCAGCGCCGTATGCGGCGACTGCCCGGCATCGTCTGGGTAGTGCGTTTCCGTCAGGCTCACAGTGTCCGCTCACGCTCCTCGACCGAGAACACTTCAAGCTGGTCGCCAGGCTTGATGTCGTTCGTGTCCTCCAGCACCACGCCGCATTCGAGGCCGGTGCGCACTTCGTCCACATCGTCCTTGAACCGACGCAGCGAAGCGATCTTGGTTGCCGAAACAATGACATCGGCGCGGGTGAGGCGTGCGAACAGTCCCTTGCGAATGACCCCTTCTTCCACCAGCAGACCGGCGGCCTTGTCGCGCTTGCCCGACTTGAACACCTCTTTGACCAGCGCGCGGCCGACCACATGTTCGATCCGTTCTGGCCCAAGCTCGCCGATCATCTCCTTGGCGATGGCATCGGTCAGGTGATAGATGACATCGTAATACATCATCCGCACGGAATCGCGCTTCAGCAGTTCGCGAGCCTTGGCATTGGGTCGCACGTTAAAGCCGACGATCGGCGCCTTCGATCCGCCTGCCAGCATCACGTCGCTTTCCGTGATTGCACCAACGCCTGCATTCAGCACGCGCACCTTGATCTCGTCATTCGACAGGTTGTGGAGCGCATTGACGATCGCTTCGACGCTGCCCTGCACGTCGGCCTTCACCACCACCGGGAATTCGATGACGTTTGAAGACAGGCTGCTGAACATCGTATCGAAGTTGGTCGGTGCCAGCGCGGTGCGCTTCTCGGTCGCGATTTCCTGACGATACTTGGCGACTTCACGGGCGCGCTGCTCGTTCTCGACCACGGTGAGGTTGTCACCGGCAGACGGAACACCGCCCAAGCCAAGTACTTCGACGGGCATCGAGGGTCCCGCTTCCTTGAGCTGCTGTCCCTTGTCGTCGACAATCGCACGCACCTTGCCGCTTTGCGTACCGACCACGAAGGTGTCGCCGCGCTTCAGCGTACCTCGCGTCACCAGCACCGTCGCCACCGGACCGCGGCCCTTGTCGAGCTGCGCTTCGATCACGGTCGCTTCGGCATCGCGGTCAGGACGCGCACGCAGTTCGAGCAGATCGGCCTGAAGCCCGATGGCTTCGATCAGCTTGTCCAGCCCTGCGCCAGTCTTGGCCGAAACCTCGACATCCTGCACATCGCCAGACATCGCTTCGACCACGATTTCGTGCTCGAGCAGACGTTCGCGGATCTTCTTCGGATTGAACTCCGGCTTGTCGGACTTTGTGATCGCCACGATCATCGGCACACCGGCCGCCTTGGTATGATTGATCGCCTCGATCGTCTGCGGCATCAGCCCATCATCGCCAGCAACGACCAGAATGACGATGTCGGTGACATTCGCGCCGCGCATACGCATTTCGGTGAACGCAGCGTGGCCAGGCGTGTCGAGGAAGGTGATCTTCGACTTGTCCCTGGTGGTGATCTGGTAGGCGCCGATGTGCTGGGTGATGCCGCCGGCTTCGCCCTTGACAACATCGGTACCGCGCAGTGCGTCGAGAAGGCTTGTCTTGCCGTGATCGACGTGGCCCATGATTGTGACCACCGGCGGACGGGCCACCAGCGTTTCTTCGGGGTCCATGTCCTCGCTGGAAACGATGTCGACATCGCTCGCGGAGACGCGGGTGATGTTGTGGCCAAACTCCTCGACCAGCAGTTCGGCAGTGTCCTGATCAATGGTCTGGTTGACGGTGACCATCATCCCCAGATTGAACAGCGCCTTGACCAGATCCGCGCCCTTTTCGGCCATGCGGTTGGCAAGTTCGCTGACGGTGATCGCCTCGGGCACCACGACATCGCGCACCTGCTTTTCGCGGGGCTTGGACGGGCCACCCTGACCGCGGCGTTCCTTTTCACGCGCACGCTTCAGCGCGGCGAGGCTGCGCGCGCGGCGGCCTTCATCCTCGTTGAGAGCGCGGGTGACGGTCAGCTTGCCCGAACGACGGTTGTCCTTGCCCTCATCGATGGGCGCAGCGCGTTTTTCGTCCTTCTTCTTGCCCTTGACCTCGGCAGGTCGCTTGGGCTCGGGGCGCTCCACGGGAGTGAAGCGGCGGGCGGCGGGAACGGCGTCGGCCTTGGCGGCAGGGGCATCTTCGCTCGGCGCAGGCTCCGGAGCCTCGACCGCCTCGGGGGCGACTTCCTCGGCCGGAAGTGCGGAGGCGGCGGTTTCGCGCTGCTTTTCAGCTTCTTCCTCAGCGCGGCGATTTTCTTCAGCGCGGCGGCGCTCTTCTTCCTCACGCTCGCGGGCCTGAGCTTCTTCGCGCTTGCGGCCTTCCTCGGCCATCCGCAGCCGTTCTTCCTCGGCTTCGAGCTGGAGACGCTTCACGCGTTCCTGCGGCGTCTCGCCGGCAGGTGCGGGGCGCGCAGGCTTGGGCGCTGGCGGCGGCGGAGCCGGGCGCGGCGCTTCGACCACGGGTTCCGGAGCGGCCGGGGGCGGTGGCGGCGGGGCAGCCTCACCCGGCTTGCCGAGCACGCGGCGACGCTTCACCTCGACCACCACCTTGTTGGTGCGGCCGTGGCTGAAGGTCTGCTTGACCTCGCCCGCATCCACCGAGCGCTTGAGGCCCAGGGGTTTGCGGATGCGCTGGTTGTCGTTGTCGTCGCTCATTATCGCTCGTCAGTCCTTCACGTATTCATCAATAGTCGTCGGCCCGCCTTCCGGCAGATCGGCGTGGCCGGAAGTATCCCGGCCGCTTGCGTTGGTTTCACTCGCCCGGTCACTGCCGGTATAATCCATAAGCCGGGAAACCGCCTGAAGAACGCGGCTGGCCGCGCGCATATCGCCGGGATGCCCCGCGACGCCCAGGTGGACAACATTGTCCCGGCCCAATGCCACAGACAAAGCCGTACGGTCCAGAGGCAACACCTGACCGCGCAAGCCGGTGCCTTCGGCATCGCTGCCGACGCGCCATGCCTGATCAAGCTTGCGCCGCCCGTCTTCGCTGCTGTCGCTGGCGTGCAACAAGATGGCGATGCGCCCGCTGCGCGCCTGTTCCTCGATCCGCGCCGAACCCATCACGATGTTGCCCGAACGCAATTCAAGCCCCAGCCGATCGCCCAGATGACGTGTGAGCGCAGCTTCGGTGCGGGCCGGCAGATCATCGGGAATGGTCAGCGATGCGCCCTTGAAAGAACGCATCAGCGCTTTTTTCAGGTGGCCCTCGGTCAAAGCGGTTTCAAGCTCTGTCCGCGTGACACTGATCCACGCCCCGCGCCCGGGAGCCTTCGCCGCAACATCGGGCAAGACCAGCCCGTCCGGCGAGATCGCCAGACGCAACAACCCTTCCCGCGCCGAGATGTCCCCGGACAGGATGCAGCGCCTCTCGCTCCCCGCAGCTTCGAGGAGCGCCGGCTCAGCGATGTCGGACGTCAGGCGTTCATTGGGTGGAGTCCGCATGGGCGGCCTCCTCAGTCGGTCCGGAGACGACTTCGTCTTCGAACCAGTGGGCACGCGCGGCCATGATGATTTCGTTGCCCTGCTCTTCCGAGAGGCCGTATTCGCCCAGCACACCACCCTTGTCGGTTTCGCGCTGCGGACGACGCTGCGGCGGGCCATCGGTGTTGTTCCGGCGGCGCGGCGCTTCACGCTTCTTGGCGATCAGTTCATCGGTGGCGAGATCAGCCAGATCGTCGAGCGTCTTGATCCCCGCCTTGCCCAGCGTGACAAGCATCGCTTCGTTAAGGTGCGGGATTTCGGCCAGCGCATCTTCCACGCCAAGACCGCGACGCACTTCGCGGTGCGCGCCTTCCTGACGTTCGAGCGCTTCCAAAGCCCGGCTCTGGAGTTCGCCGGCAAGATCATCGTCGAAGCCTTCGATGCTGGCGAGTTCGGCCAGATCGACATAGGCGACTTCTTCCAGCTCGGCGAAGCCTTCGGCGACCAGCAACTGCGAAAGCGTTTCGTCGACGTCGAGCTCTTCCTCGAACATCTTTGAACGCTCGGCGAATTCCTTGGTGCGCTTTTCCGAGGCTTCTTCCTCGGTCATGATGTCGATCTGGTGTCCGGTAAGCTGGCTGGCGAGACGCACGTTCTGGCCGCGGCGACCGATAGCCAGCGAAAGCTGATCATCAGGCACCACCACTTCGATACGGCCGTCATCCTCGTCCAGCACAACCCGGCTGACCGTGGCGGGCTGAAGCGCGTTCACAACGAACGTCGCGGTGTCTTCCGACCAAGGGATGATATCGATCTTCTCGCCCTGCAATTCCTGCACGACGGCCTGGACGCGGCTGCCCTTCATGCCGACGCAGGCGCCGACCGGATCGATCGAGCTGTCACGGCTGATCACGCCGATCTTGGCGCGACTACCCGGGTCACGGGCGGCGGCCTTGATCTCGATGATGTTGTCGTAGATTTCGGGCACTTCCTGCGCGAACAGCTTCTTCATGAAGTCGGGGTGCGCGCGGCTGAGGAAGATCTGCGGGCCGCGGTTGTTGCGTTCCACCTTGGTGATCAGTGCGCGAACACGCTCACCAGTACGGGCGGCTTCGCGGGGGATCTGCTGGTCGCGGCGGATGACGCCCTCGGCGCGGCCGAGGTTGACGATCACGTGGCCGAATTCGACCGACTTGATCACGCCGGTAATGACTTCGCCCTGACGGTCCTTGAACTCTTCGAACTGGCGCTCACGCTCGGCATCGCGGACCTTCTGGAAGATCACCTGCTTGGCGGACTGAGCATCGATGCGGCCGAGATCAACCGGGGGCAGCGGATCGACGATGAAGTCACCGACCTTTGCGCCAGGCTGGAGCTTTTCGCCCTGCTTCAGATCAACCTGCTTGAAGTAGTCTTCGACTTCCTCGACCACTTCGACCACGCGCCACAGCGTCAGATCGCCGGTCAGCGGATCGAGCCTGGCGCGGATGTCGTTTTCCGCGCCATAACGGTTGCGCGCAGATTTCTGGATCGCTTCTTCCATCGCCTCGATGACGATCGATTTGTCGATCATCTTTTCCGAGGCAACCGCGTTGGCGATTGCGAGGAGTTCGGCCTTGTTGGCGGAAATGGCACTCATCAGTCGTCTGCCTTCTCTGTATCTTCGATGAGTTCGTCAGCACCGCTGGTATCCAGCGGGCGGGTGGCGGCAATCAGCGCGTCGGTGAGGACGAGCTTGGCCGTATGAACCTGTTCCAGCGGCAAGCGCACATCGCCCGCCTTAACCTCGGCGACGAGGATCATACCATCCTCAAGCCCGCCAAGCACGCCCTTGTTGACGCGCTGGCCTTCAAACCCCTTGTCCATGACAACGCGGACTTCGTGACCCGCCCAGTTGGCGAAATCCTTTTCGCGGGTCAGCGGACGGTCAATGCCGGGCGAGCTGACTTCGAGGTGGTAGGCCCCTTCGATCAGCACTTCGCCCGCTTCTTCGGCTGCGTCGAT
>JBEQBX010000036.1:0-28447 GCA_041639595.1 Porphyrobacter sp.
TGCTCTTCCGATCTCCTGACCTCGCCCGAGGCTGCGCGGCTTGTCGAGAACGCGGTGCGCGACCACTTCGACCACTTCCTCACCGACAATATGGAGCGCGGCAAGGCGCTGCTCGGCGAAGTGATGGAGCGCATGGACGAGCGCCTGAAGCGCAAGCAGGAGCGCGAGATCAAGCGCAAGACCGCCACCAATGCCAAGAAGCTGCGCCTGCCCGGCAAGCTTACCGATTGTTCTGGCGAAGGCGGGCGCGAGACGGAGCTGTTTATCGTTGAAGGTGACAGCGCAGGCGGCAGCGCCAAACAGGCGCGCGACCGCAAATCGCAGGCCATCCTCCCGATCCGCGGCAAGATCCTCAACGTTGCCAGCGCTACCGCCGACAAGATCCGCGCCAACTCCGAAATCGCCGACCTGTCGCTGGCTCTGGGCTGCGGGACGCGCAAGGACTGCAACGCGGATAACCTGCGCTATGACCGCATCATCATCATGACCGATGCGGATGTCGATGGTGCGCATATCGCCACGCTGCTGATGACGTTCTTCTTTCAGGAGATGCCCGACATCGTGAAGCGTGGCCACCTGTTCCTCGCCCAGCCCCCGCTGTACCGCCTGACTGCGGGCAAGGAGAGCCGCTACGCCCGAGATGACGCGCACCGTGCCGAGCTTGAGACCAGCGTGTTCAAGGGCAAAAAGGTCGAAGTCAGCCGCTTCAAGGGCCTTGGCGAAATGAACCCGCAGCAATTGCGCGAAACGACGATGGCGCCGGAAACGCGGGGTCTCATTCGCATTACCTTGCCGCAGGAATTCGAAGACCGGGCGGGCGTTGCCAGGCTGGTCGACGAATTGATGGGCCGCAATCCCGAACACCGCTTCAACTTCATCCAGAACCGCGCCGGTGATATCGACCGTGATCTGATCGATGCCTAATAGGCTGGCGCCGGCGCTTGCTCTTCTGGGATTCCTCGTCCTGCCCGCAGCCGCAGCGCAGGAACCGACCTTTGCTGACGCCGCGACCGACCAGACCGATATACAGGCGCGTGCGGATCAGGTGGTCGCCCTGCTCAACGGCACAGCAGCGCCTGAGGATATTTTCACCGATGGTTTCCGCGCCGCGATTGCCGATGCGCAGATCAAGGCGCTCAGCACCAACCTCACCGCGCAGCTTGGGCGGGCGGTCGAAGCCATCCTGATTCCCCCGCGTGACAGCACACGCGCAGCGCTCGAAATCCGGTTCGAGCGCGGGATTGCCAAGGGCAGCATCGCCATTGACCTGGCACAAGGCAACCGGATCAACGAACTGCGCTTCACCTCGGTGGATTCGCTCGCCGTGGCAGGCGACACCGCTGAAAAGATCGTTGCCGATCTCGCCGCGCTGCCGGGAAGCGTAAACGCATGGTTCGGCCCGCTGGATGGTGAACCGGTGATCGGTCTGGACACGGGCAAGCCACTCGCGCTGGGATCGACCTTCAAGCTCTATGTGCTGGCGGCGCTGGCCGAGGATGTGAAGGCGAAGCGCCGCAAATGGTCCGACGTCGTCCCGCTTACCCAGAAAAGCTACCCCAGCGGCAAGTTGCAGGACTGGCCTCAAGGCGCGCCGGTAACGCTGCATACCCTCGCCAGCCTGATGATTTCGATCAGCGACAACACGGCGACCGATGAACTGATCATGGTGCTGGGCCGCGAGCGCATTCTTGAACTGATGCGCGACAGCGGCCACGCCAACCCTGCCGCCAACGACCCTTTCCTGACCACGCGCGAGCTGTTCATGCTCAAGGCCGATCCGGCGCTGACGTCACAATGGCGCAACGGCAACGAAGCTGCGCAAGCGGGGGTCATCGGCACGTTGGCTGCGCGGACCGACCCGCCGCTTGATGAAATCAACGCCGCATTCGGCAACGGGCCCAAGGCAATCGATATCGAATGGTTCGCCTCGCCCGTCGATGTCGTCCGGTTGTTCGCGCATATGCAGCGCACCGCCGATCCCAAGGCGTTCGAGATCATGGCAATCAGCCCTTCGGTTAATGGCGAGGCGATCACGGCCCGGTGGGACTATATCGGGTACAAGGGCGGATCGGAGCCTGGGGTGCTCAATTACACCTGGTTGCTGCGCGACACAGCCGGGCGGGACTGGGTGCTGACGCTGGGCTGGAACAATCCGGCATCGGTGGTTGACGAAGGCATGCTGAACACCATCGCCCAGCGTATACTGCTGCTGCCTCGCTGATTTGCGAGGGGTCACCCTCTTGCGCCGCGCCAAGCCGCCGCTTATCGCTGACGCAACAAATTCAGTCTCACAGGAAAACCCATGACCGACACGCCCAATGGCCAGCACCGTTTCGAAGGCACCAAGTCGTATATCGCGACCGAGGATCTGAAGGTTGCGGTCAATGCCGCCGTGATGCTGCGCCGCCCGTTGCTGGTGAAGGGTGAACCCGGCACCGGCAAGACCGTGCTGGCGCATGAAATCTCCAAGGCGCTGAATGCGCCGCTGATCGAGTGGAACATCAAGTCGACGACCAAGGCGCATCAGGGGCTGTACGAATATGACGCGGTGGCCCGTCTGCGCGATGGCCAACTGGGTGACGAGCGCGTTCACGACATCCGCAACTACATCAAGAAGGGCAAGCTGTGGGAAGCCTTCACCGCGCCCCAGCTTCCCGTGCTGCTGATCGACGAGATCGACAAGGCCGACATCGAGTTTCCGAACGATCTGCTTCAGGAACTCGACCGGATGAGCTTCGACGTTTACGAAACGCAGGAGCGGATCGAGGCCAAGGAACGCCCGATTGTCGTCATCACTTCGAACAATGAAAAGGAACTGCCCGACGCCTTCCTGCGCCGCTGTTTCTTCCACTACATCAAATTCCCTGACCGGGACACGATGCAGGAGATCATCGATGTCCACTTCCCCGGCATCCAGAAGGTGCTGGTGAAGAAGGCGATGGATATCTTCTACGACCTGCGCGAAGTGCCGGGCCTGAAGAAGAAGCCCTCGACCAGTGAATTGCTCGATTGGCTGAAGCTGCTGCTGAACGAGGATATGCCGCTTGATGTATTGCAAAACAGCAATCCCGCCAGCGCCATACCGCCGCTGCACGGCGCCCTTCTGAAGAACGAACAGGATATCATGCTGTTTGAACGCCTCGCCTTCATGGCGCGGCGCAACCCGAGCTAGATCAGTTTACCGGGAAGCAATCGATGCCGGCGCGCTTCAGCGCCCGGCATTTTGCATGAGCATCAGCTGCAGATGCCCGCAGGCGATAATACTGCGTGCCGTTCACCATAGCCGGTATGACCTCCATCTGCATCCCTTGCAGCTCCGGTCTGCGCGCTGAGAATTCAGCCCACTGGGCCGCAGCAAGGCGGGGCGTCAGTGCTGCGGCAAGCTGAATTGTCTGGCTTCTGACGGCATTGGCCGGAGGTGCCACAGATGGGGCTTCGTTTTCGACCGCATTTGGCAGTTCTATCGTCCTTGCCGCTGGCAGTCTGTCGGAAGGTTTGCCGGTCGACCCGGCCAAGGCAGGGGCCGTCCGCCGCAACAGGGCCGGATCAATCGGAACGAACGCGTCCATTCGCCGTGCGAGCGCCAGTGCCTCGGCGTCGCCCGCGAGCGCTTCATCGACGACAATGACCGCGGTCGTGGTCGATCCTGTGATCTGGAACAGTTCGCTGGCGAAGGCACGGGGTATCCTGATGCAGCCGTGCGAGGCCGGGTAGCCGGGCAGGCGCCCAGCGTGGATGGCAATGCCGTCCCACGTCAGGCGCTGCATGAAGGGCATCGGCGCATTGCTGTAGAGGTTGGACCGGTGGAATTTCTTCTTCTGCAGAATGGCAAACACGCCCGTCGGCGTTTCTTTGCCACGCTTGCCCGTCGACACAGGGCTTGAGCGCCACAAGACCCCATTGCGGAAAACATGCATCTGCTGCGATGCGAGGCTGATCGTGATGAGGACGCCGTTTTCCAGCACCTCGCGCACCGTCTTGGTCGGCGGCGGTTCTTCGATCACGGAGGGCACGGGGACAATCGGCAGCGTTCGGGCCGCGCTCTTATCTGCGGAATCCGGCCCTGCTCCCGTCGCATCGGGAATGCAGGCAGATATCAGCAGCGCAGCTGCCATTAGCCAAGCAAAGGCAACTCCCGAACGCTGCACCGAGCATCTTCCCTAACATCAAAGGGTTAAGTTAGTCTGTGATAGCTAACTCGGCAAGTATTTAGCCGGCGGCTTCAATCTCAATCGAAGCTGTAAGCAAGCTCGAAATCGCCCCAGCGTTTGCCTCCGATCACCAGCGGGACGTAGACATTGCGCACCACGACATAAGCATCGCCGTCGCCTTCCTGACGGTAAACCGCCATCATGTAGGTGGCGCTGGAAAGCTTCGCCTTGTGATCGATTGCTTCAAGCATGATCCGGCCATTCCGGCAGAATTGCGTGTCGTGGTTGAGATCGCCGGTCGGTATCCGAGAACGCTCAGTCAGGTGGGTCGGCAGGAAGCCGTTCATATCGGTGCAGGCCGCGGCCAATACGCGGGGATCGCTAGCCTTCGCGCGGTCGATGAACGGCCGCCATTCGGCGTGCGCCCAATCGGTAAGGCGGGTGCGGTAAAGCTGAGGATTGGTGCCGGGGACAGGCTGATAATCGGTATCGAACAAAGCCGCCAACGTCACCGCGCCGCGTACCAGTGCTGCTTCGGTATGGGCGGAAATTTCCTGCATCATTGCCTGCGCCTGTGCGACCATCGCGCTGTCTTCGGGTGAGAGGCCGGCGTGCACGATGCGGTCGAACATTTCGCTGGCGGTGATTTCCAGCTCCTCCATTTTGCGGTGTGCGCCGTGGAGCCGGTCTTCGTTGCGGCGCGATGCCGCGTCATAGCTGGTGAGCACCCGCTGAACCTTGTCCACATGGCTGCTGATCGTGCCGGTCGATCTGGCGATGACGTCGTTCTGCTTGTCAACCTCCTCGACCAGCGCACCGACATTGGTGATGGTACTTTCGATCCGGGCGACGCTGGCGCGGGCTTCACCGCTGGCTTTCGATCCGGCTTCGATCCGCCCGATCACCACTTCCGCCTCGCCGCCCAGCGCATCGATGGTGGCGGCAATCTCCTCGGTCGCTTTGCGGGTATCGTTGGCGAGGCTCTTCACCTCGGCGGCAACCACCGCGAAGGTGCGTCCCGCATCGCCCGCGCGCATGGCTTCGATCGTGGCGTTCAATGCCAGGATGTTGGTCGTCTCGGCAATGTCATCGATGTCCTGTGCAGACCGGCGCACCTGCTCCATCGCGGCAGAAAAGCTCGTGACGTGCTGGCCCAAAGTGTCGACCAGTTCAATCAGCGAAGCGATCTGGCCCAGAGATGACTGGATCAACGTCGTCCCTTCGCTCAGCCGTTCGATCGCGCGTTCGGATAACAACCGCGCTTCGTCGCTCGCTTCGGCGACCTTGTCCTGATCGGCTTCCAGCGCACGGACTGTTTCGGCCAGCGCCTCGTGTTCCGACCGCAATGACTTAGATGAGGCAATTACCGCCTCGACCACGCCTGCCACGTCGGTACACCCGACTGTCACCGCGCCGCAGCTTTCCGGGATCATGCCAAGGGCGTGCGCATTGGCGGTATCGAAGGCGAGCTGGTTCATGGGTGCTGGAAGCCTATGTTGCGTGTGTCCCAACCTAGGCCGCGGATGGTAAGTTAAGGGTTAAGGGCCATGCCCGTTGCCCCCTCAAGAATGGGGACTGGTCAGGGTGCGGCGCGCAGGTTAAGCAGCCCCCATGTTCTTCAATTTCATCGACGAGCTGCGGGCGGCCGGGATCGGCGCCAGTTTCAAAGAGCACCTCACCTTGCTTGAGGCGCTCGACCGGGATGTGATCGATCAGACGCCAGAGGCGTTTTATTACCTGTCCCGCGCGACCTTCGTGAAGGATGAAGGCCTGCTCGACCGGTTCGATCAGGTGTTCCACAAGGTCTTCAAGGGCATCATGACCGATTACGGCCAGAACCCGGTCGACATCCCCGAAGACTGGCTGAAGGCGGTGGCCGAAAAGTTCCTCACGCCTGAGGAAATGGAGAAGATCAAGGCTCTGGGTGATTGGGACGAGATCATGGAGACGCTGAAAAAGCGGCTCGAAGAACAGGAAAAACGCCATCAGGGCGGCAACAAATGGGTCGGCACCGGCGGCACCAGCCCCTTTGGCAACTCTGGCTACAACCCGGAAGGCGTGCGCATCGGCGGCGAATCCAAGCACGGCAAAGCGATCAAGGTCTGGGAAAAGCGCGAGTTCAAGAACCTCGACAACACCAAGGAACTTGGCACCCGCAACATCAAGATGGCACTGCGCCGTCTGCGGCGCTTCGCCCGTGAAGGCGCGCAGGACCAACTTGATATCGATGCCACGATCAAGGGCACGGCAAAGCAAGGGTGGCTGGACATCCACATGCGCGCCGAACGCCGCAATGCCGTCAAGCTGCTCCTATTCCTCGACGTCGGCGGATCGATGGACCCGTTCATCAAGCTGGTCGAAGAGCTGTTCAGCGCGGCCACCAGCGAATTCAAGAACATGGAGTTCTTCTACTTCCACAACTGCCTGTACGAAGGCGTGTGGAAGGACAACAAACGGCGCTGGCAGGAACGCACCAAGACGTGGGATGTTCTCCACAAATACGGTCATGATTACAAAATCGTATTCGTCGGCGACGCGGCGATGAGCCCCTACGAAGTCACGCATCCCGGCGGGAGCGTGGAGCACATGAACGAGGAAGCAGGCGCGGTCTGGCTGCAGCGCGTGGCCAACACCTATCCTGCCACCGTCTGGCTCAACCCCGTGCCTGAAAAACAGTGGAACTATTCCCAGTCGACCAAGATGATCAAACAGTTGGTCGGGGACCGGATGTATCCTCTGACGCTTGATGGTCTGGATGACGCGATGCGGGAATTGAGCCGGAAGCACGGGGCTTAAGGGAGTTCCTCCTACCCCTTCTGGTCCAGTTCCTCATTCAGCCGCAGCCCGCACCGCCAGAAGAAGAAGGCAGGCACCAGCCCCAGCACGGCTGCGCCATAAAGCACATAGCGGACCGAATCCGCACCATACGTCGGTTGCAGCCAGTCCGACAGCATCCCGAAGAACAGCGGCCCAAGCCCCAGCCCGATCAGGTTCTGGAAGAACAACAACGTGGCCGCGGCAATCGCGCGCGCGCGCAGCGGGACCAGCCCTTGCGCGGCCGAATAGGTCGGGCCGTAATAAAATGAATTGAACACCGTAGGGATGAACAGCAGCACCAGCGCCAGCGGCCAGCTTGGCGCGTGATAGGCGGCAATCGCCAATGGCACCGCCAGCGCCATGCCGATTGCGGGAGCGCTGAGTACGTGGCGGCGGTTTTTCGCGCCGAACCGGTCGGCCAAGTAACCGCCCAGCCACGTCCCGAGCATTCCCCCCATCCCGCCGATCAGGCCGAACCATAGCCCAACCTGCCCCGGCGTCAGATCATGTGTCCGCTGGAAAAAGATCGTGGTCCAGGTCGTCTTGCCATAAGCGAGAAATGACGCGGCTGAGCCGGCAAACAGCAGCAACACAAAGGCGCGCGACCGCATCACCTCGGCGACAGCCTCGCCCAATGGCAGCGCTGCCGGAGCATTGGCGTTGCGCAGCATAGTCGCAGCGTCAGTGCGGCGCGGATCTTTCAACACGAACCACACCACCAGCGCCAGTGCCACGCCTGGCAGGCCGACGACCACAAAAGCCTCCCGCCATCCCAACCGGTCCGCCAGCGTGCCGCCGATCACCATGCCGAGCAGCGTGCCCACCGGAATGCCAAGCGAATAGAAGGCAAGCGCCGAACTGCGTTTCTCAGGGGGCACCATATCGCTGATCAACGAATGCGCGGGCGGTGTGCAACCTGCCTCGCCCACGCCCACACCGATCCGGGCGAGCAGCAATTGCGCGAAGTTTTGCGCCAGCCCGCACAATGCCGTCATTGCTGACCACAGTGCCAGCGCAACAGCAATCAACCGCGGGCGACTGGTTGTGCTGCGATCAGCGAACCGCGCAATAGGTATGCCGAGCACGGTGTAGAACAGCGCAAATGCCAGCCCCGTCATCAAGCCGATCTGGGTGTCGGAGAGGTCCAGATCGCGTGCAATCGGCTCGGCGAGAATGTTGACGATCTGGCGGTCAATGAAATTGAAGACATAGACCGTCAGCAGGATCCACAAGGTCAACCTGACCGATTGCGTACCACCTGACGTGCCCGCTGTGGTTGCCATGCTTGTATCCCTCTCCTGGGCGGCGTCCATTATTGCGCCTGCTTTTCGTACCGATGGCCTAGCAGGCACAATTCGTCACTTCCACGCCAAAACCGGACCTGCATTTCAAGCGGCGCAGATGACGTCGTGACGTCACTGCATCGGTCTGCGTTCAAACGCCCCGTATCGCACGGCATCTGCAAGAAAGGCCTGCAAATCAGCGGGCGGATGATGACAGAACCGCGCTTCCAACTGCGGCCATGAGAAACTGGTTTGCACAAAAGCCCACCGGGCAGCATCACTAATCAGGCCCGCCGGGACTTGCCGCGTGCCGAAATTCAGGACTGATCCTGACAGCGGCTGATCAACAGAACAGGCCAACGCTGTCCGGACGAAGAACTCGGTTGGCGCGCCGGTGGGCACGACTGGCATGGGCGCTGCCAAGGTCCGCTGGCGAACCGCAATATCCTCCAGCATACCGGGCGTATCCACCATCCCGGCAAGCGCCGTTGCGATTCCTTCCAGTTGCCGACGCAGTGCCTCGCTGTCTTGCGCAGGCGTTAGATAGGCGCGCATGGCAGGGTCTGACAGGGCCATCTCACGCAGCAGATCGAGGACCACCACGCCATAAAGCGGCTGTACGCCGAAGGTCAGATGCAAGGATCGCTCTGCCGATGCGAGGGCATCATGATAAACCCCGCGCGGGATATAAAGCAGGTCGCCCGGTCGCATGGTGACCTGCATCGCAACCTTGCCCTTCGTACGATCGATGTAGTCCTGATCGCGGATCAGGATCGACTCGACGGGCGCATCTTCAGCGTTTTCGTAAATGCGCCACGTCTTCTCGCCTGCGCAATGAACCGCGAATACCTCGTGCGGATCGCAATGGCTGCCAAATCCCTGCACCCCGCGGCTTGATGCGTAGAGGTTGACGGAAGCCTTTGCGCCGAACCTCTGGCCCAGGCTCTGGCACATGCTCCGCAATGTGCCTGACTGGTCTTCCATCCCGTCAATGATGAGTGTCGCACCCACTCCCATCAGCGTTGCGATCAGCGCCGGATCTGGGCGGATTGCCGGCCCCCCGGCAAATTCTCTGCTCACCATGTAATGGGCGGGATCGACCCCGCGTCCGTTGATGACCAGCTTGATACTCTCGTTCGTCCAGCGCGCCGGTTCATTCATCATTTCATCGAGGCCCGCAAACGTCATCAGCCCGGTTCTGACCGATTGCGGCGCGCCTGTATCGCCGTGGCGGATATGGAGGGGTTTTCGACCGTAGTGCTCGTCCCAAAACCGCTGCTCGTCGAACGGCGCCAGCAGCGCAGCAAAATCGAATGGCTGGGGTTTCATAGACGCTGCCTCTCCAGTGTCAGTACCGCGTCAGTAAAGCAGGTGCGGCCGCACTTCGGCAACCCAAGCCGCTTCGTCATGTGACGTCATGGCGTCAAGATCATGCGGCGTCGCGGCGGCGTCATCCACCCATTCACGTAAGGCCGGTCCGCCGTTGATGACGTCAATCGCAAGCCGCGACAGTTCATACTCGTAAGGGAAATCGCGCCACAGCGGGTAATCGGGATAAAGCGTCCGGATCGCCTTGAAAGCCAGCGCCTGAAGCCTCCATGGCCGGAAGGAATGATGGGCGTAAAATGCGCTTTCCGCATGGATCATCAATGCGTTGCAAAGCTTGCCCTGATGTTTGTGGAAGGTCGGTTCGAACCAGCATTCCCGCAATGCGCAGCCAGCCAGCCAATCGGGAGCTAGCTTGCGCATCACCTTCAGAACGCCGCCCGCGTCGATATCGGGCGCGCCGAACAGGACCTCCAGCGGCCGTGTTGTTCCCCGCCCTTCCGACAGCGTCGTGCCTTCAAGCATTACTGTCCCGGCGTAGCAGCGCGCCATGTTCAGATTGGCGGCATTGGGCGAGGGATTGATCCATAGGCGTGACGCCGGCCATCCAAAGCCGTCATCATCGTCAGGACGCCAGCCTTCCATCGCCACCACCTTGTAGGCGACGTCGAGACCGAAATGCGCGATAAACCAGTGCCCCATCTCGCCCATGGTCAGCCCGTGACGCATCGGCATCGGTGCAGCACCGACGAAGCTTTCCTGGCCCGGCACCAGCAATGTGCCTTCAACCGGGCGGCCAGCAGGATTAGGCCGGTCGAGCACCCAGACCTCCTTCCCCGCCTTCGCAGCCTCTTCCAGCAGATAAAGCAGCGTGGTGACAAAGGTGTAGATCCGGCAGCCGAGGTCCTGAAGGTCGAACAGGAACACGTCGGCGCTCGACATCATCTGCCCCGTCGGGCGGCGCACCTCTCCATAAAGCGAGAAGATCGGAATGCCGTAGCGCGGATCCATCTCGTCCGCGGTTTCGACCATGTTGTCCTGCTTGTCGCCTTTCAGCCCGTGCTGCGGGCCGAAGGCGCTGTTCACCGCCACGCCTGCGGCAATCAAAGCGTCGAGACTGTGGGTAAGGTCCGCCGTGACGCTGGCGGGATGTGCCACCAACGAAACGCGGCGGCCCTTCAGTTGGCGGAGGAGTTCCTGGTCGGCCAGCAGCCGGTCAATGCCGTTCTTCATGTGACATGCGTTGGAACAGGTGAGGCGCAAACGCAATCCTTGGCGGAAGTGCTGGGAACAATGCCCACATTGTGCCAGTAGGGCGGTCATGGAAACCGACTGGACCGCAGCCCTCATCGCCGCCGCATGGGCCATCATCCTTGGCGGCGCAGGGGGCGCGCTAACGGAAATCGGCCCTTGGTACCGCGAACTGAGAAAACCGCCGTGGCAGCCGCCCGATTGGCTGTTTGGCCCGGCATGGACAATCATCCTCGGCCTTGCGGGTTGGAGCTTCTATATCGGTTTGACTGAGGCACCCTCGCCAGAGGCGCAGATGGGCGTGTGGGCGCTGTTCATCGCCAACTTCGTACTGCACTTCGCGTGGTCCCCGCTGTTCTTCAAGCTCAAACGTCCCGATTGGGCGCTGCGAGAGAACGTGTTCCTGTGGCTTTCGGTGACCAGTTTGATGGTGGTTTTGCCTCGTCTGGTTGGCGACAGTTTCCCAGGCTGGCTGAATGTGCCCTATTTCATCTGGGTGACCTTCGCCTGTGTGCTCAACTGGAAAATTGTGCAGTTAAACAGCCCCTTTGGCCGCCGGGTTGAGGCGCCTTAGAACTCGACAATCAGCTGGCGGTTGGCTTCGGAATGGAATTCAGGCTGACCGGGGGGGAAGCCCAACGCCCAGTATTGCTTGCTGCCGTCCGCTTGCTCGACGATGGCGTTCAAGGCGACCTGAGCAGGCGTGGGCAAATCGGCTGCGATACTGGCTCTGAGGATCAATCCGCTGGCGCCATGGGAACAGGAAATGGCGATGGCGCCGACCGGCGCATCGCGCATACCGTCACGGAACGAATCGAAGTCGTAAGCGGCCCAGCAGCCGGAGGGCGAAAGGTTGAACTCTCGATAAGACGTTCCGCCAATCGGCTGCCAGAATATTTCGAAACAGGTCGTCTGCCACAGATTGTCCCGCCGATCGGGTCCGGCTTGTGGTGGCAGGACAACTGCAGGCATGTGCCCGTCGAGCCGGAATTCTGCCTCGCAGCCTTGGGGCGTGGCGGTGATGGTGGCGGTAACAGCGCGAACGGGGCCAAGATCGCAGGTCCGGTGAAGCATGAGCGGGTGCATCGCGCCTGTCTGCCGCCTCGCGCTGCCCTCGGCAAGACACTTCCCGTCGCCGCCTCACGCTGATAGGGCCGCGCCCCATGAGCAGCTACGATTCCGATCTCCTCCGCCTCCTCGAAGAGCGCGGCTATATTCACCAGATGACCGATGCGGCCGGGCTTGATGCAATTGCAGCCAAGCAGATAGTGCCGGGATATATCGGGTTCGATGCGACCGCGCCCTCGCTCCACATCGGCAGCCTGGTGCAGATCATGATGCTCCGCCGGCTGCAGCAGACCGGCCACAAGCCGATCGTCCTGATGGGCGGTGGCACCACGCGGATAGGCGATCCGACGGGGCGCGACGAAAGCCGCAAGATGCTGACGGACGAGGCCATTGAAGCGAATATCGAATCCATTTTTACTGTTTTCGACAAGCTTTTGAAATTCGGCGATGGTCCCACTGACGCGGTGATGGTCAATAACCACGATTGGCTGGGCCAGCTCGGCTATATTGAAATGCTTCAGCAGGTCGGAACGCACTTCACGGTCAACCGGATGCTGACTTTCGATTCGGTGAAGCTGCGGCTCGAGCGCGAGCAGCCAATGACCTTCCTCGAATTCAACTACATGATCTTGCAAGGTTATGATTTCAGATACTTGTCGCGCGAACTTGGCGTGCGCTTGCAGATGGGTGGCAGTGACCAGTGGGGTAATATCGTCAACGGGATCGAGCTTGGCCGACGCATGGACGGCGCTGAGCTTTTCGGCCTCACCACCCCTCTTCTGACCACGGCAGATGGTGGCAAGATGGGCAAATCGGTGTCCGGCGCTGTCTGGCTGAATGAGGATCAGCTCCCCGCTTATGACTTCTGGCAATATTGGCGGAATGTCGATGACCGTGATGTCGGGAAGTTCCTGCGGCTGTTCACCGACTTGCCGGTGGATGAAATAAGTCGGCTCGAAACCCTTGAAGGATCAGAGATAAATGCCGCCAAGGTGGTGCTCGCCAATGAAGTCACCAAGCTTGTTCGGGGCGAAGATGCAGCTGTCCGCGCCGAAGCGACTGCGCGAGAAACCTTCGCCGGATCGGGAGCTGGCGACGACCTTCCTTGCCTTTCTGTCGGGGTTGAAGGGATGCGGATCGCCGCATTGCTCACGGAGATCGGCCTCACCGCATCCAATGGCGAAGCCAAGCGCAAGTTGACCGAGGGCGCGGTAAAGCTGGAAGGTGAGACAGTCAGCGATCCGGCCTATCTGGTACTCCCGGCCGAGGGCCAGACCATGCGGCTCAGCCTCGGCAAAAAACGGCATGCTCTCGTTATGCGCTAAGGCGTGCTGCTTTGCCATAAAGACATGCTCCTTTACCAATTGTCAGCCTTTCTGCGGCATCTCCTCGATTGTGACCCAGTCGGGGGAAGGATGTCAGCGCGTGTCGGGTGGAGCCAACCTCAGTGTAACCGATTTGCGGCGCGCAGCGCGCCATCCGGTCGATTTTCCGGCGATCGTCGAACATTTCGTACATGGGGATGTGCATCTTCACGTCTCGAACCTGTCCGCCCACGGATTCATGGTCGATGACGCACCGGCCCTGCAGCGCGGCGATCGGATCATTATCCGCTTGCCAGTCGTGGGCCGGATTGAGGCTTATGTGATCTGGACTCGCGATAGCCGGGCAGGATTCCAGTTCGAACGGATCATCCGGCTCGACGACTTTGTCATGATCATCGATCAGTTGCAGCCCAACCCGCGCCTGCGCCGTCAGCGGTGACTTAAGGTCGGTTGCTGCCAATAGCAGCGCTGAAGGGCTCGCAAGTTTTCCCCTGCTTGGCACAGGCCCCCTGGCCTGCCATGGCGCCTATCGTGACCGAACCAACCTCTCCGCTTCAAATAGGCGATTACCGGCGTTTCTGGCTGGCGCGCTTCATGGCCGTGTTCGCAACCATGTCTATGGTGGTGCTGCTCGGATACCAGCTCTACGCAGTTGCGCGCGACGATTACGGGATGACCGTGGCGGAAGCCTCGTTCCAGCTGGGACTGCTGGGGCTTGCCCAATTTGTGCCCCTGTTCTTGCTTACCCCGGTTGCAGGTCTGGCGGCTGATCGGTTTGACAGGCGCCATGTCGCAGCTTTCGCCAATGGCATCGATGGCTGCGTGGCTGTGGCTCTGGCCCTGCTGACCTGGCAGGACGCGCTGACCATCCCGCTCCTGTTTGCACTTGCAGCGGCCCATGGCGCGGCGCGGGTGTTCGTTGGCCCGTCGATGAGCGCCATTGCCCCCAACATCGTCCCGCCCAGCCTGCTGCCGCGCGCCATCGCTCTGTCCTCGATTGCATGGCAGACGGCGAGCGTAGCGGGTCCGGCAGTCGGCGGGTTGATTTTTGCCGAGGCCGAATGGCTGCCCCATGCGATTTCTGCGGCACTGATGGGCGCGGCGATGGTGTTGATCCTGACCGTCCGCCCGATCAAGGCCAAGCATGAAGGTGCTCCGCTGAAGCCGGTGCGGCAGATTGTCGAAGGACTGGTCTATGTCTGGCGGGAACGGTTCCTGCTGGGCTGCATCACGCTTGATCTGTTTGCCGTGCTTCTGGCCGGCGCAACCGCGCTGTTGCCGGTGTTTGCGCGCGACATCCTGTTCGTTGGCCCTGAGGGACTTGGCCTGATGCGAGCAGCCCCGGCGCTTGGCGCGGCGAGCGTGGCTCTGATCCTGTCATTCCGCCCGCTGGAACGCGATGTCGGGGTCAAGATGCTGTGGGCGGTCGCAG
This sequence comes from Porphyrobacter sp., assembly GCA_041639595.1. Lineage (GTDB taxonomy): Bacteria > Pseudomonadota > Alphaproteobacteria > Sphingomonadales > Sphingomonadaceae > Erythrobacter. Next base: position 14,654 of record JBEQBX010000036.1, read on the forward strand.
CCTTCGGGGCGCTGACCATTGCTTTCGCCTTTTCACGTAGCTTCGCTGTATCACTGGCGATCCTCGCCGCCATGGGAGCGGTCGATATGGTTTCGGTGTTCATCCGGTCGTCCCTCGTGCAGCTGTTCACCCCGGACGACCGGCGCGGCAGGGTCTCCGCTATTTCAGGGCTCGCGATATCCGCTTCGAATGAACTGGGCGAGATGCAGTCCGGTCTTGCAGCAGCGATCCTGGGTGCGACCGGGGCGGTTGTATTCGGCGGTGCGGGTGCGATATTCGTGACAATGGTCTGGGCGTGGTATTTCCCCGAACTGCGCCGCGCAAAGAGCTTCGAACCGCAGGAGCTCAAAAGAGAGGTATCGACATGAAGGCTGACAGCATCCTCGCCACCATCGGCGCCACGCCGCATATCCGCCTGTCGCGGATGTTTCCCGATCACGATGTGTGGGTGAAGTCCGAGCGCGGCAATCCCGGCGGATCGATCAAGGACCGCATTGCGCTCGCCATGGTTGAAGATGCCGAGGCGCGCGGTGCGTTGAAGCCAGGTGGAACGATCGTCGAGCCAACCAGCGGCAATACCGGGATCGGTCTGGCGATGGTCGCCGCAGTCAAGGGTTATCGGCTTGTCCTGGTGATGCCCGAATCCATGTCGGTTGAACGCCGCCGGCTGATGCTCGCCTACGGAGCCAGCTTCGACCTGACCCCGCGCGAGAAAGGCATGAAAGGCGCCATCGAGCGCGCGATGGAGCTGGTTGCGCAAACTCAGGGTGCCTGGATGCCGAGCCAATTCGACAATGCAGCCAATCCTGCCATCCACGCGCGCACGACCGCGCAAGAGATCCTCGCCGATTTTTCCGACACGCCCATTGATGTGATGATTACCGGGGTGGGCACTGGCGGGCACCTGACCGGCTGTGCCGAGGAGTTGAAAAAGCATTGGGCGGGGATGAAGGCCTTTGGCGTGGAACCCGCCCTTTCGCCCGTCATCAATGGCGGACAGCCCGGCCCGCACCCGATCCAGGGCATCGGCGCAGGCTTCATCCCGGGTAACCTCCACACCAGTGCCATTGATGGTGCCATCACCGTTGATGCCGAGGATGCCAAGGAAATGGCCCGCCGCGCCGCGCGCGAGGAAGGCATGCTGGTGGGTATTTCATCGGGCGCGACGCTGGCTGCCATTGCGCAGAAATTGGGAGAGTTGCCGGCAGGATCGCGCCTGCTCGGTTTCAACTACGACACGGGCGAGCGTTATCTGTCGGTGCCCGACTTTCTTCCGGTTGAATAGCACCGTTTCATTAACCGCAGCCTGCTATGTCAAAGGCTTGTCACAAGCTTTTGCGTAGCGGCTCGGGAAACGACGGTCATGAAGTTCATCAAGCTGGAATCGCGCGGCGGCAATTATCTGGTCGTGGCTCAAAACGTCGCCTGGTTGCGGGCCGCTGAAAACGGGCAGACCACTGTCGGTATCGTGGGCGGGCAGCCATTGCTGGTCGTCGGCTCGATTGAAGAGGTTGCTGCCAAAATTATGGCCGAGCAAGCGGGGGCAGGCGGTTCGGCACCCACCCCTCCCCCGGCGCAGCAACCTGCCGAGCCCGTGATCGCCGCTGAAGCCGCGCCCGCGCTGCAACAGGTCGCTGCGCCGTCTCAATTCCAACCTGAATCCGAATGTGAGGTAGAGGACGAACCAGCGCCGGAGGAACGGGAAGCGGCAGTCGATACCCCGGGGCCTGCGGCGGTACCAGCGCCTCCGATGCCCACGCGTTCGCGTGCGTTACCGGCACGAACTGGAAGCCTTTGGGAGCGCCCTGCCGCACCCGCGCCCACTACCATCAAGGTCAAGGCAACCTCGCAGCGCATGATGGGCCGGTTCGAATAGCTCCAGCCAAGCAAGCATGGCGCAAAAGCCGTTGCGAACGTGCAGCACGCTGTTACCCTCCCTGCCAATGAAACGGGAGGAATGGAATGAAACGACAGCTGACAGGGTTGAGCATGGCTGCCGCGATCGCCTTCGCGGCAGTGCCACTGGCCGCAGAAACACCCTCACGCGATGCGATCGCGGCCAAAGTTGCCGCGCAGCACGACGGGACGGTCAAGGCGCTACAGGACTGGGTCGCACTCCCCACGATTGCAGCGGAAAAGCGCGGTACGCCGGAAGGCGCCGAATACATGAAGCAACTGGCGCTTGATGCCGGGTTTCAGCAGGCGAAGATCATTCCCACCGACGGCGTCCCCGCCGTCTTTGCAACGCTGGATGCCGGTGCGAAAACCACCGTCGGCATCTACTTCATGTATGACGTAAAGCAATTCGATCCGGCTGAGTGGAACACGCCGCCACTGGAGGCGAAGCTTGTCGAACGACCTGGCGAAGGGGTGAGCATCGTCGGTCGCGGAGTGGTCAACCAGAAAGGTCCGCAAATGGCTTTTCTTTCGGCAATCAAGGCTGTGCAGGCCAGCGGGCGCAAACTGCCTGTGAACCTCGTGCTGGTCGCAGAGGGCGAGGAGGAAGTCGCATCGACCCACTTCGATCAGGTCATTGCCGTGCCTGAAGTTCAGGCGGCGCTATCCAAAGCGATTGGCGTGTTCATTCCCTCAGCTAACCAGAACAGGGACGGCAGCGCCGGGATCACTCTGGGCGCGAAAGGCGCTGTCGAGTTCCAGTTGGTGGTCGGCGGTGAGACGTCGGACAAATATCCAAAGACCGACATCCATTCATCGAATTACGCCCGGATCGAGAGCCCGGCGTGGCGGCTGGTCAAGGCGCTCGACTCGCTGGTCGCAGATGATGGCCATACCCCGGCAATCGATGGCTGGTTTGAAAACGTGCAGCCGCTGACCGCACGCCAGAAAGAGCTGATCGCACAAGGCGCGAAGCCCGAACAGGAAGCCCAGGACAAAGCCTTGCTCGGCGTTGGCCGGTGGATCAACGATGAGGATTACGTCACGAGCCTTGAGCGGTTTTTCTCGCAGCCCACTGTCAACATCCAGGGGCTGGTGTCGGGTTACACAGGCGAAGGCGGCAAGACCGTGCTGCCGGGCCGGGCCGAGGCCAAGCTGGAGTTCCGGCTTGTGCCGAACATGTCCAAGAATGAGGCCGTGACCAAACTCCGTGCACATCTGGCGAAGCGCGGCTTCGACGATGTGCAGGTTACCGTCTCAGGCGGATATGGTCCTAACGAAACCGCCGAGGACAGCGCTCTCATCCGCGCCCAGAAGCGGCTGTTCGACGAAAAAGGTATTCCCTACACTGTTCGCCCACGCAATGCGGGAAGCTGGCCGGGGGTGGTGTTCAATGGTCCGCCGCTGAACCTGCCCGCATCGCAGTTTGGCCTTGGCCGGGGCGGAGGTGCCCATGCGCCCAACGAATGGTTCCTGATCGAAAGCAGCGACCCGAAGGTCTACGGCATCGATGAGGTGACAATGGCCTATGTCGATTACCTCTACGAACTGGCCGAAGAAGCCGGAAAATAGCCCATCAAAACTCAAAGGCCGCCCGCTGTGACGCGGGCGGCCTTCGTGTTTCAAATTGTCATGGTGACGCTCAAGCCGCGGTGGCGAAAGCTTCAGCCGGCAACTTCATCATATATTCGCTGCCAGCCTCCAGCTTGCGCCGCAACGCGCCCGCATCGGGCAGGAAGCGTTCGGCGTAGTAATTGGCTGAGACCAGCTTTGCTTCGTAAAAAGCCTTGTCTTCGGGCTGCCCCGCCAACTTGGCCAGCGCGACCTTGGCCATCTTCAGCCAGAAGAAGCCGAGCGTCACGATGCCCATGATGTGCATGTAGTGATGCGCGCCCGCGCCCAGGTGGTTGGGGTTGGCCATTGCGTTCTGCATGAACCACATGGTCGCCGCCTTCTGTTCGCCCAGCGCCTTTTCCAGACGTTCGGCCACAGAGGCGAGTTCCGGCACCTGCTTGGCCGAGGCGATTTCCTCGTCGATCATCGCGAAGAACGCCTGGATGGCCTTGCCCCCGCCTGCGGCAAGCTTGCGCCCGCACAGGTCCATCGCCTGCACACCGTTGGCGCCTTCGTAGATCATCGCGATGCGGCTATCGCGCACGAACTGCTCCATGCCCCATTCCTTGACGTAGCCGTGGCCGCCATAGACCTGCTGCATGTTGGTGGCGATGTCGTAGCCCTTGTCGGTGCCGTAACCCTTGATGACCGGGGTCATCAGGCCGATCAGCAGATCGGCGGTCTCGCGCTCTTCAGGAGTTTGCGCCTTGTGGGTCAGATCAACCTGCAACGCGCCCCACAGGCACAGCGCCCGCATCGATTCGGTGAACACCTTGGCGTCCATCAGCATGCGGCGCACATCGGGGTGGACGAAGATCGGGTCGGCCTTGGCCGCAGGATCAACTGCGCCGGTCAGCGCACGGCCCTGACGGCGATCAAGCGCGTAGGTGACTGCGTTCTGATAGGCGACTTCGGCCTGCGCATAGCCCTGAATGCCGACACCAAGGCGGGCGGCGTTCATCATGATGAACATGGCGGCCAGCCCCTTGTTCTCCTCACCCACCATGTAACCAGTCGCGCCGTCATAGTTGAGCAGGCAGGTGGCGTTGCCGTGAATGCCCATCTTCTTTTCGATCGAACCGCAGGTCACGCCGTTGCGGGCAGCCGGTTCACCGTTCTCATCAAGGATGAACTTGGGCACGATGAACAGCGAGATACCCTTGACACTGTCGGGCGCGTCGGGGGTCTTGGCCAGCACCAGATGGATGATGTTGCTGGTGAGGTCATGCTCGCCAGCAGAAATGAAGATCTTGGTGCCGGTGATCGCGTAAGACCCATCGCCATTGGGCACGGCCTTGGTGCGGATCATGCCCAGATCGGTTCCGCAATGCGGTTCCGTCAGGTTCATGGTGCCGGACCATTCGCCCGAGATCATCTTGGGGAGGAAGGCGGCTTTCTGTTCGTCGCTGCCCTTGGCAATGATCGCCGAAATCGCGCCAGCGGTCAGGCCGGGATACATCGCGAAGGCCTGATTGGCGGTGCCGCTGTATTCTTCGAGCACGAAGCCGAGCACATGGGGAAGCCCCTGCCCGCCGAATTCCTCGGGCTGGGCGAGCGTGCCCCAACCGCTTTCCACGTAAGCCTGATAGGCCTCCTTGAAACCCGGAGGGGTGGTCACGCTGCCATCTTCGTGGCGCTTGCAGCCGTGTTCATCGCCCGCCTGATTGACCGGTGCGAGCACCTCGGCGCAGAACTTGCCGGCCTCGTTGATGACCGTATCGATCATGTCGGGGGTGGCGTTTTCGAACCCCGGCAGATTGCCGTAACTGGCCAGATCGAGCACTTCGTTGACGATGAAACGGGTGTCGCGGGTGGGCGCGGTGTACGTCGGCATTACATGATCCCTTGGGTAGGCGTGGAGAGATAGCAGGTGGGATGACGGCAGAATGGATCAGCCGAGGTCGAGCTTCTCGATCTCGGCCACGAAATCGGTCAATTCATTGATCGATGAGTCGATATCGTCCCTTTGGGCCTTTAGCTTGGCAATGTGCGTACGGCATTTTGCAATCGTGACGCGGCGCTGTTCAACACGGCCGTCGTCGAGATCATAAAGGTCAATCATCTCGCGTATTTCCGTGAGCGAGAAGCCGACGTTCTTGGCACGCATGATCCAGGCAAGCCGGGCGCGGTCGCGCTTGGAATAAACCCGGGTCAAGCCGACGCGGGCTGGGTTGATGAGACCCTCGTCCTCATAAAAACGCAGCGCACGCGCAGTGCAGCCAAATTCCGAGGTGAGGTCTGAGATCGTGAACTGCTCGCGTTCGTGGACGTCCGGCCTGTCGAGGTGAGCGCCGTTCCGGCGCGGTTCGGTCGCGGAGCCATGCGTTGCGTCAGTTGCGATGGAAGCGGGAGCGTTAGCCATACACGCTCCTTACCTTCCGTTTACGTGAGCGTCAAGTTGTTACCTGAACGAGAACAGCCCCGCCATCACCAGTTTGGATTTGTCGATAGAAACAGGATCGCGCGCCGGTATGACAGGTAGGCCCGGCGGGCGACGCACGAACCACCAGCGCATCCTGATCGCAATCGACCAGCACGGCCTCTAATTTGAGGATGTTGCCCGAGGTTTCCCCCTTCTTCCACAGCTTGCCTCGTGATCGTGACCAGAAATGCACCGCACCGCTTGCCAGCGTCGCGTCGAGCGCTTCTGCATTCATATATGCGACCACCAGCACCTGCGACGAGGCATGATCCACAACAACTGCGGTCAGCAGACCGGCGGCGTCAAAACGCGGCGCGAAGACTGAACCGCTCTCGCGTTCTTCGATGGTCAGAGATTGATCAGCCATGTCTAAACTCCGGTTTGCATCTCTCTAACATGCCGGCGGCTCATGCGGCGATTGTTGCACACACACAACAGGCGCTTGCAAAAAATGCGAAGCTTGAAGGTTACATCTTCCGACTTTGGCAGCAGCGTGGAACAAGCAGCGGCGGAAACCCTCACAAGGGGTTCTCAACCGGACAATGGCACCGCCCGGTGTCAGGTTCAGGGGGTGACCGGACCGCATACTGGCAATGGGGTGTCAGCACGACCGGTTGAACGATAGGGATTGGATCCCGGTAGCCAAGTTAGGGGGTGGCTGCCTTGGCCCGCGAGGGTGGATCCGCACCGTTTCGTCACGTGGCGCCCGGGGCTGAAAGGCCCCGGGCGTTATGTTTTTCGGGATGTTAAAGGCGGTGATCGGCATCGACCCGCGCAAAGCAGGCTAACGCTATTGACGCGGGGCCCGCTGCTGCAATTGCGGCAATACAAGCGCGGCTTGTGGCACCGCTCGTCAGGACATCGTCCACCAGTATGACATGGCGCCCCGTCAGCCGCTGTGCGCGCATCGGATTGAGCCGAAATGCCCCCTCCAATGTTCTCTCGCGCGCATCGCGACCCAGCCCGCCGAGGCTGGGTGTCCGCTTTTGCCGCACCAGCATTTCAAGCTCAGTCTCGCCCTTGCCAAAACACGCCAGATCGGTTGCCAGAAGCGCAGCCTGATTGAAGCCGCGGTGCCACAGCCTCCACCGATGGAGCGGGACGGGGACCAGCAACGGCGGACTTTCACCGGTCCGCGTTTCAGGCAGGCGGGCGGCTATCAATCGGGCCAACAACCGCGATAGCGCGATCCGCCCGCCGTGTTTGTAGGCGAGCACCAGCTTTCGCGAAGTCTCGTTATAATAGGTTGCCGCATAAACCGGGACTTCCAGCGCGCCCACATCCCTATGCTCAGGCACATCTAGCGTGCTCCAGCAATCACTGCACAACCCCTCCTGAGCAGCGATCGCCGCCCCGCACGAAGGGCAACGCGGCGGGTATAGCGCATCCACGACAGGTGCCAAATGCCGGACCAGATGTGCGACCACCGTCATCAGCGCCTAATCGCATGGCTTGCGCTATGCTGGCAAGCGCGGCAGGGCGCGGCGATGAACGGCAATCAGGTTCCCACGATCTTCTCCGAACAGCGCCGCACGGCGCGCGCACTTCGTTCGGCCCGGCGGCGGCTTGGGGTAAATGTCGCGAGTTTTCTGATCGACGACATGGCCGATGATATGATCGAGCGTCTGTCCTTCGTACGCCATGCCCCGCAGTCGTCGCTGCTGATCGGTGCTTCTGACTCAGCGCTCACGGCCTTCCTAGGAGCAGATGGCGCGCAGGTTGCGGTGGACCTTACCGCCAATCCCGCAGAACCGATCGCTCTGGGGCCTTACGACTTTGTCGGCGTGATTGGGCAGCTTGACGCGGTCAATGATTTGCCCGGCGCTCTCATTCACCTCCGGAATGCCCTCACCCCCGGCGGCTTGGTTATCGCCAGCTTCATCGGCGGGCAGAGCCTGCCTGCACTGCGCGCGGCGCTGATCGCGGCCGAACCTGACCGGCCTGCCGCCCGTATTCACCCGCTGGTCGATGCACGCGCCGCGCCGGGTCTGCTGCAGCGCGCCGGATGGAAGGACCCCGTCGTGGACACGCACACCCTGACGGTACGCTATTCCAGCCTTGACCGATTGGTCGGCGACCTGCGCGATCATGGTCTTTCCAATGCCTTGGCAAAGCCTGCCGCGCCGATTGGGAAGGCCGCCCTGGCCCGCGCCCGCACCGACTTTGCAGCCCGCGCCGAACCGGATGGCAAGACCGCCGAAACCTTCGAGATCGTCACCCTGACAGGGCGACGATCCCTCGCCGGAACCTAGCTCTTTTTGAGTGCGGCTTGCGCAGCTGCCAACCGCGCAATTGGAACGCGATAGGGCGAGGCGCTTACGTAATCGAGGCCGACGCTTTCGCAGAAGGCGATGCTGGCCGGGTCTCCGCCATGCTCCCCGCAAATGCCAAGCTTGATGTCAGGCCGGGTTGCCCTGCCCCGCTCGGCGGCGATTTCCACCAACTGGCCAACGCCTTCGATATCAAGGCTCACGAAGGGATCCCGCGGGAAAATCCCCTTTTCGACATAGACGCTGAGGAACCGCGCGGCATCATCGCGCGACACGCCCAGAGTGGTCTGGGTCAGGTCATTGGTACCGAAGCTGAAGAACGCCCCTTCCTCGGCGATTTCGCCTGCCATCAAAGCAGCGCGCGGCAGCTCGATCATGGTGCCGACGAGGTAATCGACACGCGTCCCGATTTCGCCAAAGACTTCCTCGGCGGTCTTGTCGACCAGAGCCTTCAGGATCGCCAGCTCACGCTTGGTCGCCACCAGCGGGATCATGATTTCAGGCAGAGGCGCCTCACCGCTCGCGATCTTGACGGCGCAGACCGCTTCGAAGATTGCGCGGGCCTGCATGGCATAAATTTCAGGGAAGGTGATACCGAGGCGGCACCCGCGATGGCCCAGCATCGGGTTGAATTCATGCAGCTCGCCCGCGCGACGCTTCAGATGATCGACCCCAAGCCCAGTTGCATCTGCAAGTTCGGCGAATTCCTCGTCGGCGTGCGGCAGGAATTCGTGGAGCGGCGGATCGAGCAGGCGGATCGTGCACGGCAGGCCCGCCATCACTTCAAAGATCGCAGTGAAGTCAGCCCGCTGTTCGGGCAGCAGCTTGTCCAGCGCGCGGCGACGACCGGCTTCGTCATCTGCAAGGATCATCTGCCTCACCAGGCTGATCCGCGATGCTTCGAAGAACATGTGTTCAGTCCGGCACAGCCCAATCCCTTCGGCCCCGAACTGTCGCGCCATGCGGCAGTCATCAGGCGTTTCAGCATTGGTGCGCACCCGCATCCGGCGCAGCTTGTCGGCCCACACCATCAGCGTGCCGAAATCGCCAGCCAACTCCGGTTCGACGGTGGGAACGATGCCGAGCATCACCTGCCCCGCCGCTCCGTCGAGAGTGATGGCGTCGCCCTCCTTCAACTCGGTAGTGCCGATCCGGAGGGTGCGCGTAGCACGATCAATCGAAACAGCGCCGGCGCCAGATACGCAAGGTCGCCCCATACCGCGTGCCACAACTGCCGCATGGCTGGTCATGCCGCCGCGTGCGGTGAGAATGCCTTGCGCCGCGTGCATACCGTGGATGTCCTCGGGTGAGGTTTCCACCCGCACCAGAATGACCTTCTCGCCGCGCCCGGCCCATTGTTCGGCGGTGTCGGCATCCAGCACGATCTTGCCCGCTGCCGCGCCGGGCGATGCCGGAAGGCCGGTGGTCAGCACGTGACGTTCCGCCTTGGGATCGAGCGTCGGGTGGAGCAGTTGGTCCAAGGCCATCGGATCCACACGCCGGACAGCTTCACGCTCGTCAATCAGGCCTTCCTCGACCATGTCGACGGCCATCTTGAGCGCAGCCTTGGCGGTGCGCTTGCCCGAGCGGGTCTGCAGCATCCACAGCTTGCCGCGTTCTACGGTGAATTCAATATCCTGCATGTCCTTGTAGTGAAGTTCCAGCAGGTCGAACACGCGGGCAAGTTCAGTGTAGGCGTCCGGCAAAGCCTCTTCCATTGACAGCGGCTTGGCACCGGCTGCATTCCGCGCAGCTTTGGTGAGGTATTGCGGGGTGCGAATGCCCGCCACCACGTCCTCGCCCTGCGCGTTGATCAGGTATTCGCCGTAATAGGTCCGCACGCCGGTGGCCGGATCGCGGGTGAAGGCAACGCCGGTGGCGCTGGTTTCGCCCATGTTGCCGAACACCATCGCCTGCACATTGACCGCGGTGCCCCAGTCGGCCGGAATGTCGTTGAGACGGCGGTAAACCTTGGCGCGGTCAGAATCCCAACTGTCGAAGACGGCGCGGATGGCGCCCCAGAGCTGTTCGTGAACATCCTGCGGGAAATCCCGGCCCAGTTCGTCCGCCACGATCTGCTTGTATTCGGCCACCAGCGTCTGCCAGTCTTCAGCCGTCAACTCGGTATCGTTGTAGAAGCCGTTGTCTTCCTTCGCGATTTCCAATGCCTCTTCGAACAGCCCGTGATCAATGCCGAGCACCACGTCGGAATACATCTGGACAAAGCGGCGGTACGAATCCCACGCGAAACGCGCGTCGCCGGATGATTGCGCGAGCCCCTGCACCGTCGCGTCATTCAGGCCGAGGTTCAGGACCGTATCCATCATCCCGGGCATAGAAACCCGTGCGCCGGAACGGACCGAGACGAGCAGCGGATCGGCCGCGTCACCGAATTTCTTTCCGACGGTAGCCTCAACGTGGGTCAATGCGGCGGCAACGGCGTTTCGCAGATCGTCAGAAAAATCGGCGCCGTCGCGCAGATAGGCAACGCATTCTTCGGTTGTGATTGTGAAACCCGGGGGGACAGGCAGCCCGATGCTGGCCATTTCAGCAAGGTTGGCGCCCTTTCCGCCGGCTACGGTCTTGTCCTTCTGACGCGGGTCGGAATGGTCGGCATCGCCCCCGAAAACATAGACCGTCTTCAATGTCATGGCTCTTCCCGCAAATATCGTGAAGTTTACAAAGGTTACACCGTGTAACCTTTGAAATCGGCATTAACCGGCTGAACATCCTCGCGTTTTGCGAAGTTTACAGACAGGGGGGTGACGGAAAAACATCATCCCTCGATCCGGCTGAAATCGGCGACACGGTGAACCGCATCGCGGAAACGCGCCAGCAGCGCAAGGCGCGCCTGCCGCTTGTTCGCGTCATCGGCGTTGACGGTCACCTCTTCAAAGAACCGGTCAATCGGGGCGCGCAAGGTGGCGAGCGCCGCCATCGCGTCGGCGAACCGCTCGTCCTCCACCGCCTGCGCAGCGCGCGGGGCAGCAGCATCGAGCGCGTCGATCAGTGCCTTTTCGGCCGGTTCCGGCGTGTAGGAAAGCTGGTCGGTCGCAGCATGACGTTCGGCCATCTTGGCCGCGATCACCGGCGCAAGATCAGGATCGTCGACCATCGCCAGCGGGTCTTCCTCGCCGGTCTGCGCAATCTCGCCCTCGATCCCGCGCCAGCCTTCCTTCTTGAGGATATTGGCCGCGCGCTTGTAGCCTGCGAGGAGGTTGGTGCCGTCCTCGGTGGTGACGAAGGTCTGGAGGGCATGGACGCGGGCGAGCAGGCGGACAAGATCGTCCTCCCCGCCGAGCGCGAATACGGCGTCGATCAGGTCGTGGCGGACGCCGGCCTCGCGTTGTTGGATTTTGAGGCGATCGGCGAAGAACTTTTGAAGTTCTCCAATAATCTTTGGAGTGCTCTCAAGCGGCTCAGGATAACCATTGTGAGGCTTTTCCCAATCATAGTGCGCCTGAATTTCTGCCCATGACAAAGACCAGAAGCGCCGTTTGGTAATGTCCATCACTGCCGGTTCCGGACTAATGAAATTCACGAGTCCAGCAAGAATAGAAGCGACGTCAAATCTGAGGTTGTTTCTTTGGATTAATGCGAGAACGCCAAATGCAGATCGACGGAGGGCGAACGGATCCTTGGATCCCGTCGGAGCCTGTCCAATGGCGAAGAACTGCGCGATGCTATCCAGCTTGTCCGCCAGCGACACCGCCACCGTCACCGGCGCGGTGGGCACATCGTCGCCCTGCCCGACCGGCTTGTAGTGATCGCGGATCGCGCCCGACACCTCGACCGGCAGGCCTTCTCGCGCGGCATAGTAGCCGCCCATCAGGCCCTGCAATTCGGGGAATTCGCCGACCATTTCGGTGACCAGATCGGCCTTGCACAGGCGCGCGGCCTGTTCGGCGAGGTCCGGGTTGCCCGCAACAATCCCCTCCTCGCAAAGCCACCGCGCCAGCTTGGCCACGCGCAGGGCCTTGTCGGCCACCGTGCCCAGCTTTTCGTGGAAGGTGATCCGCGCCAGCTTTTCAGCGTGAACCGCCAGCGGGGTCTTCTGATCCTGTTCCCAGAAGAAGCGCGCATCGGATAGCCGCGCGGCCAGCACCTTGCGGTTGCCGTCCACCACCACACTTGCATCGCGCGGTTCGATATTGGCGGTGCAGACGAAGGCGTTGGCGAGCTTGCCGTCCGCAGTCTCGCACACGAAATATTTTTGGTTCACCCGCGCGGTCAGCTGGATCACCTCGGGCGGCACATCCAGAAAGGCTTCGTCGAAGCGGCCCAGCAACGGCACGGGCCATTCGGTCAGCCCGGCGTTCTCGATCACCAGGCCCTCGTCCGCCACCAGCGTCAGGCCAGCCTCGGCCGCCGCTTTGGCCGCGCCGTCGCGGATCAACCGGCAGCGTTCGGAGAAATGGACGATCACATGGGCGGCGCGCAGGGTTTCGATATAGGCTTGCGGGTTGGAAATCTCGACCGGGCCGGAATGATGGAACCGGTGGCCCATCGTCGTGCGCCCGCTGGCGATCCCGTCAATCTCGCAAGGCACCACCGCGCCGTCCAGCAGGGCGATGATCCCCGAAAGCGGACGCACCCAGCGCAGCGATTCCGTGCCGAACGAGGCTGCGCCCCAGCGCATCGATTTGGGCCAGGGGAAGGCGCGGATGATCGCCAGGATGGCTTCAGCCAGCACCGTTGCGGTCTCGCGCCCCGGCTTTTCGACCACGGCGAAATACACCCCGTCACGCTCGACGAGTTGCTCTGCGGTGAGGCCGACCTTGCGCAGGAAGCCCTCCAGCGCCTGCGGCGGTGCGCCGGTCTTCGGGCCCTTGGTTTCCTCGGCGACAGCCGCGGTGGCAAGCGGCAGGTCCCTGGCGATCAGAGCCAACCGGCGCGGCGTTGCAAAGGTTTCGACCGAACCCGCCGTCAAGCCAGCCTTGGCCAGCGCATCGGAAAACAGCCGCGCCAGATCCTCCTTGGCCTTTGGCTGCATCCGGGCGGGGATTTCCTCGCAGCGCAGTTCGAGCAGGAAGTCAGCCATTACAGCACCCACCCCGGATATTTCGCTTCCCATTCCGGCGTCATCTTCACCGCGTAAGCCTCGCACGAAGATCGCGCCAGATCGCGCACCCGGCCCATATAGCTGGCGCGCTCTTGTACCGAGATCACACCGCGCGCTTGCAGCAGGTTGAAGACGTGGCTGGCCTCGATTGCCTGTTCATAGGCGGCGATGGGCACGCCTGCGGACAGAGCATTGCGGCACTCGGCCTCGGCCATTTCGAATGCCTTGAACAGCCCGGCGGTGTCGGCAACCTCGAAGTTCCACTTCGACATCTGGCGCTCGTTTTCGAGGAACACGTCGCCATAGCTCACGGTTTTTTGTTGGCCTACCGCTTCGCTGCTTGAGGCCGGAGGCCGATTGAACGCCAGATCATAGACGTTGTCGACGCCCTGGATGTACATGGCGAGGCGTTCCAGCCCGTAGGTCAATTCGCCTGCAACGGGCTTGCAATCGAAGCCGCCCATTTGCTGGAAATAGGTGAACTGGGTGACTTCCATCCCGTCACACCATACCTCCCAGCCCAGCCCCCA
>JBEQBX010000037.1:0-27347 GCA_041639595.1 Porphyrobacter sp.
AAATCTCAGGCATCAACCCGCTTGCCTGGCTGGCCGAGACTCTCACCAAGCTAGCTGCAGGTCACCCGGCCAACGCCGTCGGTGAGCTCATGCCTTGGACCGCCGTGGCCTGAGCACACCGCTTACCCATTTTCGCCAAGAATGGCGACATCTAGCGCTCGCGGTGTCGTCGTCGGAGGCTGACAATAATTCACCTTCGTCGATTGAAAACTGAATGACATGGCTTGGGACTTACCAGTCGTTCCCTAACTGTCGCTCCAAAGGCCGGATTTAGGAAACCCCGACGTCCTCAGCGCATTTAACGACCCCCTCCCTCGGCCAGGCCCGCTTGTGGCGTTGCGGGGAACCACCATCGACGCACGGCAAGGTGTCGCTCGATCATACTTCCATCATGCATGGTGCGGCCTAAGCCGCCTTCAGGCCTAGCTCGTTCTCTAAGTCTTGCCACATCTCACGGGGAATTGCGGCATTCAGCATTAGCGCGTTCTCGCGTGCTTTCTGCGGGAATTTTGCGCCAGGAACGATTGCCGTGACGACAGGATGCTTCGCGCAGAACTGCAAAGCGACGGCCTTGAGGCTTACGCCATAGCGGGCGGATAGCTTTTCCAGCGCATCCCGGCGGGCCATGCGTTCGACACTTGCTGGGCGATAGTCATCGAATGGCCCGCCTGCCAGAATCCCTGAATTATAGCACCCGCCGAGCACCACCTGTACCTCGCGCTCCTGACAAAGCGGCAGCAAGGTTTCGCCCGCGCTCTGGTCGAGCAGCGTGTAGCGCCCCGAGATGTGGATGATGTCCGTATCGGCCTGTTCGAGTGCGCGCAAGCAAGGCTCGAGCACATTGTTGCCCATGCCCCACGCGGCGATTACGCCCTGATCACGCAAGGAGCGTAAAGCGCGGAATGCCCCATTCAGCGCCACCGGCCAGTGGTGTTCCCATTCCGGCCCCAGATGATCTGCTCCCAGATCATGCACATAGACAATGTCGATCCGGTCAAGCCCTAGCCGCTGGAGAGAGTCCTCAAAGCTGCGCATGGCGGCGTCATAGCCATAATCGACACGGACATGGAACGGCAGCCCACCCTTGAATAGCCCGGCCTCATCCGAACTGGGGCCATGGATGATTCTGGGCGCGGTCTGTTGCTCGCGCCCCGGCAGCATCATACGGCCTACCTTGGTGGAAATCACGAACGTATCGCGCGGCATCTGACGCAAGAAGCGGCCAAAGCGATGCTCACCCAGCGTGCCGCCATAGACGGGGGCGGTGTCGAAATGGCGCGCACCGCTCTCCCACGCCGCCAGCATGGTGGCGTCTGCGGTTGCCTCGTCCACGGTGGCAAACATATTGCCTAGCGGCGCTCCGCCAAGGCCCAGCTTTTCGATCATAGCGGCGTGATCCGAATGTTTCGAAAATGAGCGATGGTCGCCGTCTCAACCCACAGGCCCACGCCGCCGCGTTGATCAGGACCGAGCTTCAGGTCATTGACGATCAGCACTGGCGAAGGGCGATGGTCTAAATAGAGCACCGCTCGAACGCCGGACACCTCGATCCGGACATGTACCCTGCGGCCCGGTGCAATATCAGCGGCAGTCTCGTAACGCTCGGGGCTTTCGCGGCGTAGCCGATCAAAGCGCCAGTCCGGGAAGGCCGCGTATTGCACCGCATGATTGCGGCGCATTTGATCCTGCGCCACGCCATTGGTTGGGCGCAGATAGATGCTCTCGAACCGTGCGCCATCATAGCGGAATGCGAGCCCCACAAAGCCGCGAGCAAAATCTGGCGCGCCAGGAGCAAGATCTGCCTTCATCTCTGCCTCGATCACGCCATCGTGAAATTCGACCGGCAGCCAGGCCATGAAATCTCGGTCAGCAAGCTTGTCCTTGCTGGGATCCTGCCAGTGCTCGCGCGGCAAGGAAACGCGCAGCCCTTGCTCATCCTTGGTCAGATCTACGCCGATCACGCGAAGATCGGCGGGTGCCGGATCGGCGGCCTGCGCGGTTCCGTTAAACAGCGCCATGGAGACGAGCGCTGTGGCCCACTTGAACTGGACAAGCCAACTGATGCGGTCGAGGGGCATGAGACGTTTTCTCACTGATCGAGAAAGGCAGAGAGATCGGCTACGAATTTGACCGGATTTTTGTAGGCCAGCAGATGGTCACCATGCTCCGCGCGTGAATAGACAAATACGCGAGCATCCTTGATCTGACGCGCCGCCCAATGCTGGCTGGGCACATTCTGGCTCAATTCACCGGTGAAGAAGGCGGTGGGACGGTCGACCTTGTGGGCAATCACATCGCGCCAGTCATTGTGGGCATGGTCTCGCATCACCAGCGCCATCTTGGCCATATCGTTCTGGATGAAGGCGTCCGAGAACCCTTGGGAGTTATCGAAATAGGGCGTGCGGTCATGCATCAGGCGGGTGAACAGATCGCTGCCGTCGGGCTTGGGAGCCAACGCAGCTTGAAAGCCTTCGTAACTGTCGGCCAGCGCGCCTGCATCGCGGCGCTGCTGGTCGCTCCAGTCCTGCCCCGCAATCAACGAAATGCCTTCGTCAATGAAGACCAGCTTGCGCATACTTGAGGTGCCGAAAAGGTCGATGTAGCTCCAGATGACCGTGGCGCCCATCGAATGGCCCACATAGTCTGCTTCGCCCACATCGGCCGCCGCCTGAAACTCGCGCAGATCGGCGGCAAAGCGGGCAATCCGCGTGCCATACTCCACCCGTCCTGAAAGACCTTGGTTGCGCGGATCAAGCACCAGAACACGATGGTTGCGTGCGAGCAACCACATCACATTGATATACTCCGCGCCGTTAGAGGACCATCCCGGGAGAATGACGATCGTGCTTCCTGTGCCCGCTTCCCACCAAGTCAGCTTCACGCCATCGCTGGTGGTGAAGCTGTTGATCTGCAGCCCGCGAAAGTCGGAAAGCCTTTTGGGCGTCCCGTCGATCTTGTTCGGGAAGGTGTAATCACGGCCCAACACGTCAAGCGCCGGTGCAGCGATAGCAGGTGTGGCAAAGGTCATCGCGAGGGCAGACATCCAGAGTGCAAGGCGCATGGGGATCAGTGCTTCAGTTCGATGCGGATGGCTTCGAAGTCTTCGCCGCCGATGTTTTCGGGTTGGTGTGGCCCGGCTTCTTCAAAGATGACCGCGCCCTTCGGCACGTTGCCGATGATTGCTTTGCCATCTGGCATCGTCATGCGCAGCTTGCCGCCGGTTAGAAACACCGTCACCGATTGGGGGTGGTCATGCATATTGCCTCTGGAATGCGCCGGATACTTGATACGTAGCACCCGCACTTCGGCATTCTCGAACTCAACGGTGTAATGTTCAGGATCAGCGGTTGGGGCATCAGGAATTGCCGTGGTGGCGGTCTGCGCCAAGGTAGCTGTAGGCAGAAGCAGAGCAGCGATCATCAGACACGAGCGCATGGATAAAGCCTTTCAGGTTTGATGGCGTCGTTTTGACGAAATCGCTTTGGCGATGGAATGCGGCTCGGTTTCCGATTAATACGGACATTATGTCCTCAATTGCGCATCTGGAATCGCTTTCGGGCCTGTCGGCTTTTGTCGCCACAGTGGACGCGGGCGGCTTTGCCGCCGCCGGGCGTCGCTTGGGCATGTCGGCTTCGGCCATTGGCAAAGCGGTGGGGCGGATGGAGGATCGCCTTGGCATTCGCCTGCTGATCCGCACAACGCGCCGGGTCAGCATGACATTCGAGGGAGAGCAGTTTTACGCCCGCGCCACCCGCCTGCTTGACGATCTGCGTGACATGGAAGGCGAATTGGCTTCGCAGCGCGGTGCGCCCAAGGGCCGTGTGCGTATCAGCCTGCCAGCAACTTTGGGTCGGATGTTAGTCGTGCCGCGCCTTGGCTCGTTTGCCCAAGCCTTTCCCGAGATCGAACTGGATATTGGGCTGGACGATCGAAAGGTTGATCTGATCGAGGGGGGCTATGATCTGGCAATCCGCACCGGCCATCTGGAAGACAGCGCGCTGCTAGCCCGTAGCCTCGGCTCCCATCGCTTCGTGCTCTGCGCTTCGCCTGCCTATCTTTCAGCGCGCGTCGCTCCGCAAGGTGTAGCAGATCTAGCTACGCACACCTGCATCCGCTTTCGTTACCCCAGTACAGGCTTGTTGGAGAAATGGTCATTTGACGGGGCGGAGTTCGACAAGGAATTGGGCCAAGGGCCAGTGCTGAACGATGGAGAGGCGGTCGCTGTGGCTGCGATTGCAGGTTTGGGGTTGGCGCAGTTGCCGGTCTACGCCGCCGCAACCGCGCTTGCCGATAGACGACTGCAGCAGGTCATGTCCGCTGCCCGCTGCATCCGCGGCGAGTTATGGCTGGTGCGCCCTGCCTCCCGCGCCGAAGTGCCTCGCGCCAAAGCTGTGTCGGCGTTTCTGGAGGAGTGCCTCCGGAACGAATAGGCAGCTACCTTGCCAGGCAGGATTGAGGTAACTTAAAGTAAGAGATGGCTCAGGCAGTTTATGACCAGACTCGCCAAAAGCGATCGTTGATGGCTTGATCCGGCATGACCGAAGCTGGTCGACTTCTGCCGAGAGCGGAACGCCGCTTCGTGGGACGAAGCCGCCATTCCCCCCGGATAACCAGTACTGCGTGAACAGCAGGTCGGCGGCAAGTTGGCGTACTGGCTGGAACACATATCTGCGCTATGCCGCTACTGCGGAAACGGCCTCAAAAGCACCTGCAAACATGTTGCGAACAAACGTAAGCGCTTCCGGATCGTCCATCAGCATAGTTCTTACCGCTGCTTCATAATCTCTGCGGCATGGGAACCCAATGGCTTTGCACATGGGTTCCAATGCAACGCTTTCTCGGACTGGGCAGGTGGTGACAATCGCTTCCCAATCACGAGCTTCAAGGCGTGCCTGCAATTGCGCGACCTTGTCTGCCACGAGAGCCCCGGTATCAATGTTAACGGAAATGACCTCGCCAGCTGTTACCGTCGGGACGGTAGGAAGAGCACTGAGAAGCGCATCTCGCGCGGCTCTGGTTGCCGCCTTTATCACCATATTGGTAAGTCTCTGTCTGACCCAATTAATTCCTGCGTCGATTGCAGCATCTTTGCTGGTAATCGGATCGGCTGACGTGATGCGGGATAGGCGCGCCGCGATGCGAGCCAGGATCCAAGGGTGGTAATAGATTGATTCTACCGAGTAGAATGGAATCGCGAAGATTCCGCTGCCTGTGAGATCAGCGATCCGTTCACTGCTCTGGCCATCTCCATCGACCACTCCCCACGCGTGAACCCACGTGAGACTGTCTGCCGCGCGAAGGCCGGAAACAGCCTCCTCAACAGCCTTACAGCTTTGCTTTGGCACGACCGAAACCATCGGAAAAATGAGACTGTAAAGCGGTTTATCGAGGCTGTCCTCACTGCCTTCGACGAACATAATTTATCGGCGCGAGCCGATCACGTCGCGCCTAATTTCCTCGTCTAGTCCGGCTCCCTCCAGCAGCAGGTCAGCTTGCCACGACTGCACTGCCTGCCCCGCGTACACTGCCGAGCGTACCAGCAGCACGCGCGCTATCTCATTGTCGAGCGGCAGGTCAATGTCGTAAGTAGTAATTACGAACGCGCAGTCCGGTCTCTTGGCAAACAGCTGACTGAGCAATGGCGAGATGATTGATCTGTGGAGGTGTCGTTCGGGCTCATCGATAATCAACAGGGTTCCGGGCTTAGCGGTCAGCACATCGCCAGCTATCAGTAGTGCATTGCGTTCACCATCGGACAACTCGGCTACGCTGTAAGGAGCCCCGCCATTCTTTCTCGCGACAATCTGCTCGTTCTCGATTACGTCGATCTCGATGGGAATGTTGGATTGAGCAAGCAGAGTGTTGATCGCCCTCAGCGGAGCCTCCTCTGCTGACTTGGAACGAGCGCGTTCGATGTCCCCAGAATCGACCGCGGCCGCAATGCTCCGAGCCCGCACGTTTTGTGCGTCTATCAATTCAAACACAGTAAATTTAACCGGTCGATCTGTCTTCTGCTGGATACCAGCTGCTTGGTTGCGGATGGAGCCACCGCTGACCAAATCGCCAATGCGCAGTTTCACCGAGTCACACCGCCCAATCTGCTGTCGATAGCTAAGTCGAACAGGGCTCGGCCCCGCAGTCGCTTGTGTCCGTCGAGGTAAAACAGGATTGCCCTGATGTCCCGCGGTCTGAGCGGGCGTTTCTCGCCCCACATTTTGCCCCGCATTCCACGGGCGCCGTTCGTGCACCGCGGGGTCAAGACCGGGATGTCCCATTGTCCTTCTCCAATGGCCGACATGACCGTTTTGGAGATGAGGACCGCTGACGCGGACTGGTAATCAAGTGTCGCGTTACACTTGACACTTGGCGGTGTTTGCAATATCGGTGGCGCATGGAAATTGAAAGCATCCGGCACAAAGGGCTGCGGCGCTTCTTTGAAAATGGCAATGCCAAGGGTCTGGTCGGTGATGTGGGGCGGCTGCGCAAGATGCTTGCTTACATCGACGCTGTCGAAAGTTTTGCAGAATTGGCGGTCCCGCCAAACTTTGGACTGCATGAACTGACCGGCGACCGAAAGGGCACCTGGTCAATGACTGTGACGCGAAACTGGCGCATGACTTTTGGTGTGACTGAGCAGGATGCACTCATCGATCTGGATTTGGAGGACTATCATGGCGCTTAAGATGCATCCTTCGCTCGCCGTCCATGTGGGCGACTGGCTGAAGTCGGAAATCGTCGAGCCCGCGCAGGTCAGTGTTACCGCCCTGGCCGAGCACTTTGGTGTATCTCGGCAGGCCTTGAGCACGTTACTCAACGGCAATGCCTCGCTTTCCGCCGATATGGCGATCCGTTTCGAGAAGGCCTTCGGAGTAAAGGCTGATACCCTGTTGCGGATGCAGACGACCTATGAGCTTGCGAAGGCGCGCGAACATGAGGGCGAGATTCAGGTTGGAAAGTTTGCAAAGGCAGCCTAATTCGCCCCAACTCTGGACATTCTGGCTTCAGTTTGATGCTAACCTTTCCCGTCCTTCGTTCATCTCTCGAGGATTGGCGGAAAGGCATGGTCTGGGACTTAACGGTCATTGCGGGCAATGGTGACGAAAGGCCGTTATCCTGATCGTAGCTGCCAATCGGCAGAAATCCCTTGAAACGTCTTAGAGCGCCGCCCACTACGCATCAACATGCGGATCGCCATCATCGATGAAAGCGCCAGCCGTGCGGCGGTGATCCGCGAAGGGCTTGCCATGCTGGAAGACTGCGAGATCTTCGTGGTGACCGAGCGTCGCGGCCTAGTGGCGCGGATCGGCGAGATTGCGCCTGACATCGTGCTGATGGACCTCGGCAACCCCTCGCGCGACGTTCTGGAAGAATACTTCGCGGTCAGCCGCGTACTGGATCGCCCCATCGCCATGTTCGTGGACGAGAGCGACGAGGAGTCGATAGCAGCCTCCGTCGATGCAGGGGTTTCGTCCTATGTCGTCGACGGACTTGCGCCTCACCGCATCAGGCCGATCCTCGATCTTGCCGTTCGCCGTTTCAACGCTTTTGCCCGGCTAGAGGCCGATCTTGCCGAAGCCAAAGGCAAATTGGCCGAGCGCGAGGTGGTCGACAAGGCCAAGCGCATCCTCATGAACAGCCGCAGCTTCTCCGAACCGCAGGCCTACAGTGAGTTGCGCAAGACAGCTATGAACCAAGGCAAGCGCATTGCCGACATTGCCGAGGCGGTCGTAACCGCCCACCAGTTGATCGGAGGGAAATGATGGCGACCACGTCTTCTCCGGACGAAATGACCATCGGCTTCCTGCCACTCGTCGATGCCTGCCTGCCGATTCTTGCGCGCGAACATGGGTTTGCCGAGGCCGAGGGATTGTCGCTGCGGCTGGTGCGTGACATGAGCTGGGCCACGGTGCTTGACCGGCTGCTCTATGGCCACAGCGATGCCGCGCACATGGTCGCTCCGCTGGCGATTGCCACCACTCTCGGGCGCGGGCGACCGGCGCAGCCGCTGTCGGTGCCCTTTGTGCTGGGGCTGAACGGCAATGCCATCACGATGCGGCCCGATCTGGCGAAATCGGTGAACCCCGGCGGAGGGCTTGGTGACCCCGCAACCGTAGGCGCGGCATTGAAAGCGCATGTCGCGGCGACGGGGCACAAGCTGCGCTTTGGCGTCGTGCATCGCTATTCCAGCCACAACTACATGCTGCGATACTGGTTGGCCGCCTGCGGCGTACAACCTGACGTAGACGTTGAAATCACCACGGTCGCCCCCCCGTTCTGCGCCGATGCGCTGGAGCATGGCGAGGTCGACGCGATCTGCGTGGGCGAGCCGTGGAACAGCGTGGCCGTGGAACGCGGCGCCGGGGAGATCGTGCTGGTCACGGCGCAGATCTGGCGGCGCGGCGTGGAGAAGGTTCTGGCTTTCCGCGAGCGGGTGATGGAAGAGCGCCGCAGCGAGGCGGAGGCACTGGTCCGCGCCCTGCGCAAGGCGGGCGAGCACTTCGTCGATCCGGCGAACCTTGAATGCAACGCAGCGATTCTGGCACGGCCCGAGTACCTCGATGGCGATGCCACGTTGATCGGCCGCGCAATCTCCGACCGGCTGCTGCTGGCGCAGGGGGGTGAGGTGCTGCACTACCCCGACTTCATGTTCCAGCATCGCGAGGCGGCGAACTTCCCGTGGGTCAGCCAGGCCGAGTGGCTCTACAGCCAGATGGTGCGGTGGGATGGACTGACCTTTGATCCGGCTGACGCGGCCAAGGCGGCGCGCGTGTTCCGCCCGGACGTGTATCGCAGCGCACTATTGGGTACGGGCGATCCCTTGCCGGGTGCCAGTTCCAAGGTGGAAGGCAGCCTGCACAGGCCCACCTCTGTCAGCATGCAGCAGGGCATCATAACATTGGAAAACAACAGTTTCTTTGACCAAAAGCCGTTCGATCCGGAACTGCTGGAAACCTACATCGAAAGTCAGCGCCGGAATTAAAGTTTCGCTGCGGTGCAAAAAACGCTTGCCCAATGGCAGGCGAATCACATAGCTTTGCCTTCGAGCCAGACGGTGCCGCCCAAGGATGGACGGACAAATCGCCGAACGGTTTTCAGTTTTCATCGCGTGGCAACGTCGCCGCCCAGACCTCCCCTATCGGGATGCGTTCGGGCGGCTTTCTCGTGTTTGCCATGCCGCATTCGAGGGGTGGTCGAATATGGTTGGACTGGGTGGCTTCAATCGGCGTGGCATGATCGCGGCGCTTTTGGCAGGCGTTGCCGTGGCCGGTTGTGGCAAGGGCGGCGACACGGCTGAAAAGCCCGCCGCTTCGGCCAACGGCATCGAAAAGCCGGTGCTCAAGCTGGGCTTCATCAAGCTTACCGACATCGCTCCGCTGGTGGTGGCGCAGGAGAAGGGCTTCTTCCGCGAAGAGGGCCTCACCGTGACGCTTGAGCCGCAAGCCAACTGGAAAGTCCTGCTCGATGGCGTGACCGGCGGCCAGCTTGATGGCGCGCACATGCTGGCAGGGCAGGTCCTCGCCTCGGGCGCGGGGATCGGCAGCAAGGTTCCGCTGGTCACCCCGTTCTCGCTCGACATCAACGGCAAAGGCGTGACCGTTTCCAACCAGGTGTGGGACATGATTTCACCCACCCTGCCCAAGGGGCCAGACGGCAAGGTGCAGATGCCAATTTCGGCCTCCGCGCTCGCCCCGGTGGTCGCCAAGTTCAAGGCCGGGGGCAAGCCGTTCAAGATGGGCATGGTCTTCCCGGTCTCCACCCACAACTACATCCTGCGCTACTGGCTGGCGGCGGGCGGGCTGAACCCCGGATTCTACCTGCCCGGCGATACCGCGGGCGTGACTGGTGCCGACGTGCAGCTTTCGGTCACCCCGCCGCCGCAGATGCCCGCCACCATGGAAGCCGGCACGATCAACGGTTATTCGGTGGGCGAGCCGTGGAACCAGGCGTCGGTGGCCAAGAAGATCGGCGTGCCGATCATCGTCGATCCCGATATCGCAGGCACCACCGGCGACAAGGTCTTCGGCCTGACCGCAGAGTTCGCCAAGAAGAACCCCAACACGGTTAAGGCGCTGACCCGAGCGCTGATCCGCGCCTCGATGTGGCTCGATGCCGATGGTGGCAAGAACCGGCCCGAGGCGGTCAAGATGCTCGCCAGCCCGAAGTATGTCGGTGCCGACGAAAAGGTGCTGATGGCCTCGATGACCGGCAAGTTCACCTTCGGCCCAGGCGACACCCGCGATACGCCCGAATTCAACCTCTTCTTCGATCAACAGGCCAGCTATCCGTTCTACTCCGATGGCATCTGGTATCTCACGCAGATGCGCCGCTGGGGCCAGATCGCCGAGGACAAGGGCGACCAGTGGTATCTCGACACGGTCAAGTCGGTCTACCGCCCGGACATCTACGAGGAAGCCGCCAAGTCGCTCGTCGCCGATGGCAAGGCCAAGGCCGAGCAATTCCCTGCCAGCGACGGCTTTCGCGTCTATGCCCGCAAGGCAATCGACGGCGTCGCCTTCGATGCCCACAAGCCCGCAGCCTATGCCGCCAGCTTCACCATCGGCCTGAAGCAGGGCCAGAAGGTGACCCCGGCGGGCGTGAAGTAATTCAGGAGACTTACGATGAACGCGGTTGCATTGCGCAAGGATGAATTCGTCGGCACCGACGCGGACGTGATGGAGGGGGGCGAGGCCCTCCTCCCCGAAGCAGAGACGGAGACGAACGTGGAGAGTGCTGCGAAACCTGAAAAGGCGCTGCCGCTCGGCATCAAGCTGCCCACGGGCCGCGCCGCGTTCGACGCGCTCTGGCCGCCGCTGGCCGGGATTGGCGGCTTCCTTGCGCTGTGGGCGCTGCTGGCGCCGCTGGTGCAGACATCGCTCGGTACGCTCCCTGGGCCGGGCGATGTCTGGTCGGCCTTCGGCGGCCTGCTCGACGAAGCCGCCGCCTCTCGCGTAGCCGCCGCCGAAGCCGTGGCCGCGGGCTATGCCTATACCGGCCCGCCGACCTTCATCGACCAGATCTTCACCAGCCTTGAGACGGTCGCGGCGGGTTTCGTGCTGGCAACGCTGTTCGCGGTGCCGCTTGGCCTCGTCGCGGGCATGTCGAAGCGTGTGAACGCCGCGATCAACCCTCTGGTACAGGTCATGCGCCCGGTCAGCCCGCTCGCCTGGCTGCCGATCGTGACGATGGTTGTCTCGGCCTCGGTTACCAGCGATGATCCAACCCTCCCCAAGAGCTTCGTGATCTCGGCTGTGGTGGTCATGCTCTGCTCGCTCTGGCCGACGCTGATCAACACCGCGATCGGCACCGCCAGCATCGACAAGGACCTGATCGCGGTGGGCCGCGTGCTGCGTCTCGGCTGGTTTGCCAAGCTGAGCCGGCTCGTCCTCCCCTCCTCGCTGCCCTATATCTTTACCGGCATGCGCCTGTCGCTTGGCACCGGCTGGATGGTGCTGATCGCGGCGGAAATGCTCGCGCAGAACCCCGGTCTCGGCAAGTTCGTGTGGGACGAATTCCAGAATGGTTCGGAAAAGTCGCTGGCGCGCATCATGGTCGCGGTGGTGGTGATCGGCCTGATCGGCTTCGCCCTCGACCGCGTGATGATGGCGCTGCAGGCCTTCGTCAGCCGCAACCGCACTGTCTGAGGAGCAAGCACAATGGCCACGATCCTTTCGCTCAAGGACGTCCGCAAGAGCTACACCGGCAAGACCGGCGGTGTCAGCGAAGTGCTCGGCGGGATCGATCTCGATGTCGAGGAAGGCGAATTCATCGCCATCCTGGGCTTTTCAGGCGCCGGCAAGACCACGCTGATCTCGGCCATTGCCGGATTGGTCGAACCCGACGCAGGCGAAATCCTGCTTCGCGGCAAGGCCATCGACGGGCCGGACAAGGATCGCGGGCTGGTGTTCCAGTCCTACTCTCTATTCCCATGGCTTACCGTCGAACAGAACGTCGCGCTCGCCGTGGACGCGGTCCACAAGGACCGCAGTAAGGCCGAGCGCGCGGTGCTGGTTAAGCAGAAGGTCGAACTTGTCGGCCTTGGCCAGGCGATGGAGCGCAAGCCTGCGCAACTTTCCGGCGGCATGCGCCAGCGCGTCTCGGTCGCCCGCGCGCTCGCCATGGAACCGGAAATCCTGCTGCTCGACGAGCCGCTTTCCGCGCTCGATGCGCTGACCCGCGCCAAGCTGCAGGACGAGATCGACCGTATTCGTGAGGAGGAAAAGCGTACCATCATCCTCGTTACCAATGACGTTGATGAGGCCCTGCTTCTGGCAGACCGGGTGGCGGTGCTGACCCCTGCCCCTGCGGCACGGATCGGCCGCATCTTCCCTGTGACCTTGCCTCGTCCGCGCGATCGCGAAGCCGTGAACGACAGCGTGGAATTCCAGAAGCTGCGCACCGAAATCGTCAATTATCTTGGCAGTCTGGCGGGCGAGAAGGCCGCGCAGGGCAGCGACTTCGGGCACCTGCCCAACGTCCTCCCGCTCGACCTCGCGCCTCCGCCGAAGGCCTATCAGGACGCGGCCAAGAAGGGCGCAACCCGGCGCTACATGGAGTTCTGGAAGCTCCACAAGGTATACCCCAGCCCCAAGGGACCGCTCACCGTGGTCGAAGACTTCAACCTGATGATGGACAAGGGCGAGTTCATCTCGCTGATCGGCCACTCGGGTTGCGGCAAGTCCACCGTGCTGACGATGGCGGCGGGGCTGAACGAGATCAGCAAGGGCGGCATCATCCTCGACAACCGCGAGATCGACGTTGCGGGGCCGGACAAGGCGGTGGTGTTCCAGGCGCCGAGCCTGATGCCGTGGCTTACCGCGCGGCAGAACGTGGCGCTGGGTGTCGAGCGGGTCTATCCGCACGCGACGCGATCGGAACGGCGCGAGATCATTGACTATTATCTCGACCGTGTTGGTCTTGCCGATGCCAAGGACAAGATGGCGGCGGAGATGTCGAACGGCATGCGCCAGCGTGTCGGCATCGCCCGCGCCTTCGCCCTGTCCCCGCGCCTGCTGCTGCTGGATGAACCGTTCGGCATGCTCGACAGCCTCACCCGCTGGGACCTCCAGGACGTGCTGGTGGAGGTGTGGAACCGCACCAAGGTGACGGCGATCATGGTCACCCACGATGTCGACGAGGCAATCCTGCTGGCCGACCGCGTGGTGATGATGACCAACGGACCGAATGCCACGATCGGCAAGGTGCTGAAGATCGACCTGCCGCGCCCGCGCGACCGCAAGGCGCTGCTCAAGCACCCGGATTTCTACGCCTACCGCCAGGAAGTCCTGCGCTTCCTTGCCGAATACGATCACGGGCCAAAGGCCCACGCCGCCTGAGTTGCGGCACAAATTGAGGGGATGCCTGAACGGCCTTCTTTGAGGGGTTCAGGAGGAAAACATGAAAAAGACTGCATTGACGGCGACGCTGCTCGCGTCGTCGATTGCCTTGGCACATCCGGCGCTCGCGGCGGGCAAGCCCGCGTTCGGCGATCCGGTTCCGGTTGGGGATGGGCTGACGCTCGATCCGATCATCGATGCGCGTGTTCGCTATGAAGGCGTGGACCAGCCGACGGTCGATGCCGATGCGCTGACCGTGCGCCTGCGCACCGGCGTGGAACTCAAGCACGCCCCGTCACACCTTTCGGTGCTGGTCGAGGCCGAAGGCACGCTGGGCTTGAACAACGAATACAACGCCTTCCCGTTTGCCCTGCCCGGCAGCTCGCAGCGCCGCCCACAGTACGCAGTGGTCGCCGATGGCGAAAGCATCGACCTCAACCGTGCGCAGATCATGTACAAGGTCAAGGACTTCGCGCTGACCGTGGGCCGCCAGCGTATCAATCTCGATGACCAGCGCTTCGTCGGCTCGGTCGGCTGGCGTCAGAACGAGCAGACGTTCGATGCCGTGCGCACCGAGGCTACGCTCGGCCCGGTCAGCCTCGATGCGACTTATGCGATCCAGCAGGATTCGATCTTCGGCTCGGAAGCCGGGCCGCGCCGTTCGATGGATGGCGACTTCGTGTTCCTGCAGGCCGGCGTGAAGGCCGGGCCGCTCATGGTGAAGGGCTTCTCCTACATCATCGACTATGACGAAGCCTTTGCCTTCGCCAACTCCTCGCAGACCTATGGCGGCCGGGTGTCCGGCAGCATTCCGCTGTCGAAGGCGGTCAAGCTCAACGTGCTCGCCAGCTATGCGCGGCAGATGGACATCGGGAAGAACCCGGTGAACTACGCTGCCGACTATGTGGCCGGCGAACTCGGCCTTGGCTATCAGGGCTTCACGCTGACTGGCGGCTACGAGAAGCTTGGGGCGGACAAGGCGGCAGGCAAGGCCTTCCAGACGCCGCTGGCCACGCTGCACAAGTTCAACGGCTGGGCCGACCTGTTCCTGACCACGCCGGGCACAGGTCTTGAGGACTATTACGTGACGCTGGCGAAGATCTTCCCCAAGATGAAGGCGGTGCAGGGCCTCAACGCCAACGTCACCTACCATGAATTCCACAGCGATGTCGGCAACGTGAAGTTCGGCACCGAATGGGACGCGAGCCTTGGATTCAAGACAAAGAAGCTCGGCTGGCTGGTGAAGTACGCCAACTACAATGCCAACAGGTTCGGTGTCGATCGCCAGATCCTGTGGCTCCAGGCCGAAGTGGCGTTCTGATCCCGGTGTGCTGCACTGCAAAATAACCCTTGCAGTGCAGCCCCCGAATCGGTTAGCCAAGTAAGCGAAGGCCGCAGTGCCGCCCAAGGACGGGCGAACCAGCGCAAGGCCGAACAGATCAACATCGCGTGGCAACGTCGCCGCCCAGACCTCCCAATCGGGATGTGTTCGGGCGGCTTTTTTGTGTTCACGCGCCTGACAAGGGAAGACCCGAGTGAACGCGCCTGCAACCCTGATGGAGAAGGACCGTGCCGCACCTGTAAAGGAGCGGCTGGTGGTGATCGGCAACGGCATGGCCGGATGCCGCGCCGTCGAGGAAATCCTTGCTCGCGACCCTGCGCGCTTCGATGTTACGATCTTCGGCGCGGAACCGCGGGTTAATTACAACCGCATCATGCTCTCGCCGGTCCTGGCCGGCGAAAAGGCGTTCGAGGACATCGTCATCAACGGTGACGACTGGTACGCCGATAACGGCATAACGCTGGTCTCGGGCGATCCGGTCGTCTCGATCGACCGCGCAACACAGACGGTTGTGGCCAAGTCCGGCCGGGTCGAACCCTATGACCGGCTGCTGATCGCCACCGGGTCCGATCCGTTCATCATCCCGTTGCCCGGCAAGGACCTGGCGGGGGTGGTCACGTTCCGCGATCTCGATGATGTCGACAAGATGCTGGCCGCCGCCGAGAAAGGCGGTTCGGCCGTGGTGATCGGCGGTGGCCTGCTCGGGCTGGAGGCAGCGCATGGCCTTTCGCTGCGTGGCATGAAGGTCACCGTCGTTCATCTGATGCCGACGCTGATGGAGCGCCAGCTCGACGAAGCGGCGGGCTACCTGCTCAAGACCGAACTGGAACGCCGCGGCCAGACCATCGTGACCGGTGGCGATACCGCCGAGATCATCGGCCAGGAGGGCCATGTTGCCGGGGTGAAGCTCAAGGACGGGCGCGAGTTTGCGGCTGACATCGTGGTCATGGCCGTCGGCATCCGTCCGGCGACGGGCCTTGCCAAGGCAGCGGGCCTGAATGTCGAGCGCGGCGTGGTGGTTGACGACCACATGATCACCAGCGACCCCGCGATCATGGCGGTGGGCGAATGCGTGCAGCACCGCGGCGCCTGCTACGGCCTCGTCGCGCCGCTATGGGACATGTGCCGCGCACTGGCCGATGCGGCTTGCGAAAACCCATCGGGATACGAGGGCTCGGTCACCTCGACCAAGCTCAAGGTCTCGGGGATCGACTTGTTCTCCGCCGGAGACTTTTCGGGCGGTGACGGGGCCGAAGATATCGTCATGCGCGATGCCGCACGC
Source organism: Porphyrobacter sp. (assembly GCA_041639595.1). Lineage (GTDB taxonomy): Bacteria > Pseudomonadota > Alphaproteobacteria > Sphingomonadales > Sphingomonadaceae > Erythrobacter. The sequence goes on from JBEQBX010000037.1 coordinate 15,959, forward strand.
GGGCTCTACAAGCGCGTTGTCATTAAGGACAACAGGCTGGTCGGCGCGGTGCTCTATGGTGATACTGCTGACGGCAACTGGTACTTCGACCTGCTGAAGAAGGGCGAGGACATTTCCGACATTCGCGAGGCGCTGATCTTCGGACAGGCCTTCGCCAGCGGAGGCGCCCTGCTGGACCCTAATGCCGCCGTTGCAGCCCTTTCGGACAACGCAGAGATCTGCGGCTGCAACGGCGTTTCCAAGGGCAAGGTCATCGAGACCGTCAACGCAGGCGCGTGCAGCCTCGATGCGGTGCGGGGCACGTGCAAAGCCTCTGCCAGTTGCGGGTCCTGCACCGGCCTCGTCGAAAGCCTGCTGGCGCTGACGCTGGGGGGTGAGGTGCAATCCGGCCCGAAGACGCTGTGCAAGTGCACCAGCTTCAGCCACGATGACGTGCGCCGCCTCATCCTTGAGAAGAACCTGCGCGCGATCCCGCAAGTGATGCAGGAACTGCATTGGACCACGCCCGATGGCTGTTCCTCGTGCCGCCCAGCGCTCAACTACTACCTGCTCTGCGCCTGGCCGGGCGAATACGAAGACGACCAGAAGAGCCGCTTAGTCAACGAGCGCCTCCACGCCAATATCCAGAAGGACGGCACCTATTCTGTGGTCCCGCGCATGTGGGGGGGCCTGACGAATCCGCGCGAGCTGCGCGCGATTGCCGACGTGGTGGAGAAGTACAACGCGCCGATGGTCAAGGTCACCGGCGGCCAGCGCCTCGACATCTTCGGGATCAAAAAGGAAGACCTGCCCGCCGTCTGGGCCGATCTCAACGCCGCGGGGATGGTCTCGGGCCACGCCTATGGCAAGTCCCTGCGCACAGTGAAGACCTGCGTCGGCAGCGAATGGTGCCGCTTCGGCACGCAGGATTCGACCGGCCTCGGCGTCAAGCTGGAGCGCATGACCTGGGGCTCGTGGATGCCCCACAAGTTCAAGATCGCCGTATCCGGCTGTCCGCGCAATTGTGCCGAGGCCACGATCAAGGACTTCGGCGTGGTCTGCGTCGACTCAGGCTACGAACTCCACGTCGGCGGCAATGGCGGGATCAAGGTCCGCGCCACCGACCTGCTGTGCAAGGTTGCAACAGAGGCGGAGGCCATGGACGTCTGCGCGGCCTTCATCCAGCTCTACCGCGAACAGGCCCACTACCTCGAACGGACCGCCCCCTGGATCGAGCGTGTCGGGCTCGAGCACGTAAAGTCCGGCCTGTTCGACGATCCCGACAGCGTGAAGCGCCTCGCCGCGAGGTTCCGCTATTCGCAGACCTTCTGCCAGGACGATCCCTGGGCCGAGCGCGTTGCGGGCAAGGACGCCGACCTGCACCAGCACCTTGCCGAAGTGCGGCCCCTTTCGATCACGGAGTTCGCAGCATGATCGGTGAATGGCTCGACATCGGTCACGTTGACCAGATCACACCCGGCACCGCCCGCACCCTGCCGGTGGTGGGCGCAGACGAGATCGCGGTGTTCCGCACGCTCAAGAACGAGTTCTACGCGCTGGTGAACAAGTGCCCGCACAAGCAGGGGCCCCTCAGCCAAGGCATCGTCCACGGCAACGTCGTTACTTGTCCGCTGCACAACTGGAACATCTCGCTCAAGACCGGCGAAGCGCTGGGCGAGGACAAGGGGTGCGTGCCCACCGTGCCGATGAAGGTTGACGCCGGGCGCATGTACCTGCTGCGCTCGGCCGTGGTCCGAAAGCGCGCCGCTTGACGCAGGTCCGCACAACCTGCGCCTACTGCGGCGTCGGCTGCGGCATCCGCGCCGAGGTGGCAGGCGAGCGTTCGGTCACAATCAAGGGTGACCCTGACCACCCCGCCAACTTCGGCAGGCTCTGCTCGAAGGGCACCCATCTGGGCGAAACCGTGGGGCTGGAAGGCCGCCTGCTACACCCCATGATCGGGCAAAGCCGCGCTTCATGGAACGAGGCGATCGAGCAGGTGGCAGGCAGGATGCGCGATTGCATCGAACGCCACGGGCCCGACAGCGTCGCGCTCTATGTCTCGGGCCAGTTGCTGACCGAGGATTACTACGCCGCCAACAAGCTGATGAAGGGCTTCGTCGGCAGCGCCAATATCGATACCAACAGCCGCCTGTGCATGGCCAGCGCGGTCGCCGCGCACACTAGAGCGTTCGGCGAAGACGTGGTGCCGGTCACCTACAACGATCTCGACGAGGCGGACCTGATCCTGCTCGTCGGCTCGAACACGGCATGGTGCCACCCGGTCATCTGGCAGCAGATCGAAGCCGCGCGCGAAAAGCGCGGCACGAAGATCGTCGTTATCGACCCGCGCCGCACCGAAACCGCGGAGCAAGCTGATCTCCACGTGCCGGTCTCGCCCGATGGCGATGTTGCACTGTTCAACGCGTTATTGACGGAAATGGTCCGCCGCGGCCTTGCCGATCCGATCCCGGCCATGGGCGATCATGGCCTTGCGCCCGAGACCTTCGCCGCGCTGGCCGATCTCGTCGCCGCGCACCCGCGCATGGTCACGGTCTTCTCGATGGGCGCGAACCAGTCGGTAGCCGGGACCGACAAGGGCAACGCGATCATCAACCTGCACCTTGCCATGGGGCGCATCAACGCGCCGGGCATGGGGCCGTTCTCGATGACCGGGCAACCCAATGCGATGGGCGGGCGTGAGGTTGGCGGGCTTGCCAACATGCTGGCCTGCCATCTCGGCTTTTCCGAAGGTGAGCTGTCCGATGTTGCCGCGTTCTGGCAGGCCCCGCGCATGTGCAGCGGCCCCGGCCTCAAGGCGGTGGACCTTTTCCGCGCCGTGCACGATGGCCGCGTGAAATTCCTCTGGGTCATGGCCACCAACCCTGCCGTTTCGATGCCCGATGCGGGCTTCGTGCGTGAGGCTCTCGCGAAGTGCGAGACGCTCGTCGTCTCCGAAGTGATGGCAGATACCGACACCGGCAGGTTTGCGCACATCCGCTTGCCCGCGCTGGCCTGGGGCGAGAAGGACGGAACGGTCACAAACTCCGAACGACGCGTGAGCCGCCAGCGCGCGCTGTTTGCCGCCCCCGGAGAGGCCAGAGCCGATTGGCATATCATCGCCGACGTTGCGAAGGCCATGGGCTTTGCCGGGTTCGACTGGAGCAACGCCGCCGCCGTGTTCCGCGAATACGCGGCGATGACTGCGCTCTCGGCAAAGCACGGCAAGGTTCTCGACCTGACCGCGCATGCCGGGATTGCCGACGCAGAGTATGAAGCGCTTGAACCGTTCTTATGGGGAGGACGCCATCCGCTGCAGGGCCGCGAGATGAAAGTTGTGCCGGTAGAGCCGCGCGCTCGCGCCGCCGATCCCCAGTTCCCGCTGCGGTTCAACACCGGGCGCTATCGCGACCAGTGGCATACGATGACGCGCACCGGGCTTTCACCGACGCTGGCCCAGCACCGCCGTGAACCGCTGCTGGAAGTGCATCCTGCCGATGCTGCTGCGGCGGGTATTGCCGATGGTGCGCTCGTCCGCGTAGTCTCGGCATCGGGCAGCTCGATGTTCCGCGCTGGCGTGACTGATGCGCAAGGGTGCGGCCAAGTCTTCGTGCCGATGCACTGGACTGATGCCATGGCCAGCGGCGGGCGCGGCAATCTTTTGCCTGATCAATCGGTCGATCCGGTGTCCGGCCAGCCCGGCTTCAAGAACAACGCCTGCCAGATCGAAACGGTCAGCAGCGAATGGCGCGGTTTTCTCGTCCGCCGTGAACCGATCGCCCTGCAAGGCTTGGTCTGGTGGAGCCGATCGGCCATCGCTGGCGGTTGGCTCTATGAGCTCGCCGGCAATGGCGCTGTCGATGCCGATGCCCTGCTGCCCGCCGGCAATCGCAGCGAGGCGGTCGATCTGGCTCGGGGCATGCGCCGTCTCGCCGTTGTCGATGGCAGCGGTGCGATGGCCGGAGCGCTGTTCATCACCCGCACCGGGCAACTGCCGCAGCGTGACTGGATCGCGGGGCAATTGGGTTCTAGCGGAGCTCTGCTTCACGAACTGCTGGCTGCGCGGCCGACCGCGCCTGCGCCGGATCGCGGCCCGGTGGTTTGCGTCTGCCACGGCATCGGCACAAAGCAGATACTTGCCGAGGCAGAGCAGGGAAAAACGACCGTGGTGGAAGTTGGCAGGGCGTGCGGCGCAGGGACCAACTGCGGTTCGTGCCGCCCGGCCATCGCCCGCCTCCTGCGCGAATGGAACGAGACATGCGAGGAGGCAGCCCAATGAGCGATTTTCCAGCGGGTTCAGTGTGGCTCGTCGGCGCAGGGCCAGGCGATCCCGAACTGCTCACGCGCAAGGCGGAGCGGCTGATTGCAACGGCCAGCGTGATCTTCCACGATGCGCTGGTTGCCCACGGCGTTCTGGCGCTGGCTGGGCCGGGTGCGAGGCTGGTCCATGTCGGCAAACGCTCAGGCCGGCATTCCAAGGCGCAGGAGACGATCGACAGCCTGATCGTGGAAGCCGCGCTGGCGGGGCATCGCGTTGTCCGCCTCAAGGGTGGGGACCCGGCGATATTCGGCCGGGCGACCGAAGAGCTTGACGCCTGCCGCGCGGCAGGCGTGGCGGTGCGGATTTGTCCTGGTGTTACAGCCGCCAGTGGCGCTGCGGCAAGCCTCGGGGCCTCGCTCACCCTGCGCGGCCTCGCTCGCAAGCTGACCTTCGTGACTGCGCATGTCCGCGCGGGCGAAGCGCTTTCGCTCGATTGGGCCTCACTCGCCGATCCCGAAGCGACGCTGGCGGTCTATATGGGCAAGTCTTCGGCGGGCGCGGTGTCACGCGGCCTGATCGAGGCAGGGCTTCCCGGCGGCACGCCGGTCGCTCTGGTCGAGGGGGCCAGCCTTCCCGAAGAGCGCCAGTTTCAGACGCGGCTAGATCTGCTGCCGCTAGTGGCGCGCACGGCACTTGGCGATGGCCCGGCCATTATGTTGATCGGCGTAGCGCTGGGAGACTTGCCGCCGCGTTCAGGGCAGACCGAAGCTGTGATTGACCAAGGCTGCATAGTTTCAGATGCATGACTTTCGCGGGGGATCGCTTCTGTAGACGAGATGCTCTTGGATTGAGACAATTGAGAGATCGTCATGTGGAAGCTCAATTGCGGCGTTACGCGGAGATTCTTTGCAGACGGGAGATTCCGAAAGCAAGAATAGTCCTGTCGGCCAAAAGTGGGCATTGTCGGCTGCAGTAGTGACATCAGTGCCCGCGGTATTGTCATTGGGCTCCGACATCCTTTCAGCCCTTGAGCCAAATCGGCGTGGAGCGGCCTGAGACAAACCTTTGTTTCGTTGGTTGGGAATAGGGCGTCACCCGACCGCAGGCCTTTTCACTGTTTCGCTATGCCCGTCTTCTGCTTCTGCTAGAACTCAACCATTGTGCCATACCTGTTGAACGAGCAATTCGGCACAAAGAATGGTCAAGGAGGAGCGTTGCATGAACGAGGTTCGCGCTGGCCTCCCAATCATGACATGCGCGGACGTTGCTTCCTTCGATGCGTGGCTTGAGGCTCAGAAAGCAAGCGCACAGGGACTGTGGCTAAAGCTGGCCAAGAAAGGCGCACCAGAGCCTACATTATCCAAGACCGAAGCCATCGATGCGGCACTGTGTCATGGCTGGATTGATGGCCAACTCGACAAGTATGATGGCCATTACTGGCTAGTACGCTTCACTCCTCGCAAACCCCGTAGCAAATGGTCTGAGATCAATCGCAACCGAGCAAACGCACTCATTGCTGAAGGGCGGATGCGGCCAGCGGGCCTAGCCCAGGTCGACGCAGCTAAATCCGACGGACGCTGGGACGCAGCCTATGCACCAGCCAGCACTGCCGAGGTGCCGGCTGACTTGGCAGCGGCGCTTTCGGAGAACGTGAAGGCAGCAGCCTTCTTTGGGACTTTGAAAGGGGCCAACCGCTACGCAATCTTATACCGCATCAGCGCGGTAAAGAGGGCAGAAACCAGGGCGAGGAAGATCTCAGAATTCGTAAGTATGCTGGAACGTGGCGAGACGATCCACGGCTAAACAAGCGCAAGATTTCGGATTTTGGGTTGACCAACCGCGTGAAAGGCGCGTCATTCATCCAGTCACTGTACGGGTGAAAGACTTGGGCTGGGACTTTCCTGCCCTTACCGGGTGACGCGTCGAACGGCAGGTCTCGCCAGTATCGGAAGTCCAAGGATCTGCCGAAGCGTCCGGTGATCCCACGCGTCTGACAAACCGGCGGGCCGGGTGGCTAGCGCAGGATCTGTCCGAGCAGGCCCGTCGGCTTCTTCCAACCGAAAAGCGTCTTCTTGCCCTCGGTGTTGGCCTTATCCGTTGCCTTCGCCAGACGCTCACCGACTTCGCCGCCCATGAGCCTCAGGTCCGGGGTGACGCGTCGTGCGGCATCCATCAGCTGCCGCCGATCGGCCGCCGCGATCGCGAGTTCCAGGTAGCGCCAGCGCTCGTGCGGATGTTTCGCGGCCGCGGCCTGAGCGAACCAGTGGTCGGAATGGCGCGACCTCGCGTAGCTGGTCCGTCCCGCCCTGGCCGCATCGCCGAGGAAGCCGCGCTTCCAGTCGCGTCCGAGCACGGCGTCGGAATGCGGGTTGGCGGGGCGCATCGACGCCGCAGTTATCCCCAGCGCCTGGTCAGCCGGCGTGGCGGAGGCGAGCCGTCCGTCGATGTAGCCGTCTAGCCACTGGCCTGCGCCCGCCGCCTCCGCGGCGAGCACCGCGATCGCTAGCTGGCCATCGTCGGACGCCTGCTCCAGCACCCTGCCTCGCAACGCGTCGATCTCTTCCGACGACACCGCGCTGAACAGTGACGTGAAGCGTATCGGATGCTTGGCCGGACCCATCGTCACCGTCACGTGCGGGTCGATGCGCCATAGATGAGCGAAGGTCCTGGCCGAGAGGTCGGCGTCGATCTCGGCGTAGTGCTGCGCGAGGGCAAGGCCGACGTTCTGGAGGTTGCGAAGTGCGCGCTCGTCGGTGGTCGAAAGGATGCTGCGCAGCCACCCGGCATATCTGTCCGGTTGCGACCGCGCGAGCACGTCCAGGCCGATCGCGAACGGCCGGCGGGCGACGACGAGCGCGCCAGCGCTCGCGAGGCTGTCGAGGAACTGCTCGAGCTGCTGGCCGAGAAGCCGGCGCCTGCTGGCAAAACGAGCGCCCGACGTATCTGACATCGCTTCCTTCAGGCCCTCAATCGGATTGTCGAACTGTTCACCCCGGTCTTCCATGCTGATGAGGGCGGCGGTCTCCGGCTGCTCGACCTCGAGCGTCAAGATCGCGTCCGCTGGTACCTCGACGTCGACATGGCCCGTTAGCATTTCCACCGTCGCCTCGATCGTGTCGGCCAGGCGGTCGAGTGCCGCGGGCATGCGCGACGCAACCCAGTCCAGATGCTCCACGGGAATGTCCTCGACGAGATCCTCGCGGCCGCGTCGCGCGATGGCGGCCGAGATCGCCGCGGAGACGGTCCTCGCCCGCCACGTGCGGTCGACGTCGTCGGGACGCGGGAGCGCGAGCACCGCGTCGTCGATGTCGGGATCGTCGTGTGTCCTGGCGAACTCGGCCGCCGCTGCGACCACCTTGGCCTCGTCGCTGCCCAAGCAGCGGATGACGAGGTCCCGCATTGCCGACGTGGCCTCGACGGCCCCGTCGGAGAGGAAGATCAGCGTCCGTTCGAGGATGTCGGGATCGCCGTCGATGACCGCGGCCAACCGGTCCGCGGCCTCGGCGCCCGCCAGCGGCTTGGCCACCCGCGAGTATCTGAAATAGTAGGGCGCGCCGTTGGGCAGTGACTGGAGGACGTCGAGCTGCGCGGCGCCTTCACGGGTGGGCAGGACGCTCTCGACCATCGTGCCCGTGATCCAGTCGGCGTCGTCCGAGGGCGCCAACGACGGGTTGGCCGCGATGTCGGCGACCCGCTGGTCGATCGCCTCGATGGTCTCGGCGTCGAGGATGGGGCTGAGCCAGGGCAGGTGCCATGCGAGTTGCCGGAGCGGGAGCCCAGTCCGGGTTGAGATGGTCCGCGCGATCCGGTCCAAAAATTCCCGCAGGGTCTCGAACTCGAAGCGGACGAGGCTCTGGATGGTCTGCTCGAGGTCGTGGTCCTCGGCCGTGGTGCTCATGTGGTTCCACATCGCGGCGGGGTCGATCGCCGCTATGCGCCCGGCTGCCTCCGCGATCCCGGCGGGCGGTTCCGAGGCGGGGTTGAGCGGGTCCGGTTCGGGCCCGCCCATTGCATTCGGCGAGGGCCTGGGCGCGAGCCCCTCGGCCATGTCCTCGTCGGCCTCGGTCCCCATCAGTCGCAGGGCGAACGCGACGGCCTGGCCCGCGAGCGTCGAGGAACCGGGAGCGACGAAGCGTGCGACGTCGTTCCGCACTGCGGCCGCGAATTCCGCCGGATCGATCCGGTTCAGCCGGAGCACCCAAGCGAGTTCGTCGTAGGGCGAATTGTATATGCCGCCGACCTTGTAGGCGAACGCGAACGCGGCCAGCCCGGGCGCGAACGGCGTCTGCGCCCTGCCGGCGAGGTGCAGTGTAGCCGCCATCGCCAGACCGCTCGGCCTCGCGAGTTCGGGGCAGTTCGCTGCGAACCAGGCCCGCTCGTCGGGCGTCAGCGACGCGAGACGGGCGTCGATCTGCTCATTCCTTTCGGTCTTGCGGCGTTCGCGCTCCGGCCCGTCGGCGCTCTCGGGCAGCGCCCGGGTCCAGCAGCCGAGCCAGCGCACGACGCGCTGGTCCAGCGCGTTCCGCACGCTCTCTCGTTCGGCGGCCGCCTCTTGGATGAAGCGGAGGAAGCGTCCATCGTCGCGGTCAGTGTCCCGCGATTCGTAGGCGTCGAGGAACGGGCCGGGCCTGGCGGCAATGTGCGGCATCAATTCGTCGAACGCGTCCTCGACATGGTTCTGCAACGATATCCAAACCGCGACGAGCGCGGCGATTCCCGCGTCGGGATAGCCGGCGTCCATCACGCTCACCGCGACGGCCGCGGTCAGGATGTCGGCGGCCGCGTCGAAGCCCCTGATCGGGTCGATGATCGGCGCGAGCGCTTGGTCCAGGTCGTCCCCTGCGTCGACGTGCGCCTTCAGCTCGTCGGCGATCAGGAGACCGAGAGCGAACCGCAGACTCTCCGGCCGGAACTGGTAGGTGTTGCTGGCACCGTCGAAGAAGCGCCCTTCCTCAATCTCGGTGAGGTCGTTCCTGATGTCGCGGCCGTCGTCGCGGGTCGCCGCGCCCGAACGGGTGCGCCACTCGTCTCGGTTGAATTCGGCGCCCTGGCGTTCGCGGTATTCGCGCGCGTGGCGGACGAGGAGGTCGCGGAAGTCGGTCTCGTTGTGCGCGATTAAGTCGTCGCGCTCCTCGAGCCGGTGCCGCCAGAACTCCATGAGCAGGCGCTCGACGCTGAGGTCCTGCACGCCGGCGAGGCGCCGCAGGATCGTCAGCGCCAGCGCGCAGATCCTCGGATTGCGCATGAATGCGTTGAGGCGCGGGTTCAGATCGTTCGGATCGACGCCGTTCCGGCGCAGCACGTCGGCGAACTCGGCGTCGTCGTAATCGTTCACCTGGACGCGGATGGTCGTGACGTAGCGTGGCAGGCGGCCGCCAACCTCGCGGTTCCAATATTGCTCGCGGCAGGTGGCGACGAGGACGCCGCCTAGGTCGCGGACGGCGGGCAGCAGGTCGCGCAGTATCGACGCCCACGCCTTGCCGCTCGTCTCGTTGAGGCCGTCGACCACCAGCACGAACGCGCCGCGAGATCGGCCACCCTGTGACCACCGCTCGATCCGCCGGCGCCAGCGTGCGAACGTGGTGTCGTCTCGCGGTCCCGACTGGTGCGCCGCAAGCCGTGCGAGTATCTCGACCGGCTCGGTGCCGGGCGAGAGCTGCTCCGCGATCCGCCCGATTGACAGTAGCAGGATCGGGCGTGGATCCGCGGAAAGCCACCAGTTCGTGACTGCCCAGGTCTTGCCGGAGCCCTCACCGCCCGCGACCAGCACGAACGTGTCGCCCTCCGCGTCGGCGCGCGCGGTGTCGACAGCCTCCCCGATTGAGCGCCGCAGCGTCGGCCGGTCGGCGGTGAGCGCCCGGTCCTCGAGCGGCACCAGGAACTGGGAGAACTGGCGCTGAGCGAGCCGCCGGCTTCCGAGGGTGGAGTTCGCCCAGTCGGCGCTTCTGTGGCGGAAGGCATCCAGCCCGAGCAGGCCCGGCGACAGCTTACTGCGGAACTCGGTGAGGCTGGCGTCGAATCCGGGATCGGCGGCGATGTCGGCGAGGCCGGCGGCAAGCGCCGCGTGCTTGGAGGGATCGAGATGCAGCTTCGCGAACGCCTCCACCCGTTCCGGCACCGCCGCAAGCAGGACGGCGAGCGGCGGCAGCCCGGCCGCCGTCCAATCGAGGGTGAGAAGGCTGATGCCGCCCTTGTCGAGGATCTGCTCAAGCTGCCGTTCGGTCGTCTCGCCGACCTCTACGGTGGCCGCGAGTACCCACAGGTCGACGCCCTCGGCAAGCGCGAAGGCGGCGAGCGTCGCCTTGCCGACGAGCTCCTGCAGCGGGACCGAGTTCGTGTAGCGCTTCGCCTCCATGGCGATCGCGAACCGGCCCGCGGTGGTCGCGGCGTCGCGGCCGAACTGAGAGCCCGACTTGGCAAGCCTGAACGTGTATCCGGTGAAGCCCGCCAACGCGTCGGCGACCAGGCCCTCGAAGCCGGTGGAGCCGGCGGCCGGATCCCACGTGCGTAAGATCTCGTGCAGAGCTTCGCGTGCGGTGGCGGGAGGTTTCGGGGATGTAGTCGTGATCGTCGTGCGGGGCATTTCCCCACTCTAGCGGCACTGCGGAAACCCACAAGAAATTGGGTACGCTGACAGGATTGTGTGAATTCGACTTGTCTTGTGGCCTTAGTGGAAGACTGCTCTATGTGACCGAAACTCTTGTGGTCAACGACCGATAATCAGGCGCATTGATGCGATAAGCGTAGCTTGCGAGCTCTGCATCCTCGATCTGCGCCGAGGTGACCTTGTCAATTTCTGCATCGGCGTTGGCACATAAAATGTAAGCGGTGTTCTGTCGGCACCTTGCGCAGCCTCGGGGCGTGGTTGAATTGGGGGGATGGACGAGCACCGCGTTACGACCGCATTGGACACCCACATTGGAGTGCCTCTGAAGCCTACTGGGCGGGTCGAGGTTCTTGGCCGACTGTCAGGTCGGCGCCGCGTCTGGACGGTTGAGCAGAAGCTGGAGTTGGTCGCTGACATGGAGCGCTGCGATAACGTCGCCGCTTTTGCTCGTGAGCGGGAGATCAGCACGGCGCTGCTGTACACGTGGCGCAGGGAGCTGCGTTACGCCATGGAGGCCGCCAAGCTCCCCCCACGAGACGAGC
>JBEQBX010000038.1:0-27108 GCA_041639595.1 Porphyrobacter sp.
CACCACATCGACGCTGCAACAGGAGGCCGCGCGCAAGCTAGGATACTCCGCGCAGCACACCATGCGCCTTGCCCAAAGCCTTTATGAAGCGGGCGCCATCACCTATATGCGGACCGATGGCGTGCAGATGGACATGAGCGCAATCATGGCCGCGCGCGATGCCATCGCGGCGCGTTTCAGCGAGGATTACCGCCCCGAAAAACCGCGCTTTTACAGCACGAAGGCGAAAAACGCCCAGGAAGCGCACGAAGCAATCCGTCCGACCGATTTCACCCGCGAACGCGCAGGCACGGGCGACGAGGGCAAGCTGTACGACCTGATCTTCAAGCGCGCGATGGCCAGCCAGATGGCGACTGCCCAGTTGGAACGCACCACTGTCACCTTCCGCGATGCGACCGGTCAGCACGAACTGCGCGCCACCGGCCAGGTGATCCGCTTCCCCGGCTTCCTCGCGGTCTATCAGGAAGGCTTTGATGACAGCGAAGACGACGAAAGCGGGCTGCTGCCGGTAATGAAATCGGGCGACTGCCCTGCCAAGCGCGCGGTCGATGCCACGCAGCACTTCACCCAGCCGCCGCCGCGTTTCTCCGAAGCATCGCTCGTCAAGCGTCTGGAGGAGCTCGGCATCGGGCGGCCCTCCACTTACGCCTCGACCATCCAGACCCTGCGCGATCGCAGCTATGTTCGGATGGAGAAGAACCGCTTCTTCGCAGAAGAATCCGGCCGCCTGCTGACCGCCTTCCTCGAACGTTTCTTCCCCACCTATGTCGCCTATGATTTCACGGCGGGCATGGAGGACGAACTCGATGTCGTTTCCGACGGGCGCGAGGAATACAAGGCGCTGCTCGCGCGGTTCTGGAAGGACTTCAAGCCCAAGGCCGACGAGGTGATGGAGAAGCTGCCTTCGGAAGTCACCGAGGCGCTGGACGAATATCTCTCCGATTTCCTGTTTCCGCCCCAAGCCGACGGCGCCGACCCGCGCGCCTGCCCGCTATGCGCCAGTGAAGGCCGCGCCAATGGCCGCCTTGCGCTGCGGGGCGGCAAGTTCGGCGCATTTGTGGCCTGCGCCAATTATCCGGAATGCAAATTCACCCGCCGCTTTGGCCAGCCGGGCGCGGATGGCGCGGATGGGGCTGATGATGGTGTGATCGGCCAGCACCCCGAAACCGGCGAAGACATCCACCGCAAGACCGGACGTTTTGGCCCCTATGTGCAGATGGGCGACGGCAAGGAAGCGAAACGCGCCAGCATCCCGAAGGATCTCGACGATTTCGATCTGGATTGGGCGGTGAAGCTGCTCGACCTGCCGCGGATTGTCGGCGCGCATCCCGATACTGGTCTGGAGATTGAAGCCAATATCGGGCGCTACGGCCCGTACCTTCGGCATGACGGCAAATATGGCAAGCTGACGAACACGCGTGAAGTGTTCGAAGTGGGCATGAACCGCGCGGTCGATCTGCTCGCGCAGGCCGCCAACCGCGGCGGCGCAGCGCGCGGCAAGTCGGAACCGATGGCGACGCTCGGCGCGCACCCCGTCAGCGGGGGCGAGATCAAGGTCATGCCGGGCCGCTTCGGACCTTATGTGACCGATGGCACCACCAACGCCACCATTCCGCGCGACACCAAGCCTGAGGACGTAACGCTGGAAGCCGCAATCGAACTGATCGACGCGCGCATTGCCAAGGGGCCGGCGAAGGGCAAGGCGAAGAAGAAGGCCGCCCCCAAAAAGGCCGCCCCCAAGAAACCGGCAGCCAAGAAACCGGCAGCCAAGAAAGCGCCTGCCAAAAAGAAGGCGCCAGCGAAGAAATCGTAACAACGCGACGAACCGAGGCCCGGAGCGCTGGAAAAGGCTGCTTCGGGCCGGCGGCGTTTGTAAATAATAAAGCATTTGGACCTTACCACGGTGCCCGGAAAAAGGGCTCCCGCCGTGATAGAAATCGAAATCCAGAACGAGACCCACCAGACCCAAAGCCGCATCCGCTTTGCCGCTGTGCCAAGGATCGGTGAAGGCATTCGCCTGCGCGAACCGGATGGCATGTGGGCGAGCTATGATGTGCTCGACGTGTGGTATCAGAAGGCCGAATTCGGCGATGTCTGGATGCCCTATCTGCACATCCGCATGACCCCCGGCGAAATCTTGAGCACGCCGGGCGGGGCCGACCCTTATTCTGATGATTTTGCAGCCGCAGCCTTTGATGCCGGCTTTGCAACCTTGAGCGGGGAGCAGCAGCCGTGCAGAATCTGATCAAGCGGCACACCGGCCCTCTGCGTCACGCACCCGCAGAGGGCAAGACGCTCGCCGAAAAACTCGCCCAGAATGAAGCCCGGCACGAAGCGATGCTTGCCGCGGGCGCCGATGAGATGGCCCCGCCGCTTGCGCCTGCGCCTGCGCCTGAGGCCACGGCATCCGCTCCGGAAACCCCGCGCCCCGAGCCTGCCGCAGCGGCCCCTGCCGAACCTGATGAAACCGCCGCGATCGTTGCCGCTGCCAAGGCCATGCGTGACCGCTACGCCGCCGTTCCCGCACCTGCCGCAACGGCCCGCACCTGCCTCATCGTCGATGACAGCCGCGTGATCCGCAAAGTCTCCAGCAAGATCGCGCTGAGCCTCGGCTATGTGCCGGTGGAGGCGCAGGATGGCCACGAAGCGCTGGCCCGCTGCAAGCAGTCCATGCCCGATCTGGTGCTGACCGACTGGAATATGCCGGAAATGGACGGCATCGAATTCGTCACCAAACTACGCGCCATCCCAACGCCCAGGGAGCCGGTGGTGGTGTTCTGCACATCCAACCGCGAAGCGAAGGACATCCACGACGGGATCGCCGCCGGAGCGGACGATTACATCGTCAAGCCATTCGATGAAGCCGCGTTGAAGGCGAAGCTGGAGAAGTTGGGGCGGGGGTGAGGCTTTCCCTCACCATCCTAACGCACCCAATCCAGCCCCATCTCCTCGAAGATCTCCTTGTCCTCGGCCCAGTTTTCCAGCTGTTTGACGTGCAGATAAAGGTGCACCGGCACGCCCAGCACTTCGCTCAATTCCTTGCGCGCGGCGGCCCCGATCTGCTTGATGCGTGACCCGCCTTTGCCCAGCACGATCGCGCGCTGGGTTTCGCGGGCGACCACGATTTGCTGGTGGATTTCGATGCTGCCGTCGCTACGCACCTCGTACTTCTCGGGCCGCACCGCGCTGTCGTAGGGCAGTTCCTCGTGCAGTTGTTGATACAATTGTTCGCGGGTGATTTCCGTGGCGAGCAGGCGTTCCGACACATTGGAAACCTGATCTTCTGGATACATCCATTCAGCCTCGGGCATCATGCCGGACAGCGCGTCCTTCAACTCGGGCACCCCGTCACCGGTCAACGCCGAGACGAAGTAGATTTCGGCAAAATCGACCTTGCCGCCCAGATCCTGCGCCAGCGCCAGCATCGGTTCTTTCTTGGCGCGGTCGACCTTGTTGATGACGAGGATCTTGCGTTCGGGACGGTTCGCCAGCGCTTCCAGCAATGGCTCCAGTTCGTGGCGGCGCTGTTTGATCGGATCGACCAGCAGCACCACCGCATCCGCGGCCTCTGCGCCTTCCCATGCGGCGCTGACCATTGCGCGGTCGAGCCGCCGCTTGGGCGCGAAGATTCCGGGGGTATCGACAAGGATCATCTGCACCGGCGCGCCCGCCAATTCATGCAGCGCGATGCCGAGCATCCGGGCGCGGGTGGTCTGCGCCTTGGCGCTGGTAATCGCGACCTTCTGGCCGACAAGCTGGTTAACCAGCGTCGATTTTCCGGCATTGGGCGCGCCGATCACGGCAATCATGCCGCAGCGGGTGGGGGGTGTTTGTTGTTCCATCATTCTTCCGTTCGGGGCTTTACCCGTATTGTTCAAGAAATGCCTTGGCGGCCAGGCGTTCGGCCTCGCCCTTGCTGGTGGCGGTCGCTTCGGCGTGGCCGACATTGCGAATGCTGACCCGCACGGTGAAGCGCGCTGCGTGATCGGGGCCGCTGCGGTCGATCACTTCGTACAGAGGCGTGGTGCGGCGGTTGCCTGCAGCCCATTCCTGAAGCGCGCTTTTGGGGTGTTTGGATTTGCCCTCGTCGCCTTCAAGTTCGTTGACCCACAAGCGGTAAATCAGGTTCTGCGCGGCATCGAAGCCATGTTCGATAAAGCAGGCGCCGATCAGCGCCTCCATAACATCGCCAAGGATCTTGTCGCTATCCGCCCCGCCATCATCGCGGGCCTGCTTGCCCAACCGGATGTGGGCGGGCAGTCCGATGGAGCGTGCGATCCGCGCGCAGGTCGCCCCGCTGACCAGTGCGTTGAGGCGCTGCGACAGCTTGCCTTCGGGCGCGTCGCCTGCGCGGAACAGCCATGCGGCGACCGACAGGCCCAGCACGCGGTCGCCCAGGAATTCCAGCCGCTGGTAATCCGCCGCATAGGCCGGGCCCGAACCATTGAAGCTGCCGTGGGTCAGCGCTTCCAGCCATGGTGCGTCACCGTTCGGCGCAAAGCCCTGTTCGTTCAGCCACGCGCGCGCTTCGGGGGAGATGGTTCCGGTCACAGCAGGTTCCCGATCCGGCCGGTCCGGGCGGCGGAAAGCCATGTCCACGGCTTCAGCCAATCGGCGCTGCCATCGGTCGACCACACAATGATCTCAGCCCGGCCAACCAGCAGGTCTTGCGAGACGAAACCCACGCCTTCGCCGGCCGATGCCGGAAAGCGGCTGTCGAGTGAACTGTCGCGGTTGTCGCCCATGACGAACACATCGCCTTCAGGGACAGTGACTTCGGCAAACCCGTCCCCAGCGGTCACCCCGAAATCCAGCACATCGTACGAAACGCCGTTCGGCAATGTTTCGCGGTAGGCGGTATAGCGGCACGCCTCGCTACCATCCGCGGCCCGCTCGGCATCGCCGCCCCATGCGCAGCCGGTGTTGGGGGACAGGGGCACGAGCACATCGGCAACCCGTTCCCGCCGCAGCCGCGCGCCGTTCAGTATCACTTCGCCGCCGCTCACCGCGATCCTGTCCCCCGGAAGGCCGATCACCCGCTTGATATAATCGCGACCATCGACCGGATGCTTGAAAATCACGATATCGCCGCGCGCCGGGGTTCCGGCCAGCAGGCGCCCGTCCGGAAGGCGCAGGTCAAAAGGCAGGGAATGGCGCGAAATGCCATAGGGCCATTTGGCGGCGAGGAGGTAATCGCCGTTCATCAGGCGCGGCAACATGCTTTCCGAGGGGATCGAGAAGGGCGAGAAGGCAAAGACCCGGAACGCCAGCACCGCCAGCAGCAGCTTGATCAGGAACCACGCAAAACCGCCCCAGCTTTCGCCCGTGCGGGCGCCAACTGCGGCAGGCGGCGGTGTCCCGAACGATTGGGTCTTAACATCCATCCTTCATGCCCTTACTCGCAGCCGCACACTTGCGCAAAGGGGAACGGTGATGGGTTTGACGGACGGGATCGGGAACGGCGGAACGGCTGCGGCGGCATGGGCAGAACTGCGCGGGCTGGAGCATCCCACGCTGGCCGCGCTGTTTGCCGCCAATCCTGATCGCCCGGCCGCCATGACCCGGCAGATCGCCTGGCCGATGGAGCCGGGCAGCGCAGCCGAAACGGCATTGCGGATCGACTTTTCCAAGACCCAT
This sequence comes from Porphyrobacter sp., assembly GCA_041639595.1. Taxonomy (GTDB): domain Bacteria; phylum Pseudomonadota; class Alphaproteobacteria; order Sphingomonadales; family Sphingomonadaceae; genus Erythrobacter. The sequence goes on from JBEQBX010000038.1 coordinate 5,638, forward strand.
CTGGATGACGCGGCTCTGGCATCGTTCGAGCGGCTGACCGAGGCATCGGGCTTTGCCACGGCGCGTGACGCGCTGTTTGGGGGCGGAATAGTCAACCCCACCGAAGGCCGCGCCGCCACCCACGGCGCGCTACGTGGCAGCGGCACGCCTGCCCAGGTCGAGGAAGCCGAAGCACTGCTCGCCCGCATGGGAATGCTGGTCGAGGCGATCCACGAAGGCGCTCTGGGCGAGGTGCGGCATTGCATCGCCATCGGCATCGGCGGATCTGCGCTTGGTCCGGCGCTGGCCATTGATGCACTGACCCGCGATCTGGCGCTGGTCGATGTGCACGTGGTTTCCAATATTGACGGGCTGGCGCTGGAACAGGCGTTCCGCGCCTGCGATCCCGAAACGACGCTGATCGCGGTGGCTTCCAAGACCTTCACCACCATCGAAACGATGACCAATGCAGCCAGTGCGTTGAAGTGGCTGGCTGATAATGGCGTAGAAGACCCTGATGGCCGGGTTGTGGCGCTGACCGCTTCGCCGGAAAAGGCGGTGGAATGGGGCGTGGATGAAACCCGCGTGCTGCCTTTCGTCGAAAGCGTGGGCGGGCGGTATTCGCTGTTTTCCAGCATCGGTTTTCCGGTCGCACTGGCGATCGGGATGGATGAATTCCGCGCGATGCTGGCAGGGGCCAAGGCGGTGGACGATCATTTCCGCGCCGCCGAAGGCCGCGCCAATGCTCCGCTGCTCGCGGCTTTTGCGGACCAGTATTACACACGTCTGCGCGGCTGTCAGACCCGCGCAGTGTTCGCTTATGACGAGCGTCTGGCGCTGCTGCCCGATTATCTCCAGCAACTGGAAATGGAATCAAACGGCAAAAGCGTCACGGCCAGCGGCGCTGCCGTTGACGGACCGACCGCGGCGGTGACGTGGGGCGGGGTGGGGACAGACGCGCAGCACGCGGTGTTCCAGCTGCTGCACCAGGGCACGCACCTGATCCCCGTCGACTTTCTGGTGAGCATCGCGCCGGGCGACGATCTGGACCCTGCACATCATCGCATCCTGCTGATGAACTGCCTAGCACAAGGCGCGGCTTTGATGGCGGGCAAGCCGTCCGACGATCCTGCGCGCGCCTATCCGGGCGACCGGCCTTCGACCACCTTCCTGATGGACGATTGCGACGCGGCCATGCTGGGCGCGCTGATCGCCTTCCACGAACACCGCACCTTCGCCAATGCTGTGTTGATGGGGATCAACCCCTTCGACCAGTTCGGCGTCGAACTGGGCAAGGCGATCGCCAAGCAAATCGAAAGCGGCGAGGGCGATTTCGACGCCAGCACCCGCGCGCTGATGGTGGCAGCAGGGCTGGGGTGAGGTCGGGCGCGGGCGATATCCTTTGACATTTGCGGCATGAGCGACCATCTAGCGCCCATCGAAGCGCGCTAGCCATGCGTGAAGCGGCGGAACTCTTACAAATATCCGCCCCGGCCGCGCCTCGGTCCTACCCCAAGACTTCCCTTTTCACGCGGGCGGTTTCAACCCCCGCGCCGCGCGTGGCGTGCCCGTAAACGTTTGGCGTTCGGGCAGCCCAGCGCGCGTCGCAGATTATTTGCGAGTTATTTCCACATGACCACTTTTGCTGACCTCGGGCTGTCGCAGCCCGTGCTGCAGGCTCTTGACCTCAAGGGCTACAATACTCCGACCCCGATCCAGGAACAGGCGATCCCCGCTGTCCTGAAGGGGCGCGATCTGCTCGGCATTGCGCAGACCGGCACCGGCAAGACCGCTGCTTTCATGCTGCCTTCGATCGACCGCCTGCGCGAAGCTGAAAAGCAGATCCCGTTCAAGTCCTGCCGGATGCTGGTGCTGGCTCCGACCCGCGAACTGGCGGTCCAGATTTCCGACAGCGCCAAGGATTACGGCGCGCTGGCGGGCCTCAAGGTGCAATGCATCGTCGGCGGCACGTCGGTGGGCAAGGATCGGAACAAGCTGCACCGCGGCACTGATATCCTGGTCGCCACGCCGGGCCGTCTGCTCGATCTGATCGAGCAGAAGGCGCTGAACCTTGCCGGCATTGAAATTCTGGTGCTGGACGAAGCGGACCAGATGCTCGACCTCGGCTTCATTCACGCGCTGCGCAAGATCCGCGAACTTGCGCCGAAGGACCGCCAGACGCTGTTCTTCAGCGCAACCATGCCCAAGGCGATCAAGGAACTGGTGAGCGGGTTCTGCAACAACCCCGTGCAGGTTTCGGTCACGCCGGAAAGCACGACGGCCGAACGCATCGACCAGTACCTGTTCATGGTGCAGCAGGACGAAAAGCTGTCCTTGCTCGAGATGATCCTGAAGGGCCGCCATCAGGTGCCCGGCGCAATCGAACGCGTGCTGATCTTTACCCGTACCAAACACGGCGCGGACCGCGTGGTGAAGAAGCTGGAGCAGGCAGGCATCCCCGCCAATGCCATCCACGGCAACAAGTCGCAGCCGCAGCGCCAGCGCGCTCTGGATGAATTCCGCAAGGCCCGCGTTCCCGTGCTGATCGCGACCGATGTGGCCGCGCGCGGCATCGACATTCCCGGCGTCAGCCACGTCATCAATTACGAGCTGCCCAATGTGCCCGAACAATATGTCCACCGCATCGGCCGCACCGCGCGTGCGGGCAAGAGCGGGATCGCAATCGCCTTCTGTGCCGAGGACGAACGCGCATATCTGAAGGATATTCGCAAGACCACCGGCGCCGAACTGGAACGCCTGCCGCTGCCGGACAATTTCCGTGCAGTTGTGGAAGGCGAAGGCCCTGAAAAGCCCGCCGCCCGCACGCCGATGAAGCGCGTGCAGGCCCGCCCGATCGGCCAGCGCAAACCGCAAGGCGACCGCCGCCCCGCCGGTGCTCCTCAGGGCGAACGCCGTCCGCAGCAAGGCGAGCAACGTCGTGGCGCCGAAGCACATGGGGGCGAGCGTCGCCCGCAAGGTGATCGTCGTCCGGCCCAGGGTGAACCGCGCCGCAGCGGCGAAGCTCATGGGGGTGATCGCCGTCCGCAAGGTGATCGCAAGCCGCAGCAGGCGCATGGTTCGGGCCAGGGCCGTCCCGGCGGAAACGGTGGCGGTGACCGCCGTCAGCCGAGCGGCGGAGGCCGACCCGGCGGCAATGGCGGCAATGGCGGCGGTAATCGCGGTCGCGGCCGTCCCGGCGGCGGTGGCGGCGGGCGTCCGCGCGCTGCCAGCGTCTGAACGCTAAACAGCACTAACAACGAAACAGGGGCGGGAGCGGCAAACTCCCGCCCCTTTTCCTTGTCTGAAATGCCGCTTTTCGCCGCCACAAGGTTGCCGCCCGGCCTGGGCGGGGCCATATGCGGGGCCGCCTGATGGGAGCAGAATGATGGCTGACACGTACGATTTTGATCTCTTCACCATCGGTGCAGGTTCAGGCGGGGTGCGCGCCAGCCGCATCGCTGCAGCCCACGGCGCGCGGGTAGCGGTCGCCGAGGAATACCGCGTCGGAGGCACCTGCGTGATCCGTGGCTGTGTCCCAAAGAAGATGCTGGTTTACGGCGCCCATTTTGCCGAGGACCTTGAAGACGCCAAAGCTTTTGGCTGGACCATCGAGGGCAAGAGCTTCGACTGGGCGGCCCTTCGTGACAATGTGCAGAACGATGTCACCCGGCTTGAAGGCCTGTACGGCCAGACCCTCGGCAGTCACGATGTCACGATCTTCAACGAACGTGCAACGATCACCGGCGATCACCAGATCATTCTGGCAAGCGGCAGGATCATCACCGCGAAATACATCCTGATCGCCGCCGGTGCGCGCCCCCATGTTCCGCAATTTCCGGGAAACGAGCATGTGATTACCTCGAACGAGGCGTTTCATCTGGAAACCCTGCCGCGCCGCATCCTGATTGCGGGCGGGGGTTATATCGCCAATGAATTCGCCGGCATCTTCAATGAATTCGGCTGCAAGGTGACCATTGCCAACCGGTCTGACACGATCCTGCGCTCTTATGACGCAAGCGTGCGCGACCGGCTGCTGCAAATCTCGATGGTCAAGGGCATCGCCTTCCTGTTCCACGCCGAATTCGAATCCATTGAAAAGCAACCCGACGGGACTTTGCTGGTCAAGCTGACCGGGCAGGAGCCGGCGGTCTATGACGCTGTGATGGTCGCCACCGGGCGCGTCCCGAATGTTGAAGGGCTGGGGCTGGAAACGGTTGGCGTGGAACTGGGCCAGCGGGGCGAGATCGTCGTCGATGCCTTCAGTCGCACCAACATCGACCATATCTACGCTGTGGGTGATGTGACCGACCGCGTGCAGTTGACACCGGTCGCGATCCGCGAAGGGCAGGCCTTTGCCGACAGCGTGTTCGGCCCGGGCGAACCTTACGCCGTCGATCATTCCTGCGTGCCGAGCGCGGTGTTCAGCCACCCGCCGATCGCTGCAGTGGGCATGACCGAGGGCGAGGCGCGCAACGCTCTTGGCAATGTGAAGGTTTTCCAATCGGACTTCCGCCCGATGAAGAACGTCGTGGCGGGGCGTAACGAACGCAGCCTTTACAAAATGATCGTCGATGCGGCGACCGACCGGATCGTCGGCATCCACATGATCGGTCCCGATGCGCCGGAAATCATGCAGGCCGCCGCCATCGCGGTGAAGGCCGGTCTGACCAAGGCTGATTTCGACGCAACTGTCGCTATCCACCCGACGATGGCCGAGGAGCTGGTGCTGTTCAAGTAAACCTCGCAGCAGGTGGCCCCCACAAACGTTTTGGCAACTTCGTGCTGTTATCCTGCGCCAATGAACAGCACCACTCTGACCGCCCGGCAACAGCGCGAGCTTGATTATCACCGCGAACACGCGGGAGCCTACGCCGATGCGGCGCTGCGTCCGGTTTCAGACGACATCATCGTCAGCACCGCGCGCCGGCCGTGGAATGCCTATTGGTCGATGTACGACCGGCTGCTTGCGGCTGATCTGGTGGGCAAGGCGGTGCTGGTGCTGGGGTGCGGGTTTGGCGATGATGCAATCCGCATTGCGCTGCTGGGCGCGCGCGTTTCGGCCTGTGACCTGTCGCCGGAATCCCTCGATATCGCCAGCAAGCGGGCCAAGCGCATCGGCGTGGAGATCGATTTCGCGGCCATGCCCGCCGAAGCCATGACCTATCCCGACAACACGTTCGATTGCATCGTGTTCGTCGACATTCTGCATCACGTCGATATCGCCGCGACCATGACCGAGGTCGCGCGCGTGCTGAAGCCTGGTGCCCACGTGATCGGTGACGAGCTTTACACACACAGCAGCCTGCAACGCATCCGTGAAAGCGGACCGGTGCAAAGCCTGCTTTATCCACTGATGCGCCGTTGGATCTATAATGGCGAAACGCCCTACATCACCGAAGACGAGCACAAGATCGACGAGCATGAATTTGCCCTCGTCACCGCCCGGCTGACCGGGATTGAAACCGACTGGTTCAACATCGTCGAAGGCCGCCTTTATCCCTCGCGCATGATCTGGGCGTCGCGGATCGAACGCGCGGTGATGCGTCCGCTGTCATCCATCGCCGGTTACATGGCCGGGCGCGTGGTGTTCAGCGGCAGGCTCGTCAAACCGCTTTAGGCGCCCAGACGGGCAGGCGAAAACTGCTCGAAACTGAGACCCGCCGCGGCGCAATCTTCAGGCATCGGCAGGCCCAGCACCGCCGCGGCGGCGATGCGTGACAGGGCAGGGGAGGTCTGAAAGCCTGCGCCGCCCTGGCCGGCACACCACACAAATCCCGGCAGATTTGCGGCATGGCCGATCACCGGCAATTCGTCCGGCACAAAGCTTCTGAGGCCCGCCCAGCTATGGCTGATCCGGCGGATGGTAAGCGTGGTCGCCTGTTCCACCCGGTCGGCAGCGATGGCGATTTCGATCTCCTCTGCGGCCGCATCGCAAGGGTCTGAGGCGGTCTGGTCCATGCTGGAGGCAAGCAATTGCCCGCGGCCTTCGGGCAGCAGGTAGAAGCCTTCGCCAACTGTCTTGGTAAAGGGCCAGCCATGCACATCCTTTCCTTCCGGCGCGGCGAAGGAAATCACGGTGCGGCGGCGTGGTTCGATGCCGACCGGGATCACGCCTGCCATCGCCGCGATCACATCGGCCCATGCGCCCGCGGCATTCACAAGGATCGGTGCGGCAAACTCGCCCGCCGATGTGACCACCCGCCACCCGGCGCCGTCTTGCGCAATCGCGCTCACCTGCGCGCCTGTTACCAGCAATCCCCCCGCTGCCTTGAGGCGCGCGGCATGGGCGTGAAGCATGGCATTTGTGTCGAGCTTCAACGATCCGTGATCCACCAGAGCCGCGGCACACGCATTGGCGCGCAATACCGGAATCAGCGCCTGTGCCTGATCCGGGCCGATGCGCGCGTAATCACAGCCGAACTGCCGGTGCACCGCCTCCAGCACATCCAGCGCCGCGATTTCGTGCGTGCTGGCGATATGCAGCGCCGGGTGCACCGCGCCATGTTCTGTCAAATCCGCCATGCTCAAGGCGGTCAGCGTCCGCACCACGGTTTCGCCCAAGCCATAATGTGCAAAAGCCACCGACCGCCCGGAGGCGTGGTAGCCCGGCGCGCTCTCCCCCTCCAGCACCGCCACACGCGCCTGTCCCGCCAGCCGGGCCGCCACCGAAAGCCCGGCAATCCCGCCACCAATCACCACCACGTCCGCCGTCTGCATCGTCACCCTCGTGTTGACCGCCACTTTTGCCACGTTGACGCCTTGGACGCGCTAAGGCAACGCATCGCCCAAAGTCACTGAGAGAGGAAGTCCATTGTCCGCCAACATCGCCGAAATGGAACGCCGCCGCGAAGCTGCCCGTATGGGAGGCGGCCAGAAGCGCATCGAGGCCCAGCACGCCAAGGGCAAACTGACCGCGCGTGAACGGCTCGACGTGCTGCTCGATGAAGGCAGCTTCGAGGAACTCGACACCTATGTCGAACATGATTGCGTTGATTTCGGCATGGAAACCCAGCGCATCCCGGGTGACGGGGTCGTCACGGGCAGCGGGACCATCAATGGGCGTCTGGTCTATGTGTTCAGCCAGGATTTCACCGTCTTCGGCGGTTCGCTGTCCAAGCGCCATGCCGAGAAGATCTGCAAGGTGATGGACACCGCGCTGAAGGTCGGCGCCCCGGTGATCGGGTTGAACGATTCGGGCGGGGCGCGCATTCAGGAAGGCGTGGCCAGCCTTGGCGGCTATGCCGAGGTTTTCCAGCGCAATGTGCTCGCATCGGGCGTGGTGCCGCAGATCAGCCTGATCATGGGGCCATGCGCGGGCGGGGCGGTTTACAGCCCGGCCATGACCGACTTCATCTTCATGGTGAAGGACAGCTCCTACATGTTCGTCACCGGCCCGGATGTGGTGAAGACCGTCACCAATGAAGTCGTGACGCAGGAGGAATTGGGCGGCGCGATCACCCACACAACCAAGACCAGCGTCGCGGACCTGGCCTATCAAAACGATATCGAGGCGCTGCTGGCGACCCGGCGTTTCATGGATTTCCTGCCGCTTTCCAACCGTGAGGGCGTGCCTGAACTGCCCACCAGCGATCCGTGGGACCGGATCGACAACAGCCTCGATACGCTGATCCCCGACAACGCCAACCAGCCCTATGACATGCACGAAGTCATCGCCAAGGTGCTGGACGAGGGCGATTTCTTTGAAATCCAACCGATGCACGCGGGCAATATCCTGTGCGGTTTCGGCCGCGTGGAAGGCCGAACCGTCGGCGTTGTGGCGAACCAGCCGATGGTGCTGGCGGGCGTGCTCGACATCAATTCCTCGAAGAAGGCCGCGCGCTTCGTGCGGTTCTGCGATGCCTTTGAAATCCCGATCATCACCTTCGTCGACGTCCCCGGCTTCCTTCCCGGCACCGCGCAGGAGTTGGGCGGGATCATCAAGCACGGCGCCAAACTGCTGTTCGCCTATGCCGAGGCGACCGTGCCCAAGATCACCGTCATCACCCGCAAGGCTTACGGCGGGGCGTACGACGTGATGGCATCGAAGCACCTGCGCGGCGACCTCAACTATGCGTGGCCGACCGCGGAGATCGCGGTGATGGGCGCGAAGGGCGCGGTGGAGATCATCTTCCGCTCCGATCGCGGCGATGCGGCCAGGATCGCCGAGAAGACCAAGGAATACGAAGACCGCTTCGCCAACCCCTTCGTGGCGGCGCAGCGCGGCTACATCGACGAGGTGATCCACCCGCACTCGACCCGCCGCCGGATTGCGCTGGGCTTACGGAAGCTCAGGACGAAGCAGTTGGAGAACCCTTGGAAGAAGCATGACAATATTCCGCTGTGACTAAGAATATCATCATCTTAACTCTCAGCTTGCTGCTTGTCTGGTTTGGCGTTTCGCTCGTCCGGGTCGAGAACCAGCGATATGCTTTGTTGCTTGAGACTTGCGGGAGTTTGACGCCTGACAATTTGGTCACGCGCATGGAGTGTTTAAAGAACGTCGAGACCCGAACAGGTCCGATTTACCACCTTATCTATGGACTCGGATTGTTATGAAACTCGGCCGCTTGAACCACATCGGGGTCGCCACGCCCTCCATCGCGGACTCGATCGCGTTCTATCGCGACGTCATGGGCGCGACGAAGATCCACACGCCGTTTGACCTTGAAGAGCAGGGCGTGAAGGTCTGCTTCGTCGACACCCCCGGCGCGGATGGCGCGATGAACGGCACCCAGATCGAGCTGATCGAGCCGCTGGGGGAGAACTCCACGCTGGCGGGCTTTCTCGCCAAGAACCCCTTGGGCGGGCAGCATCACCTGTGCTTTGAAGTGCCCGACATTGCCGAGGCCCGCGCCGAGTTTGAGGAGCAGGGCAAGCGCATCCTCGGCCCCACGCGCATCGGCGCGCACGGCACGCCTATCTTTTTCGTCCATCCCAAGGACATGGGCGGCATGCTTACCGAAATCATGGAGACCCCGCGCGAGGATGCGCACTGGTCGAACTGACGCCACATACCGGAGAGAGAAATGTCCTACGAAACCATCCGCGCCGAACGTGACGGCCCGCTGCTGACCATCACCCTCAACCGGCCCGAGCGCCTCAATGCCATGGCCCCGCAGATGGCGGACGAGCTGGGGCAGGCGTTCTACGATCTGGGTGACGCCCGCGCGGTGCTGATCACGGGTGAGGGCAAGGGCTTCTGTTCGGGCGCGGACCTTTCGGCGCGCGGCTCCGGCTCGGCGCTGGGCGGGAAGGGCGGCAGCCACGAGGCGCTGATCAATCATTATAACCCCGCGATCAGCCAGTTGATCCGCGCGAATGTGCCGGTGATTTGCGCGGTGAACGGCCCGGCGGCGGGCGTCGGCTGCTCGCTGGCGCTGGCGGCGGATTTCACCATCGCGGCCAAGAGCGCATACTTCCTGCAAGCCTTCGTCAATATCGGCCTTGTGCCGGATGGCGGATCGACCTGGCTGCTCGCCCGCGCGATTGGCCGCGCGCGCGCCACGCGGATGATGATGCTGGGCGAGAAGATTTCGGGCGAACAGGCCGAGGAATGGGGCCTGATCTACAAGTGCGTCGATGATGCCGCCCTGATGGACGAAGCCCGCGCGCTCGCGACCAAGCTGGCGAACGGCCCGACCATCGCCTACGCCCAGATGAAGCGGAACATCGCGACCGCCATGGACAACAACCTGCAAATGGTGCTGCTGGCCGAGGCCGAGGCCCAGCGCGTGGCGGGCGGCACGAAAGACGCGGTGGAGGGCGGCATGGCCTTCCTCCAGAAGCGCAAGGCGGAATTCAAGGGGCACTGATCGCCCCTACCTCCGTTCCTACCGAACGGAGCACGCAGTGCGCAGTCGAGATGCCGGAGCGGTGTCTCGACTTCGCTCGACACGAACGGAAAATGGTTGAGCAATGACCGACAAACCCACCCTCACCGAATGGAACGCCCTCGCCGCCAAGGAGGTGAAGGGCCGCGATCTCACCTGGCAAACGCCCGAAGGTTTCGCGATCAAGCCTTTGTATACCGAGGAAGATCACGCGGATTTCGATCCCGGCCTCCCCGGTTTCGCGCCCTTCACGCGGGGGGTGAAGGCGAGCATGTATGCGGGCCGTCCGTGGACGATCCGGCAGTATGCGGGCTTCTCCACCGCCGAGGAATCGAACGCCTTCTACCGCCGCAATCTGGCGATGGGGCAGAAGGGCCTGTCGGTCGCCTTCGATCTCGCCACCCACCGCGGCTATGACAGCGATCACCCGCGCGTCGTCGGCGATGTCGGCAAGGCGGGCGTGGCGATCGATACGGTTGCGGACATGCAGATCCTGTTCGACCAGATCCCGCTCGATGCCATGTCCGTCAGCATGACGATGAACGGCGCGGTCATCCCGGTGCTGGCCTTCTTCATCGTAGCGGCGGAACGTCAGGGGGTGTCGCAGGACAAGCTGGAAGGCACGATCCAGAACGACATCCTCAAGGAGTTCATGGTCCGCAACACCTATATCTACCCGCCCGATCCTTCGATGCGGATCATCTCGGACATTATCGCATATACCTCGGCCAACATGCCGAAGTTCAACAGCATTTCGATCTCTGGCTATCACATGCACGAGGCCGGGGCGACGGCGGTGCAGGAGCTTGCCTTCACCATCGCCGACGGCAAGGAATACGCCGCCCGCGCGATGGCGGCGGGGCTGGATATCGACGCTTTCGCAGGCCGTCTCAGCTTCTTCTTCGGCATCGGTATGAACTTCTTCATGGAGATCGCCAAGCTGCGCGCCGCGCGCACGCTGTGGTACAAGGTGATGGACGATCTGGGGGCGAAGGACGAACGCTCCAAGATGCTGCGCACCCACTGTCAGACCAGCGGCGTCAGCTTGCAGGAGCAGGATCCCTACAACAACGTCATCCGCACCACGGTGGAAGCGATGGCGGCGGTGCTGGGCGGCACGCAGTCGCTGCACACCAATGCTTTGGACGAGGCGATTGCGCTCCCGACCGATTTCAGCGCCCGCATCGCGCGCAACACGCAGCTGGTGTTGCAGGAGGAAAGCGGCATCACCGCCGTGGTCGATCCGCTCGGCGGCTCGCACTATATCGAGGCGCTGACCGCGACGCTGGTGGCCGAAGCCGAAGCGATGATGGCCGAGGTCGATGCGGCAGGCGGCATGACGGCCTATGTCGCCACCGGCGCGCCCAAGGCCGCGATCGAGCGCGCGGCGGCGGAAAAGCAGACCCGCGTGGACAAGGGCGAGACGGTGATCGTCGGCGTCAACAAGTATCGCAAGGAAACCGAGGACGCGCTGGAGACCCTCGAGGTCGATAACCAGATGGTCCGCACCGGCCAGATCGCGCGCCTCGCCAAGGTGCGTGAAGGGCGGGACGAGGCGGCGTGCCGCGCCGCGCTGGCGGCGCTGACGGCGGGCTGTGCGGAAGGCGCGAACGTGCTGGCGCTGGCAGTTGCCGCCGCGCGCCATGACGCGACGCTGGGCGAGATTTCCTCGGCAATGGAGGAAGTGTTCGGCCGCCACGATGCCACGCCCGCTCCGGTCAGCGGCGTCTATGCCAGCGCCTATGAATTCGACCGCCGCTGGGCGCAGGTCACCGATGGCGTGGAAGCCGTGGGCCGCCGCTTGGGCCGCAAGCCGCGCATCATGATCGCCAAGATGGGCCAGGACGGCCACGATCGCGGCGCCAACGTGATCGCCAGCGCCTTCGGTGACATGGGCTTCGAGGTCGTCTCCGGCCCGCTTTTCCAGACGCCCGAGGAATCGGTCGCAATGGCGCTTGAACACGATGTCGACGTGGTCGGCGCGTCGAGCCTTGCCGCGGGCCACAAGACCCTGATCCCCGAACTGATCCGCTTGCTGCGCGAGGCCGGTCGCGGCGATATCAAGGTGACGGCGGGCGGCGTGATCCCCCCGCAGGACTACGACTATCTGCGCGAGGCAGGGGTCCAGGGGATCTACGGCCCGGGGAGCAACGTGGTGGAGTGCGCGGCGGATATTCTGGTGCTGCTGGGGCACAACATGCCGCCGCTCGGCGAGGGATTGGTCGAGGCGGCGGAGTGAGCGCACCACAAAGCGCCTTTCTCCCGATTGCGGCGATGATGTTCGCCGCCGGGATTGGCATACCAGTTTTCGCTGCTTTCAATTCCGGACTGAGCAAGCAATTGGGAGGCCCCATCGCGGCAACCGCTGCTGCGTTTGCAGTGGGGTTGATCATCGCCGTGGCATTGCTGGCTGTCACAGGATTGCCGCAGCGGGCCGCGCTGCATTTCGACGTTCCCTACGTCTGGTTCGGGGCGGTTTTCATCCTGTTCTACGGCGTGTCCGTAACATTCGCTGCCCCGCGCATCGGCTTAGGCAATGCGATTTTTTTCGTGCTGCTGGGGCAGATTGTTGCGGCGGCTGCGATCGACCATTTTGGGTGGCTGGGTGCGATCCAAAGCAGTTTGACGCTGCGGCGGATGCTCGGCATCGCGCTTATGGCCCTTGGGCTATACCTCGCAAGGAAGCCGTTATGAATCCCCGCACCGATTGGACCCGCACCGAAATCGCAGGGCTGTTCGACCTTCCCTTCACCGAACTGCTGTTTCAGGCCGCCAGCGTCCACCGCGCCTACCACCCCGCGACCGAAGTGCAGCTGTGCACGCTGCTCAGCATCAAGACCGGCGGGTGTCCGGAGGACTGCGGCTATTGTTCGCAGTCGGTGAAGGCGGATAGCGGCGTGGAAGCCACAAAACTGATGGACGTGCAGGCCGTGCTCCAGCGCGCGGCGCAGGCCAAGGATGCAGGCTCCCAGCGGTTCTGCATGGGCGCGGCGTGGCGCAATCCCAAGGACCGCGACATGCCCGCGATTGTCGAGATCGTGAAGGGCGTGGCTGCCATGGGGCTGGAAACCTGTATGACGCTGGGGATGCTGGAACCGCATCAGGCCGCACAACTCGCCGAAGCCGGCCTCGATTACTACAACCACAATATCGACAGCTCGCCGGAGTATTACGAGCGCGTCATCTCCACCCGCGATTTCCAGTGCCGGCTCGATACGCTCGATCACGTGCGCAAGGCGGGGATCAATGTGTGCAGCGGCGGGATCGTCGGCATGGGGGAGACGCGAGAGGATCGGGTGGGGTTCGTCCACACGCTCGCCACCCTGCCGCAGCATCCTGAAAGCGTGCCGGTCAACGCGCTGGTGCCGGTGAAGGGGACAGTGCTGGGCAATATGCTGGCCGACACGCCGCTCGCCAAGATCGACGATATCGAGTTCGTCCGCACCGTGGCGGTCGCGCGCATCACCATGCCGCGCTCGATGGTGCGGCTGTCGGCGGGGCGCGAGTCGATGAGCGAGGCGACGCAGGCGCTGTGCTTCCTTGCGGGCGCGAATTCGATCTTCACCGGCGACAAGCTGCTGACCGCGCCCAATGCAGGCGACGATAGCGACGGCGCGCTGTTTGCCAAGCTTGGCCTCACCGCGCTGAAGGGCGAGGAGCCTGCGCGGGCCTGCAAGGCGGCAGCGGCGGCGTGATCGCCATTTTCGCCGCAGCTGCTTTGGCGACAGCCCCGGCGCTGGAACCGCAGCCGCTGACCATCGGCGAGACGGTCACTCTGGAGGTGCTGGGAGCAGAGCGCGCGGTCAACATCGTCCTGCCGCCCGATTACGCCACCGCGCCGGACAAACGCTGGCCGGTGATCTACCAGCTTGATGGCGCGCTTGGCCAAGACCTGATGATGGGCGCGGGCCTGATGCGGTGGGGCGCGCTGTGGGGGCGCAGCCGCGATGCGATCATCGTCGGGGTCGAAACCAAGGACCGCCAGCGCGAATTGCTCCCGCCCACAAGTGATCCAGCGGAGCGCCAGCGCTACCCGACGGCCGGCGAAAGCGCCGCATTTCGCGCATGGCTCGCACAGGTCGTCAAACCGGTGATCGAAGCGCGCTATCGCCACGATGGCACCGCGTTTCTGATCGGCGAAAGCGCGGCAGGGCATTTCGTGGTCGAAACCTGGGCCGAAGCCCCGGCGCTGTTCACCGGCTACGCGGCGATCAGCCCGAGCCTGCAATGGGATGGCGAGGCATTGAGCCGCCGCACGCTTGGCATCGCCACGCGCCCGCCGCTCTACCTCAGCCTTGCCGACGAGGGCGGGGCGACCGAGACGGGCATGGAGCGACTGCTGACCACACTCCCGCCTTCGCAGCCATACTGCTTCTCCGACCGCCGCACAGACTTGCGCCACGCCACCGCGCTGCACGGCCTGCTGCCCGAGGCGCTGCAATATCTGCTGCCGACCAAGGCTGATTGGCTGGACAATTATGGCATGGTGCTGCGGTGTGATCGGAAGGGAGGAGCGGGGTGAGCCTCGGCTTCTCGGTCGACACGCTGCTCCCCAAGGCGCGCGGCGGGGGGCAGCTCCGGATGGGGCTGGTCAAGCTGGAGGAGCATCAATGGCTCGACCCCGCGCCCGATCTGACGGCGCGGGCGCAGGCTTTCGCCGAATGGCCGCAAGGCGTGCAGCTTACCCCGCAGGCGGATGCGGCGGGCCGCGAACTCGCCGCGATGCTGGACATCCAAGGCGCACTGCCAGATGCCGCGCTCGCCACGCACGAAGACCTCTGCCTGTTGACGAAACGCGATGGTGAGGAGGTTTACCGTCTGATCGGAGCGGCGGTCGCATGGCCCTCAGACTGGTACCCGGCGGAGAAAATCGGCCTTCCCCTACGCGCGCTCCATGCGCCGATTGCTGGATACGAAGAGCAACTCGCCACCGGGGTCGACCGTTTCATGGAGACCCTCCGCCCCGGCCCGATCTACGCCCGCTGCAACTGGTTCATCGCCGCCACCGGAGAGCGCCGCTGGCTGCCCGGCCGGCCCCCGCAGGAAGCCTTCGCGAACGTCACGCCCGAGAACGCAGGCGAGATGCTGTTCGTCCGTTCCGAACGCCAGACCTTGCGCCGCCTGCCGCAGACAGGCGCGATCCTTTTCACTATCGGCATTTACGTCGAACCGCTCGGCAACCTTTGCCCCGCCAATATCGCCATGCTCGGCAAGGCGGTGCAAAGCCTCGTCAGCGGGGAGGGCGACCGCCGCGGCGCACCTGCCTATGCCGACAGCCTGATCGCTTTTGCCGCGTTGCGCCCCTGACGATCGCACAAATCCGCTAGCTTGCTTGCAGCGCAATCCCTCGGCATAGCCGGTGGCGAAAAGATGCCCTTTGCAAGAGAGGCCCAACCCTTGTTCTCGAAAATCCTGATTGCCAACCGCGGCGAAATCGCCTGCCGGGTTATCACCACCGCCCGGAAAATGGGGATCAAGACCGTCGCGGTCTATTCCGATGCCGATGCGCGCGCGCCGTTTGTCGCAATGGCGGACGAGGCGGTGCATATCGGGCCTTCGCCCGCGGCGGAATCCTATCTGATCGCGGAACGGATCATCGCCGCCTGCAAGCAGACCGGCGCGGAGGCCGTCCACCCCGGCTACGGCTTCCTGTCGGAGCGCACCTCCTTTGCCGAGGCGCTCGCCAAGGAAAACATCGCCTTCATCGGCCCGCCAGTCGGCGCGATCGCCGCGATGGGTGACAAGATTGAATCGAAGAAGCTCGCCATGCAGGCGGGCGTCAATGTCGTCCCCGGCTTTGTCGGCGAAATTGACGATACCGAACACGCCGTGCGCATCTCGAACGAGATCGGCTATCCGGTGATGATGAAGGCCAGCGCCGGCGGCGGGGGCAAGGGGATGCGCCTTGCCTATTCCGAGGCCGACGTGCGCGAAGGCTTTGAAAGCGTGAAGCGCGAGGGGTTGAACTCCTTCGGCGATGACCGCGTGTTCATCGAAAAGTTCATCCTCAACCCGCGGCACATCGAAATCCAGATCCTCGGCGACCAGCACGGCAATATCCTCTACTTGAACGAGCGCGAATGCTCGATCCAGCGCCGCCACCAGAAGGTGGTCGAGGAAGCGCCGTCGCCTTTTGTGACGCTCAAGATGCGCAAGGCGATGGGCGAGCAATGCGTCGCCCTGTCGCGCGCCGTTGGCTATTACAGCGCAGGCACGGTCGAACTGATCGTCAGCGGCGCGGACCCGACGGGGGAGAGCTTCTACTTCCTCGAAATGAACACTCGGCTTCAGGTCGAACACCCCGTCACCGAAGCGATCACCGGCATCGACCTGGTCGAACAGATGATCCGCGTGGCCGCTGGCGAAAAGCTCGCCATGACGCAGGACGATATCGGGATTGACGGCTGGGCGATTGAAAACCGCGTCTATGCCGAAGACCCCTATCGCGGCTTCCTGCCGTCAACGGGGCGGTTGGTGCACTATACTCCGCCGGTCGCAGGCTGGGTGGAAGATGAAACGGTCGCGGGCAAGGCGCGGCGCGGGGTTGCCCATGGCGCTGGATCGGTGCGGGTCGATGACGGGGTTTACGAAGGCGGCGAGGTTTCGCGCTTTTACGATCCAATGATCGCCAAGCTGATCACCTGGGCGCCTACGCGGGACGCGGCGGCGGATTTGCAGATCGAGGCGCTCGACAATTTCCGCATCAAGGGCCTCGGCCACAATGTCGATTTCCTCAGCGCGATCATGCAACACCCGCGCTTCCGCTCGGGCGAATTGACCACCGGCTTCATCGCCGAGGAATATCCGGACGGCTTTACCGGCGCGGCAACAACGTTGGAATTCCGCCGCGTTTTGGCCGCTGTGTGTGCGGGTAACGAATTCACGCTCCAAAGCCGGGCTCGCCAGATTTCGGGCCAGCTTGACGCGCCCTTGCCGGTGACCAGCACATGGCTTGTGAAGATCGGTGACGAACGCTTCAAAGTCCAATTGGGCGACGGCCATGCCATGGTGGACGGAGTGCGGGTGGAGGGCACCTGCGACTGGCTGCCCGGCATGGCGCAAGCCGAAGCGACGGCAAAGCTGGATGGCGGGGAAGACCTGCGGTTCGGCCTGATCGTCGAGCGGGTCGGCAACCAGTGGAAGGTGACAACGCGCGGTGCCGCACACACCGCGCTGGTGCTGCCGCTGCGGCTCGCCCGGCACGAATCGCTGATGCTGGAAAAGGTGCCGCCCGATCTTTCGCGCCTGCTGATCTGCCCGATGCCGGGAATGCTGGTGAAGCTGCACGTGGCCGAAGGCGAAACGGTGCAGCCGGGTCAGCCGCTCGCCACGGTCGAAGCGATGAAGATGGAGAACATCCTGCGCGCTGAAAAGGAAGGCGTGATCGCCAAGATCAATGCGGCCGAGGGCGAAAGTCTCGCGGTGGATGCGGTGATCCTCGAACTGGAATAGATGCGCGCGCAGGGCTGCTGACTGGCAGGTCGCCGCGCGCTTTCCTACGCGGCTGTGGTGAGGCAGGGTTGCGAGGTGCTCCTGCCGATGTTGTTTCGCGCAGATGCGGCGGTAAAGTTGGGACGGCGCAGGCACCATCCGACAAATTGCGGCATTGCAGAAGGAAGTTAAGCTGTTCCAGACCCGCTCTTGCCCCCCCTTAGACCCCAGCTAGACCCGGCTTAGATCGACGTTATACCCGCGCTAAAGCGCCTTTCTTCGCGTCACCATTTTATAACGGCCCATGCCAGCGACTTATTCTTGCTCGACGCAGCAACATCCTGACCGGATTTGTTGTATGTTTGCGGCAGATTAGTGATTTCCGACACAAAATAAGTCGCGGCTCTGTCCTACAATCCGTCTTGTGAGACACTCGTCCTGCCGATTCGCGAAAAATGGCTTTCGCGGAAAGGATTGAATCTCAGTGGGAGGATTTGATCATGGCACATACCGGAACCGGGTTTTTCGACCGGAAGGGCAATTTCTTCAAAACGGCGCGCGATGCGACGGTGAGCGATCTGGCAGCGTTGCTCGGCAAGATCGGGGACGGCGAAAGCCTTGCACCGGGCATTGCCAATATGCTGCTCGAACGGCGGTCGGACATCGAACAGCTATTCGCCGAACACGACCAGATGCTGGAAGAGGAAGCGGCAATGAAATCGGCGCGGATCGCCGATGCACCCGATAATGTCGCCAAGCTGCCGAGCCGGCCTGCTCACTGATCAGGCGGCCAATTCGCCGTCAAGGAAGGCAGCGATATCGCCAAGGTCCACGTCGCGCGCCACGTAGGCCTCGCCCAGACGGCGCAGCAGCAGGAAGGGCAGGGTGGTGCCTTCGGCCTTCTTGTCGTGGCGCATATGATCGACCAGCGCAGCGCCGGTGCAGGTGAGGCCCAGTGCGGAAAGGCTGGCAGGCAGCCCCGCCGCCGCAATCGCATCCGCTGCCCGCGCGGCATCGCCGTCTGAAATCTCCCTGCGCCGCGCGGAATATCGCGCCGCCAGCACCATGCCCAGCGCTACCGCTTCGCCGTGCAGCAGGCGGTCGGAAAAGCCCGTCTCCGCCTCCAGCGCATGGCCGAAGGTGTGACCGAGATTGAGCAGCGCGCGCAGGTCATCGGTCTCCCGCTCGTCGGCGGCGACAATGCGCGCCTTCATCGCGATGCTGGTGGCGATGGCCTGTTCAAGCGCGGCAGGGTCCCGCGCCAACACTTTGGTTCCATCTGCTTCCAGCCATGCGAAAAACGTCGCATCGCCCAGCAATCCGTATTTCAGTACCTCGGCAAATCCGGCCCGCATTTCCCGGTCCGGCAGGGTCGAAAGCACCAGCGGATCGATCAGCACCAGCGACGGTTGGTGAAAGGCGCCGATCAGGTTCTTGCCCGCCGCAGTGTTGATCGCGGTCTTCCCGCCGACCGACGAATCGACCTGCGCCAGCAGTGTTGTCGGGATCTGCACGAATCCGCAGCCGCGCTTCATGATCGCGCAGGCAAAGCCGACCAGATCGCCGAGCACCCCGCCGCCGAGGGCAAAGACGTGATCCTTGCGCGTGATGCCCAAGGCCAGCAGCCAATTGGTAAGCTTTTCCAGCACGCCCCAGCTTTTGGCATCCTCGCCCGGGGTCACGACAAACCATTCGGCCTTCAAGCCCTGCGCCGTGAGCTTGTCGTCGATGCCGGCTGCAAAGATCCGGTGCGTGTTGGCATCAGCCACGAACGGCACCGGTCGGCCGCCGGCATAACCCTTCAAAAACGGGGCCGCGGCATCGGCCAGCCTGGCCAGAACGCCTTCTTCGATCACCACGTCATATTCGCGCCCGGCCAGCGCCACTTCGATCACAGCCATTGGTCAATCGCCTCGATAATCGCCCTAGCGGTATCGGCATGGGGGCCGTTTTCGCTGACGACGCGGATGGGGGCCTGCCCATAGAAGGGCGCCCGTTCGTGCGCCAGCCGGGTAAGGATTTCCTTGGGATCGCCCTGCTTCAAAAGCGGGCGATTGCCGCGCCGGGCGGTGCGTTCAACCAGCGTGTCGACATCGCAATCGATCCACACCGCAATCCCGCGCTCCAGCACCAGAGCGCGCGTTTCAGGATCGACGAAAGCGCCTCCGCCGGTGGCGATCACGCCGTGGCCTTCGCCGATCAGCCGTGCGATCACGCGCCGCTCCCCGTCGCGGAAGTGGGCTTCGCCGAAAGTTTCGAAAATCTCCGGGATTGAACGCTGCGCGGCTGCGGCAATGGCGTCGTCAGCGTCCACGAAATCGCGGGAGAGGAGGGTGGCAAGTTTGCGCCCGACGGTCGATTTGCCAACGCCCATGAGGCCGACCAGCACGACCGGACGCGTGATACGCGCTGCAATAGCGGCGATATCGCAATCGCGATGGGAAGGGTGCGCGGCGGACATTGCCGCAGGGCCTATAGATGGGCTAGGGCACGCGCAATATGGCAAACTTGCGGCGTCAACGTCTCTCCCCGTCCGGACTTCAGGAAGCGCCCGCGCCGCGGCCGCGCCGTTGGCCGCTGATCGCGGGCATTGTGGCCACCATGCTGCTGGCGCTCGCATGGTTTGACGGCGGGGAAGAAGCGCTGCACCCGATCGCCGAGGATGTCGCTCTGCCGGAGCAGGCAGAATGACCGCGCGTTTCCGCTTTGCTGCCAGTGCTGCAGCGTTAGGACTGGCCGGAGCCATCGGCGGAGCGGGTCTGACTGGCTTCGCCACGGCGCAAAGCAAGCCCGAATCGCTGCTGCCGCCGGGCTTTGATGATCCCGCGCCTGCTCCACCGCCGCGCCAGGCGCCCGCGCCAGCCCAGCGCCCCGGGACAGCGCCCGCTCAAGGTGCAGCTCCGTCCCAGACAGTCCAGCCCGGTCCGGCGCCGCTGCCCGGCGCGGCTGTCGATCCGGCGAGCCTGCCGCCGCTGCCGAGCATCACGCGCGCCGATCTGGCCCGCCTGCCGAGCCTTGAGAAGCTTGAGAACATGTCGACCGAGGAGCTTGACCAGCTGCTCGGTCTGGCGCCCAAATCGGACATCCCTGCCGGTGCGCAGCGTGCGCTGACCCGCGTTGGGGTGCTGGCCGCGGACGAGGGCGGGTTGCCGCCGGTGGCGCTGGCCAACCAGTCCGACAAGCTTGTGCGGGCGACACTGGCCGGCACCCGCGGGCCGATGGTTTCGCGTTGGGGTCACATCCTGATGCGCCGGGCCTTGGCCAGCCGTCTGGCTGCGCCGCTGGGCATGGACCCGATCGAATTTGCAGCGCTGCGGGTTGGCGTGCTCAACCGCATCGGTGAATATGCGATCGCCCGCGCGGTGGTGCAGGATATCGACACGGCCAGTTGGTCACCCGCGCTGACGCAGGAGGCGCTGACCGCCTATCTTGCCAGCGGCGATATTACCGGGGCATGCCCTGCGGTGAGGCTTCAGGGATCAAAGCGCGAAGATGGCGAGTGGCAGATGTGGCAGGCGGTCTGCAATGCCTATTCGGGCGAAGCTGCGCTGGCCGCAACGCAGCTTGACCGGGCGCTGTTCCGCGGGGTGGCACCGCGAATCGATGTGCTGCTGGCGCGGCGATTTGCCGGGGCGGCGGGGCGCGGCCAGCGGGCTGTGCAGATCGAATGGAAGGGCGTGGACGAACTCAATCCGTGGCGCTTCGGGTTTTCGACAGCGCTGGGCGAGCCGCTGCCCGAAGGTTTGCTGGACACTGCGCTGAAGGCGCGCGGCGGGGCGTATTATGCCCGTGCGGGCGCGCTGCTGCCGATGCTACCCGCGACCCAGCGTGCGGCGCTTGCGGGTCGCCCCGCGCGCGAGGGTATCCTGTCGGCAGATGCGATGGTCGACCTCTATTCCGAGGTCTATGCCGATCCCGCCGCGAACGGCGATCCGCAGGCCCATGCCGGGATGCTGCGCGAAGCCTATCTTGCCACCGATCCGGCGGCGCGGATTGCAGCGATGCAGCGTTTGTGGGCAGCCGGCGCGAAGCTGGACGGCGGCGATGGCTACGGCACGCGCGTGCTGACCGCCTATGCTGCAGCGCGCATCCCTGCGAACGAGGCTCATGCCGACGCGGCAGGAGATCTGATCGCGGCGATGCTGGCAGCGGGGCTGGATCGCAATGCCGGCCGGTGGAGCAATGTGGTCGAGGAAGGATCATTGGGCTGGGCGCTGATTGCGCTGTCTTC
>JBEQBX010000039.1:0-25352 GCA_041639595.1 Porphyrobacter sp.
CCTTGTTGAGGATCGTGCGCGGGCCGTTGAAGGTGATCATCGGATATTCCATCCCGCCAACCGGCCCGTTGACGGACTGCGCGGTGGGATAGGGATAATCGAAGCTGAAGCGCGAATAGACCTTCAGCGTGTGGACCACGGCGGCGGTGGAATACTTCTTCCACAGATCGCCGCCTTCCTTGGGCCAGAAGCTCATGGCGAGCACGGTTTCATGTTCCGCGCCCGGCTGCTTCACCCCTTGTGCGTCCCACATGAACTTGCGGCTGGAGGCCCAGGCGAAGTCGCGCACATTGGTGGCGGCGAACTTCCACATCTTGGTGCCGGTCGTCCCGCTCGCTTCGTTGGCGGCGGCCTCCTGCGGGGTGACGACGAACACCGGCGCGTCGGCGTTCTTCGCGGTTTCAAGCCGCTGGCGCTGGGCTGCGGTCAACACCGTGTCAGCGTTCTGGAGCGTGCCGGTGGAGGCGACGATGTGATCGTCGGGCACGGTCATCTCGACATCGTAATCGCCGAATTCGAGCGTGAATTCGCCGCGGCCCAGAAACTCCTTGTTGTGCCAGCCTTCGTAATCCGAATAGACCACCATGCGCGGGAACCACTGCGCCATCAGGAAGATGTCGTTGCCGCCCTTCTTCGGATCATCGGGGAAATGTTCGTATCCGGAACGCGCGTTGACCGCGTCTTCCTCGACGATGTTGAAGGCCCATTCGATCACGAATTCGGTCGTCTCGCCCGAAGCGAGCGGCTGCGGCAGATCGATCCGCATCAGCGTGCCGACAATCGTGTGCGGCAGCGTGCCGCCGTTCACCGCGGTGACAGCGCTGATGACATAGCCGTAGTCGTTATCGGCCATGGCTTGCTGGCGGCGCAGTTCTTCCATGGACAGCTTGGTCGGCTCTGTGCCGGCACCCAGCGTCACCTTCGGCCCGCGGCGACCCGCGCCGCCGAAGGCGTCGGTCATTTCCGCCATCGAATCGCGCTTGAAGATGTTCTGGTCGAGCTGCATCCACAGCCACGGCAGCGCGTCGGGCGAATTGTTGGTGTAACGCACCGTGGCCCGCGCGGTCAGGCGGCGTTTGGCCTCGTCCAGCTGGGCGGTGATCTTGTAATCGACCTTCTGCTGCCAGTATTCATGCCCCGGCGCGCCGCTGGCGTTGCGGTAGGTGTTCGCATCCGGCAGCACTTCGTCGAGCTGGCGGAACTTGTCTTCATAATTGCCTTTGGTCTGCTGGATTCCCTGCGCGGCGGCGGGGGCAGTCATGAACAGGGCGGCGACAAACAGCAGCAAACGCAAGGCGCGATCTCCGGATCGAAAGGCAGGATGCGGAGAGAGCGCAAAAGCGTGAGCCGCGCAAGCCGGTATCCTGCGCAGAACGGCAATTTTATGTCGCGCATGGCATCGGGGGCACTTTCACTCTATCGGATGACACAATGACACAGCCTGCCACAGACCCTGATTTTTACGTCCTGCACGAAGCTGCCTGCGCGCGCGGGGAGACCTCCTATCGCGATCCGGCGACAGGCTACTCGGTGTTCACCCGCCTCGCCCATTTGAAACGCGGCAAGTGCTGCGGTTCGGCCTGCCGCCATTGTCCTTACAATCATGAGGCGGTACCGGGCCGCCACTGACCACCGGAGACCGATCCATGAAGACCCGCGCCGCAGTCGCTTTCGCCGCCAAGCAACCGCTCGAAATCGTCGAACTCGATCTCGAAGGCCCCAAGGCCGGTGAGGTGCTGGTGGAAATCATGGCGACCGGCATCTGCCATACCGATGCCTACACGCTGGACGGGTTCGACAGCGAGGGCATCTTCCCCAGCGTGCTAGGTCATGAAGGCGCAGGGATCGTGCGCGAGGTTGGTGCAGGCGTGACCAGCGTGAAGCCGGGCGATCACGTGATCCCGCTCTACACGCCGGAATGTCGCCAGTGTAAGTCGTGCCTCAGCGGCAAGACCAACCTGTGCACCGCGATCCGCGCGACGCAGGGCAAGGGGCTGATGCCGGACGGCACCACCCGCTTCAGCTATAAAGGCCAGCCGATCTTCCACTACATGGGCTGCTCCACCTTCTCGAACTTCACCGTGCTGCCCGAAATCGCGGTCGCCAAAATCCGCGAGGACGCGCCGTTCCAATCCGCCTGCTATATCGGCTGCGGCGTAACCACCGGCGTTGGTGCGGTGACCAACACCGCCAAGGTGCAGGTCGGCGATAATGTCGTGGTGTTCGGCCTTGGCGGGATCGGCCTCAACGTCATTCAGGGCGCGCGGCTGGCGGGCGCGAGCCTCATCGTCGGCGTCGATATCAACCCGGTGCGCGAGGAATGGGGCAAGCGCTTCGGCATGACCCACTTCCTCAATACCGCCGGAATGAGCCGTGAGGACACCGTCGCCGCGATCGTCGCGCTGACCGATGGCGGGGCGGATTACACCTTCGATGCGACGGGCAATACCGAAGTGATGCGCACCGCGCTGGAAGCCTGCCACCGCGGCTGGGGCACCTCGATCATCATCGGCGTGGCCGAAGCCGGCAAGGAAATCGCCACCCGCCCGTTCCAGCTCGTCACCGGGCGCAACTGGCGCGGCACCGCGTTCGGCGGCGCCAAGGGCCGCACCGATGTGCCCAAGATCGTCGACATGTACATGACCGGCAAGATCGAGATCGACCCGATGATCACACACGTCATGGGGCTGGAGGAGATCAACACCGCCTTCGACCTGATGCACGAGGGCAAATCGATCCGCAGCGTCGTGGTGTTCTGAAGCGCATCTTCGGTAATTTCCTCCGCGGCACCAGTGGTTAACCGGGTGGTTACGCGCAATCGTTATGGCCGATGCCGATAGGTGCCCTCCACGGGCGCGGCAGGTGCGCAAAATGTACGAGAGCAGGATTGCAGCCGACCACCTGATGGTCGCATCGAGCGCGGGCTTCGCGCCCGAGATCGATGCCTTGGCGGCTGCCAACCTTGCAGGTTACGGCTTTCTGCGATCCGCATGGTACGCCGCGGGCTGTGATGCCGGGCAGACCCTGCTGCTTCGCGGCTTGGGCGGGAACGTGCTGGCCGCCATCCCGACTGCCGCGTTCGGCCCGGCCATTGCTGGGACACGCAAGGTGCCGGGTTCATACTGGCCGTTCCGAAGCCCGCTCATCGCGCAAGACTGCACCGCATTCGAACTGGCCCACGCCCTGCGCGCACGTGCTGCCCGCAGCCTCGGCCCGGTGCTGCGGATCGGGCCGGCGCGCAGCGATGATCCGGCCATCGCCCGGCTGATCGAAGCCGCGCATCTCGCCAACTGGGCCGTCCTTGCACGGCCTGCCGGGACAAGCTGGATCATCGATCTGAACGGCGCCCGTGCCCAAGGCTGGCCCCGCAAATCGACCGCCAAACGCTTGGCCCGGATCGAACGGCGGCTGGCTGGCCTCGGCACCGTGGCATGGCGGCATGTGCGCGGGAGCGACTGGAACGACGAGGTGCTCGATCAACTCGCCGCTGTCGAGGCGGCCAGCTGGATCGCCGCCAGAACCGACGGGCGCGGGGCCAAGTTCATGACCGCGCAGCAGCGTGCCGCATGGCGTACCGCGCTGGCCGATCCGGTTCTGGCGGAAATGCTGTGCGCAACGCTGCTCACCATTGACGGGCAGGTGGTGGCATTCAGCTTCGACCTTGATGATGGGCCGGTCCGCTATGGCATTGCCGGGTCTTACAAGACCGCTTTTGCCGATCACGAAGTCGGCAAGATCGCCAATTACCGATCGGTCGCCGATGCCATTGCCGCCGGACAGAGCGCGCTGGATCTGGGCGCTGGCGACAGCGGCTACAAGCGCGAGATGGGCGCGGTGGCCGCTTACGACTTCACCGATCTGCTGTTCGTACCCAATCGCCCGGCCGCAAAGCTGCTGGCGCGCGTCTGGGGGGCAGAGCTGCCGCAAGGACGGGCCGATGTCTGACGCCGCGCTCTCAGGCTCGCTTGCCGCGCAGGTGCGCAATGCGGTCATCTGGCGATCGGGCAGTCAGGTGCTGACCCAGCTTGTCTCATGGGCATCGACCCTGATCGTCATCCGCCTGCTGGCCCCGCATGATTACGGGCTGTTCGCGATGACGCAGGTCATGCTGGTGCTGCTCAACACGATGAACGGTTATGGCCTCGCCAGCGCGCTGATCCGCGAGGAGGAAGTCACCGAGGAGCGCCTGCGCCAGGCGCTGGGGATGCTGATGCTGCTGAATGGCGGGTTGGCGCTGGCGCAGTTCCTGGCAGCGCCGCTGGTGGCGCTGTGGTTCGATCAGCCCGAAGTCGTCGCATTGCTGCGGGTGCAGGCGCTGATGTATCTGGGCATTCCGTTTTCCGCTCTTTCGCATGCGATCCTGTCACGGCGGATGGATTTCCGGCGTCCCGCACAGGTGCGGCTGGTGGTCGCAGTGATGGGCGCCGCCACCGCGCTGGGCGGGGCGATGTCGGGATGGGGCGTATGGACGCTGGTTGCCGCGCCGCTGGTGATGATCATGGGCGAAGCGATCGGCATGACCCGCGCCGCGCGCGCGCCGATCCGGCCCAGCTTCCGCTTCAAAGGGGCAGGCCACATCGCCGGTTTCGGCGGCGTGATGACAATGACCCAGCTGTTCTGGTTCGTGCAGAGCCAGGCCGACGTGATGATTGCTGGCCGGGTGCTCGATACCCATGACCTTGGCGTTTACACGACCGGGTTGTTCCTTGCGCAGCTGCTCGCGGCCAAATTCGTGCCGCCGATCAACGAAGTCGCCTTTGCCGCCTATTCGCGCCAGCAGACAGTCGGTCCGGCGGCGCTGCTGGCTACGATCCGGCTGGTGATGATGGTGGCGCTGCCAGCCTATGCCGGGATCGCTGCCGTGGCGCAGGTGCTGGTGCCCGTGCTGCTGGGGGAGCAATGGATTGAGATCGTGCCGCTGCTGCCGATCCTGTGCGTGGCCATGTCGATGCTGACGCTGCAAATCCTGTTTGCGCCGGCCACCAATGCGCGCGGCGTTCCGATGGCCGCTTTGAGGATTACGATGATCGGCAGCGTTGTCATGCCCAGCGCCTATTTCATCGGATCGCACTGGGGTGTGACCGGGTTCGCGTGGAGCTGGGTCGGCGGGATGGCGGTTCTGACCGCTGCGACGGTAATCCTGTCGGGCGGCATTATCGGGCTGACCATGCAGGGGCTCGTCCGGGCAGTGTTGCCGCCGCTGCTGGCAGCGCTGGTGATGGCGGTCGGTGTGTCACTGATGATGATGAACCTGCCGGAGGTGCCGGACCTTGCCGCACTGGCCATCGCAGTGCCGGTCGGCGTCAGCCTTTACATTGGCGTGCTAAAGCTGATCGCGCCCGATCGTCTGGCCGAAGCGCTGCATTTCCTGCGCAACCGGGGCGATGATGACACTGCCCCTGAAATCACCCCTGCCCCTGCCGAGTGACCCCTCCCCTGCCAAAAGCGCCTGATTGACACCCCGGCGCTGATGCGGTTGGGCTGCGTCCATGACCTCTGCCAGACCAGCGCCCGCAACCCGTTTCTACCCCACCGGCGGCATCCAACTTGCCGTGCACGAATGGGCCGCGACCGGCGGCGGTGTGCCCTTGGTGTTCGCCCATGCGACGGGATTTCACGGACGGGTCTGGGATGCGGTGATAGCGGCTTTCCCGCAGCACCCCGCCTATGCCATCGACCTGCGCGGCCATGGCCAGTCGCGCGCCGGACCGATCGAGGACTGGCGCCTTCTGGCCAGCGATGTTGCCGATTTCCTCGGGCAAGCCGCCCTTTCCGGTGCCGTCGGTATCGGCCATTCGATGGGGGCGCACACGTTGCTGCAAGTCGCGGCTGATAATCCCGATGCGTTCAGCCGTCTCGTATTATTCGATCCCGTCATCCTCGCGCCGGAATTCTACGCGCCGGGCGATCCGCTCTACACCGCTGAAAATCCCCACCCCGCAATCCGCCGCAAGCGCGATTTTGCCAGCGCCGATGCGATGATCGAACGTTTTGCCACCCGCGATCCATACGACCTGTTCGACGCCAGGGTGTTCGAGGATTACTGCCGCCACGGCCTTGTCCCCGCCGTATCGGGAGAGGGTATGGAGCTGGCCTGCGCCCCCGAAGTCGAAGCCAGCGTCTATGCCTCCAGCCGCAGCAATGGCGCGATACTGGAAGCGGCAAGGCGCGTCCCTGCCCCGGTGCTGGTGGTGCGGGCGCAGATGACCAGTCTCAATGATTTCAAAAGCTCGCCGACGTGGCCGGAACTGGCGAATATCCTGCCCGGTGGCACTGATCTGTATCGGCCCGACATGACGCATTTCCATCCCTTTCAGGATCCGGCGGATGCGGCGCGGATTATTGCGGAATTTATCGCGGACTGACGATGTTCGTGGAATGTTTCACGTGAAACATCGCCGCAAATCTAACCGGCGGCTTCCAGCACGTCACTGATATCCCGCCGGATTTCTGCCAAAGCCTGCGGGTCAGCCCGTAGGATATTGGCGCCGATCTGGGCTGCCAATCCGCCGTAAAACGCCTTGAGGCTGGACCCCAGCGGGTGTTCCGGCGAAACCGATCTGGCCAACCACAGCATGATCGTTTGCGCCCGGGTCAAAGGCTCGCTGGGCGGGGTCTGGGACCGTTCAAACGCGATCAACGCCTGCCCAAGCGCGGCCTGCGCCTCTTCAAGGCAGATGCGGGTCAGGTCTGCGCTGCCCGACGCCTCGATCCGCGCTTCCAGCGTGACACGGCGATAGGCGGCGGCGGGATTTCGGCACAGCATCTGCATCACACCCGCCCCTTACCGGTCACTGTTCGACCACATATCCACCTGCTGGCGGATAAAGTTCAGCGTGGATTGCGACGCGGCGACGCGCCGTTCGGATGCGGTGAATTCACGGGTCAGCCGTTCGCGCAGGTTTTCCTGCTGTTCGGCAATCCGCGAAAGCCGTCCCTCGCTGGCGGCCTTCTGCGTTTCGTAACGCCGCAGCGATCCGCCGAGCGATCCGGGATCGGTCATCAGGCTGTTTTCGCGCGCAAAGCGGTCCATCGTCCCGAACACGCCCGAAACCCCGGTGGTGAACATCGCGGCGACCGCATCGGGGCTGGTTTCCAGCGCACGGTTCAGCCGCGCCGTATCCACCCGGAAGGTGCCATCGCGCGTGATCGCCAGACCCAGATCACCCAGCGTGCGCGGCGCATCGCCAACCGCTCCGGGCATCACCACCCGGCTTGCCAGCCCGCCCAGATCGCGGCGCAATTCACGCGCGCCCGGATCATTGCCCAGCTCCCCGCCGACGGGCGCGGCCAGATCGTTGATCTGCCCGACAATATCATTCAGCGCCGAAACAAAATCGTTCATCACGCTGGTCACCGCATCATTGCTGGTCGCAAAGCTGAGCGTGGTGGGCGCGCCGGTATTGGTTGCGGTGAGGTTCAGCCCGAACCCGCCCGGCAGGCCGGTAACGCGGTTGGTGGGGCTGGTCATCGCCACGCCGTCCAGCTGGAAGGCGGCATCGCGCGCGTTTTGGCGCAGTTCGCCATTGGTGTTGGCGGCGCTCCAGCCGAAATAGCTCAGATCGCCCGGCGCATTGGCGGCCGGATCATTGATGCTGGCAGCTTCCAGCACGAAGCCGTTGGCGGCCCCTTCGCGGCCTTTCATCACCAGCTGCGCACCGCCCGTACCGGTTGCCACATAGGCCTGCACCGCCCCGCCGCTCGCCTGATTGATCTTGGCCGCCAGCGTGGCAAGGGTGTCGGTCGCGGTGACGGCGATAGCAACGCCTGTACGCTCCGCATCGGCGGTGAAGCTGGCGCCACTGACTGTGCCGAACCGCAGGGTCAGCGTGCCTTCCCCGACCAGCGCATCACGGCTGGCCAGAGGCCGGGCGACCAGCGTCTGCCCTTGGGCAAGGCTGTTCACCTCCAGCGAAAATTCACCGCGCGGGCTGACCCCGGCAGGCACCGTGACGCGGGCGATGGCAGGGTTGCCAAGTTCGCCCTTTGGCGCAAGATCGCCGCTGCGGATCCGGTCACCCAGCGCGCTGGCCAGTCCGGTGATCGCCCCGCGCAGCGTTGCAGCGGCGGAAATCTGGGCCTCCAGCGCGGTTTTGCGCGCGGTGATGTTATCGCGCTGCACAGCAAAGCTGGCGGTCGAGATATCTTCGGCAAGCCGCGTGAAATCAATGCCGCTGCCCGCGCCAAGCGCCGAAATGATCGAGGAGCCGGAGGTGGTCATGCCCCTGATAACGGCGCTTTGCGGCGAAGTTTAAGCATGGCTCTGCGGCTTTCCGTCACCATCGAAATGCAAGGCCGCAGGCACATTGATCGGCGGGCGGCGCGGGTGCTGACCGCGCTTCAGGGCCATGACGAACGCCACCAGCGATGCCAGTGCGACGTAAAGCTCCTCGCGAACCATCTGGTTCGGGCGGGTGGTGAAATAGACCGCGCGGGCAAGGGTGGGATATTCCAGCACCGGGATGCCTTCTTCGGCAGCGATTTCCCGCATGGCCAGCGCGGTTTCCCCGCGTCCTTTGGCCAGCAGCAACGGCGCAGGCGCGCGGGCCGGATCATATGTCAGCGCCACGGCAAAATGCAGCGGGTTGACGACGATGAACTGCGCTTCCTTCATCGCTTTGGCCACGCCGCCGCGGGCCAGATCGCGCTGGCGCTGGCGGCGGGCCGATTTCATTTCGGGGGAGCCTTCGGACTGTTTGTTTTCGTCCCGCATGTCCTGAAAGCTCATCTTCAGCCGCTTGTCGCGCTGGAAGCGTTGCAGCGGGTAATCGATGGCGGCAATCACCAGCAGTCCGATCAGCAGCGTGCCGATCAGGCTGGACATCGCGTCAGTCGCCGCGCCGATCTGCCCTTCGAGCGTCAGGGTGCCCAGCGCCAACAGTTCCGGCACGCGGTCCTTGCCCCAAACCCACGCGATCCCGCCCAGCAGCGCCAGTTTACCCAGCCCCTTGCCCAGTTCGATCAGGCCCTGCCAGCCAAAGATCCGCTTCAGGCCGGACAGCGGATTGATGCGCGATCCCTTGAAGCCCGCATTGGCGGCGACCCAGCGCCCGTCCTGCCCCATCAGCAATTGCGAACCGATGGTCAGCGCAGCGACGATCAGGCCCAGCGCCATGACCGGGGGCAGCGCCGCCAGCGCCGCATCCCCCAGCGCGGCGGCGGGGGTAAAACCGTCCAGCGCCGCCCGGTCAAACGTGAAACCGGCGCGGGCGATATTGCCCATGCCTTCATTCAGCCACGGCCCCACCCCCAGCAGCGCCAGCGCGCCTGCGCCGGTGGCGGCGGCAGTGGCAAATTCCTTGGACCGCAGGACATCGCCCTTCTTGGCGGCATCCTCGCGCCGTTTGGGGGTTGGGTCGAAAGTCTTTTCGCCCGGTGTTTCCTCAGCCACCGCGCGCCTCCACCAGGGCGGCGGACTGTTCCAGCGTCACCTCAAGAACGCCGCGCAATTGCTGCACCATCACCGGCATGGCGATGATCAGCGCGGCGATTCCGGCCAGCACGCCCGCCGGCAGGCCCAGCGCAAACAGGTTGAGCGACGGGGCAGACCGCGCGATCAGGCCGGTGACGATCTGCACCAGCAACAACACCAGCACCACCGGCAGCGCAATCGCGGCGGCGGCGGCAAGGCCGTAACCCATGAACATCACCACCGCCTCTGCCCGCCACGCGCCGAAGGTGAATTGCCCCGCGGGCAGCAAGCGGTAACTTTCGATCAGCAGGTCAAACCACAGCAGATGCGCGCCGGTCGCGTAGAACAGCAGGCTGAGGACAAGGCCGAAAAACGTGCCCAGCGCCCCCGATTGCGCGCCGCTTGCCGGATCGATCGATGTGGCGATGGCAAGGCCCATGGTGCCGGAAATCTGCTCGGCCGCGATCAGGGGAATGGCGAAGGCGAGCTGCAGCACGAAGCCCAGCATCACGCCCACCGCCACTTCCTGCAGCACGGCAAGGACTGCGGCGATGCTCATCATGTCAGGCAGCGGCGGCAGCGGCACCCAGGTCGCGATGAAAAACCCGAGGACCAGGCTAAGGAGAATGCGCACCGGCCCCGGCACCGCCATCCCGCCAACCATCGGCGCGGCCATCAAGGCGGCCCCGCAGCGGATCGACAGGAAAAACACCTGCCACAGCTGCGCCTCAAGGCTGCCAAAGCCGAAATCCAGGGTGTTCACGCGGCCACGCTCAGGCCGAAAGACCGGCGACCTGCGCCATGATCTCGCGCGTGAAATCAGCCAGCAGCCCCATCATCGCCGCGCCCAGCACCACGAACACCAGCGCGGTGATCGCCAGTTTGGGGATGAAGGAAAGCGTCTGTTCGTTGACCGATGTGGCGGCCTGGATGATGCCGACCACCAGGCCGACAACCAGCGTGGCGATCAGCACCGGGCCGCTGATCAATGCGGTCACCCACAAGGTCTGGTCGGCCAGTGCGAGAAGCTGCGCGTCCTCGGTCATGTCGCGAAACTCTCCCTAAGAAAAACTAAGGGCAAGACTCCCCATCAGCAGCGCCCAGCCATCGACCAGCACGAACAACAGCAGCTTGAACGGCAGCGATATGATGGTTGGCGACAGCATCATCATGCCAAGGCTCATCAACACGCTGGCCACCACCAGATCGATGACCAGAAACGGCAGGAAGATCATGAAACCGATCTGGAAGGCGGTTTCCAGTTCGCTGGTGACGAAGGCGGGCAGCAGGATCGAAAACGGCACGTCGGCGCTGCCTGCAAACTTTCCGCCGCCGGCAATGTCGGTGAACATGATCAGGTTCGCCTCACGCGTCTGGGCGATCATGAAGGCATGGAACGCCTCCCCCGCTTTGCCGATTGCGGCATCCGCGCCGATCGTTCCGGCGGAATAAGGTGCAATCGCCTGCGCGTTCACGATGTCCAACGTCGGCGCCATGACGAACAGCGACAGGAACAGCGCAAGACCCGCCAGCACCTGCCCCGGAGGCGATCCTTGCAGGCCCAAGGCCTGACGCAGGATCGACAGTACCACCAGAATGCGCAGGAAGCTGGTCATCATCAGCACCAGCGCGGGCAGGATGGTGAGCAAGCCCATCACCACCAGCAGCTGCAGCGACATGCTCAACGGACTGTCATCGCCCGCCTGCCCGTCGCCCAACGCGCGTTCGACCGCCGTGCCGATCCCTGCCGCGACCGGATCGGGCATGGCGGCAGCGACAGGCGCAGCGGCGCTGGCGGTATCGGGCATGACCCAAAACATGGTTAACGCGGCAAGGCACACGAATGCCGCACGCAGGATCATTTGCAGGGGCATTACCGGATCTCCGCAGCCGGTGCAGCGGCAGGCGCTTCGCCCAGCCTCACCATGCCCTGCCGCGTGCAGCCGAGCAGAATCTCGCGGTCATGGAAACGCACCACGGCCAGCTTCATACCCGGCGCGATCAGGCTGGTCTGGACCAGTTGCAGGTTTCGCCCGCCCGCCGCACCGCCGCCAGTGCCGGGCGCACCATGCAGGCGCGTTTGCAGCCAGCGGGTCAGCCACAGGCTGCCCCAGATGAGACCGCCCAGCAGCGGCAGCAGCAGCGCCAGCCGCAGGAAATATTCGACCATTGGTCAAGCCCGCCCGTTACAGCGCGTCGTCAGCGGGAACCGCCGGATCAGCGGCGGGAATGGCTGCATCGGCGCCAGCGGCAGGCGGCGCATCCTGCCCGTCCTCACCCACCAGGCTGACGATGCGCAGGGCAAATCGCCCCTTTTCCGCCACCACTTCGCCGCGTGCGATGACCCGGCCATTGGCAGTCACATCCAGCATTTCATCGGTCAGCCGGTCCAGCGTCACCGTGCTCCCCTCGCCCAGTGTCAACACATCGCGCAGGGGCATTTCACTGCGACCCAGTTCGACCGACAGGCGCACGGCAACATCGCCGAAACGGGCGAAAGCGGCAGGTTGGTAAGCGGTCATGACAGGACACCTTCAGCAGCAGCGGAAACAGAAACAGGGACACGGGTCAGGCGGATCGCCATGCGATCATCGGCCGTGCCGACAGTGCCGTGGGCAAGGGTCGTCTCCCCCACCATCAGCGGCACCTGCCGACCCATGGCGAGCGGGATCATGTCACCCGGTTGCAGGGTCTGGAGCCGGGCCAGCGACAGATCGAATTCGGCCAGCACCACGTGCAGCGGCAGGGGCATGGCGGCAAACGGCGCGGCCATGCCATTAGCGGCGGTGCGCCTGACAGGGGAGCGCGGACGGCGGCCGCCGCCGGGCAGCAGGCGCTCCATCCGGTCAGCCGCCACCGCCAGCGTCGCCCGCCAGGTGCAACCGTGCCGGTTGAAGATATCCAGCGTGAACAGCAGCACCGGCGCATCCAGCGCAAAGGCTTTCAGCCGCGCCGCGCTTTCGCTGCGCACGATCACTTCGCCATGCATCGGCGCGCCTGCCGGGGGCGGCATATCGCCATAGCTTGCCGCAGTCATCGCGCCTGCAATCATGGTCGCGGCTTCCTCGACCAGCAGCGCGGCTGATCGCGGGAGCGCCTCTGGCACGCTGCCGGTGATGCGTCCGTCGCCGCCAAAACTGCGATCGGTCAGGGCAAGCGCCGTGGCGAAATCGAAGCTGAGCAATGCCGTTTCCGCCGATGCCCCGCAGCGCAGCAGCGCATTGGCAGCGATCTGGCCGATGCGGCGCAGCGCATCCGCGCCGGTCACGCGTTCAGGTTCGCTGATGGTGACATCCAGCCGGTCGCCTGAAAGCAGGCCCGCCAGGTCATCGGCCAGCAACCGTGCCAGATCGCGCTGCCACGCCGTCAGCATGGCGGCGCTTTCTTCCGGGCGCGGGCCGCGGGTGGTGAGTTCGGGGCAATGCACCGCCGCCGGGCGGGCCGCCGCAAAGGTGTGACCCATTCTCATTGGACCAGGAACCCGCGGAAGTGCACGGCTTCGATGCCGCCGAAGCCTTCGTTTTCTTCAAGCACCTGATTGACCGCCTTGGTCAGCCGTCCGGCCAGACGTTTCTTGCCTTCGACATCATAGGCCTCGGCCTCGGTCGTGGCGGCCAGCTGGGCCAGAATTGCGGACCGGATCGCCAGTTCATGGGTCTTGACCCATTGCAGCACGCGCCCGTCGCGGCGGGTGGAAACCGCCAGTTCAACCTGCACCAGCCCCGGCGAATCCGCGAGGTTCGAGGTGAAGCTTTCCGAAAACGAATAATATGCTGTGCGATATTTGCTGCCGCCTTCGCCATAAACGGGGGCGGCGGCATCCTTTTCCTTTTCGGCGCCGGGCACGGGATAGGGATCGGCATCGGTCTTCAGCACCAGCTTGGGCTCGTCCGGCTTGTGCGCGCCTTCGCCGCCGCCGATCAGGCCCATCGCAAACGCGCCATAAGCACCGCCTGCGCCCACGCCGAGCAGCAGCACTGCGCCAAGGGCGATCTTGATCAGACCACCCTTCCCGGATTTGCCGCCGCCTTCCCCGGCGTTGTCGGCCTTGTCCTTACCTTTGGCCATGCCCTGTCACTTCCCTTTTACTGCCCACGCGGTCAGGCAAACAGCCCGCCCGAAGATGCTGCGCTGCTGCCGGATGCCTCCTCCTCTGCATCGGTCCGGCCCGCGATGGCGGCGCTGGTCGATGGGTGGCGGTGGTCCGGCGCAGCCTCGCCGTCTCGGGATCCTGATTGGCCCATGTATGGTTGAGACGATCCTTGCCCCCCGTTAGGGGAAGCCCCGTAGCGCTGGTCTGATGTCCCATTCTGGCTCGCCCCCGATTGACCAGAAAAACTCGCGCTTTCAGATGTTGCCATGACACTGCGCTCCGCAAGCGCGGCCTGGATGGCGGGGACAAAGCCGGGATCGCGGCTGGCCAGCACCGCGCGCCAGTTATCGGGCGCGGCCTGTTCAAGCCTCACAGACACAAATCCGAATTCGGCATGGCGCACCGTCATTTCCGGCCGGGCCGACCGCATGGCTTCGCGCAGGCTCCCCACCTGTTCGATGGCAGCTTCGACTTGCGGAGCGGGCGCACGCGGTTCGCCCGCCCGATCAGGGGCGGCGGGCGTTTGCGGAGCGGGGGCAAGGTTGGCCAGCACCGGCGGCGGCGCGGGTTCGGGCTGGGCGGCTGAGAGGGTGGGCGAAGCTGCGGTCGCAGCGGGCGTCGGGGACGCTGAGGGTGCTGTCTCCAGCCCGGTTGCACTGGCCAGCGGAAGCGAAGGCGCAGGCTCGGAAGCCGGGCTTGCCGTGTCCGGCGCCGTTCCTGCCGGACGTGCGCCGCGCATGGGAGCCACGCCTGCGGCACGCAGCGTGCGGGCGGGTGCGGGCAGTTCGGGCGGGGCCGCGGGCAACGCCGGCGGCTGGATAAATGCGACCGTCGCACTGCCCGGCTGGGGCAATGCTGCGGCGGCGGGTAGCGGTTCCAAAGGCATTGCGACGATCGGCCCCTCGCCCGGCCGCTCCCGATTAACCGGGGGCAGAGCCTCATCGCCCGGCGCAGCCGGCTCGGCTGACGCTGACACGGGTGCAGGGGGCGCAACAGGGGCAGGCGGGGGATAGGGCATGTGATCGGCGGCATCGGCTTTGGCCACCGTGCGCGCAGGCCTGTCATCAGCGACGGGATCGGCGGATGCGATGGCTACGGGCGTGGCAAGCGGCTCAGGCAGATCGGCGGCAGGAGGGGCGGTGGGCGCAAATGCGGAGACCGGCGCCGGCATTGGCGCTGGAGAGGTGGCGGCAATCGGCGGCGCGGTATGCGGCAGTGTCGAAACCGGCTGAACCAGCGGCAATCGGGTGCCCGGCTCCGGCAGATTTCTGCCACCAGCCATGTCCGCCGCAGCCTGCACCTGGCCCGTCACCGCACGGGGCGACACAAAGGGCAGCACGGCTGGCTCAGGCTCGTTCAACGCAGGCACGGCTGCCGCAGGGGGCGGCGGCAGGGCGGCAGCATCCAGCAATCCGGCAAAGTCCAGCCCGGCCGGGCTGGACGGCTGCAACGCGGCTCCGCTGGCGGCGAAGGCGCCGGGTAGGGCAGGTATTTCGGACAGGAAGGGAAGCATTGTCGTCACTTCGGGCACCATCCTTGGGCAATGGGATCAGTCACGCGGGACGCTGTGCAATTTGCGTGCCAGCGGCATCGCGCGGGCCGCTTCGCGCCGTTCCAGCGCCGCTTCCAGCGCCTTGCGGGCATCGCCCGTCATCTCCTCCAGCCGCTTGGCGCGGGTTTCTGCGCGGGTCAGGCTTTCGGTCTGCCATACGCGCTGGCGGGCCGCATCGCGGGCAGCGTCCCCGGCACTGACCGCGATCCGGGCAAGCCCTGCGGTGAAAGTGCCGCGCGCCTGAAGCGCTGCCCCGGTCGTCGCCCCCGCACCCGGCGCGCTGGCGGCGACCAGCATCCGGCTGCGTTCGGCCAATGCATGGCTGCGCGCCTCTGTCTCCAAAGCCTCGGCCAATCCGCGCAGCGCCTGTTTGCGGGCCACGTCGGCGATCAGGCTCTGGCGGCGCAGCAGCGTGAGGCGGCGGGCTTCACGCACCGCTGTGCGCCATCAGCCGCAGCAGCGCGGCATGGCTCACCGCCAACGGCTCGGCCTCGCCGCGGGCCTGGGTCAGGAAGGCATCGATCGGCTGCGACAGGGCCAGCGCCTCGTCCAGCAGCGGATCGCCCCCGGCGCGGTAGGCTCCCATCATCACCAGATCACGCCCGCTTTCGCGCGCCGCAATCAGCCCGCGCAGCCGCCGCGCCGCGGCCGCGGTTTCGCGCGGCACAAGATCATCCATCACCCGGCTGAGGCTGGAAGGAATATCGATCGCCGGATAATGCCCGCGCGCCGCCAGATCGCGGGACAGGACGATATGCCCGTCCAGAATTGCGCGCGCGGTATCGACCACCGGATCATTGGTGTCATCCCCGTCGGCCAACACGGTGTAAATGCCCGTCACTGCCCCGCC
Organism: Porphyrobacter sp.; assembly: GCA_041639595.1. Classification (GTDB taxonomy): domain Bacteria; phylum Pseudomonadota; class Alphaproteobacteria; order Sphingomonadales; family Sphingomonadaceae; genus Erythrobacter. Next base: position 15,908 of record JBEQBX010000039.1, read on the forward strand.
GGTGCGTGCAGAATTGCCCGCGCGTTCGACCAGCCGGGTAACCGCGGCGAGCGCCGACGGCGGATAGCCCCGCGCCGCGCCCGGCTCTCCCAGCACCAGCGCCAATTCGCGCGCGGCGTGGGCAACGCGCGTCAGGCTGTCGAGGATCAGCAGCACGCGCTTGCCTTGGCTGCGGAAATATTCGGCGATGGAACTGGCATATTGCGCCGCACGCAGCCGCAGGTTGGGAGCGTGATCGGCGGGGACAGCCACCACCACGATCCCGCCGCGCCGCGCCCCTGCCATGTGGCGGTTCACGAAATCGGACACCTCGCGCGCGCGCTCTCCGATCAGTGCCACCACGGTGACATCGGCGACCGCGTGCCCGGCGATGGTATCGACCAGCACCGATTTGCCGACCCCCGACCCCGCCATGATGCCCAGCCTTTGGCCCACGCCCATCGCGCATAGCGCATTGATGGCGCGCACCCCGCAATCGAAGGGCACCTCGACACTCGCCCGTTCCAACGCGCCTTCGCGCTTGCCCGCCAGCGGCCAGACGTTGGGCAGGTCGAGCCTTGGCCCGCCGTCAATCGGATCGCCCAGCGCATCGACCGCGCGGCCCAGCAGCGCCTCGCCCACGCGCACCTCGCCCGGCTGGCCCAGCGCCCGCACCCGCGCCTGCGGACGCAGCAGCATGGTATCGCCCAGCAGCATCATCAGCGAATGACCGGCGCGAAAGCCGATCACCTCGGCCAGACATTCGGCGCCCGAATCGTTTTCGATCAGCCCCAGCGAGCCAATCGGCAGCGGCAGGCCGGCGACCTCGATCAAACCGCCATCGCAGGCGACCACGCGGCCCGTCAGCACCGGCCCGGCAGCGACCGGCGCGGCGCGCATCCGCGCCAGATCAAGCTGCAATTCGGCAATCATCCGCGCACCGCAGCGGCAATCGCCCGGCGCCATTCGGCAGGGCCATCGGAAACGCTGCCGTCTGCGCCTGCGATCAACACGCTGCCCGCTTCCAACGCAGCATCGGAGATGACGCGCCAGCCAGCCAGCGTATCTTCCCCCAGCAGGGCAATGTCATCGGGGTTCAGATGCAGCGCCAGCGTGTCCGCCGCGCCGCCGATCCGCCGCGCCGCCGCATCGACGCGCGCCAGCAGGCCCGCGCGGTCGCTTGCCGCCTCGCCCAGCACGCCGTCGCACAGCGCCATCACCGTGGCGGACAGATCATCGGCCAGCACGGCCATCGCGGCTTCATCAAGCGCGCGGAAATTCAACCGCAGCGCCCGTTGACGCGCGGCGCGGGCTTCAGCCTCGGCCTCAGCAGCGGCGCGTCCGGCCCGTTCGCCATCGGCAAAGGCGCGCGCTGCGGCTTCCGCCAGCGGATCGGCCGCGACAGGTTCAGGCTGCGGCGGCGGAGCAGGCCCGCGCTGTTCGGCTGCACCATAAGCTGCCTCGCGGAAGGCGTCGCCTTCGCCCAGCAGCGTCAGCCAGCCGGGCGCCGCGGCGCAGCCATCGGCCCCGCCCCCAGCCCCGGCAAACGTCCCGATCCAATCAGACAAATTCGCCGCCCCCGCTGCCGATCACGATCTCGCCCGCATCGGCAAGCCCGCGGGCAATTTCGACAATCGCCTTTTGCGCGGCCATGACATCGCTCTTGGCCAGGCGGCCGCGCAATTCGATCTCGTCGCGCACGCCGTCGGCCGCACGGCTCGACATGGCGGCGAAGAACGGCATGCGTTCGGCGTCTTTGAGGCCCTTCATGGCATCGACCAGCTTCTCATTGTCGACATCGCGGAGCAGGCGGCCCATCGACATCGGATCGAGCGCGAACAGCATTTCGAAGGTGAACAGCTCCTCCTCGATCTTTTCAGCGAGCGGCGCGTCGCGTTCGGCAATCGCGGGCAGCACGGTGCTGCGCATCTCGCCTGCGGCCAGATTGATAAGGTTCGCCGCTTCGCGCGGGCCGCCCAGCAGCAGCGGCGCGGTGCCGAAGGTGGCGGTGATCCGCTGGGTCAGCAGCGTGTCGATGGTGGCGATCGCGGTGGCCGAAATCGCGCCGCTTTTCGCCACGCGTTCAACCACCATCGACTGCAATTCCAACGGCAGCATCGCCAATATTTCGGCGGCCGGTTCCGGTTCGATCAAAAGCAGCAGCGCGGCGATCACCTGCGGGTGTTCGTCCAGGATCAACCGCACCAGCACGCCGGGGGCGAGCCATTTGGCAAGTTCCAGACTGCGCGGCGCGGCATCGGGTTCGATCCGCTGCATCATGCTTTCGGCCCGCGCCGTGCCCAGCGCCTTGTCGAGCAGGGTGCGCACACGGTCATCACGCCCGCGCCGGGGCAGCATTTCGCGCGCGGCCTCGCCCGCGAAATCGGCGAGCGCTTCGGCCATGTGCGGCTGATCGATCTCGCCCAGCGCCATCATCGCCGCGCCCAGCTTTTCCAGCTCGGCAGGGGACAGGCGGGCGAGCAGCCCGGTTGCCTCGTCGTCGCCCAGCAGCATCAGGAACACTGCGGCGCGGTCAACCCGGCTCAGGAGCGAGGACGCAGCAGGGTTGAGGGCACTTGCGGCGGTCATGCCGCGTCTGCCTCAGGCTCGGCCGGGACCGGCGCCGGGGACGGGGCCTCAAGCATCCGTTGCAACGCCTCAACCGCGCGTTCGGGCTGGCTGGTGGCGAGGCGGCGGGCGAGTTCGACCTGCTGGGGCAGATCGGCCACCGGCTGGCCGCTGCCCGCCTCTGCCAACGCCGTGCCTGCGCCGCCCGCGTCCTGGTTGTCGCCGATGATGGCAAGCGCCGCTGCGTCTTCGGCAGCCGAGAGGGCGGGTGTTTCGCCCTTGCCCTTCAGTTTGCCAATCAGCGGGCGCACCGCCAGCATCAGCACCAGCAGCACCGCGATCAACGCCGTGCCGTATCGCACCAGCATTGCAAACCACGGCTCTTCATAAAAGGCAGGGGGCGCCAGATCGGCCGGTTCAAACTTGCTGGCGACCACTTTGACCATGTCGCCGCGCTGGGTATTCGCACCGACAGCGGCGCTGACCAGCGCTTCAAGCTGCTGTGCGGTCAGCGGGGCGGCCGCTTTCAGCGCCTTGTCGCTGACCGCCACGGCAACCGAAAGCTTTGTCAGGCTGCCCGGTCCGGCAGTGGTGACCGCCACTTCGCGGCCCAGTTCATAACTGCGATCTGTGGCGGTTTCGGTGTCGGTCGATGCCGCAGCGGCGGCGGGCGCTGCGGGCTGCGGCGCGCCGTCAACCAGCTGCGCCTGCGGCGGCGGCGTGTTGGCGGCAACGCCCGGCACACCGCCTGCCGGAGCAGCACCGGTGCGGGCCGAATTACGCTCACTCTCAGCGCGGACCACACCTTCCTTTTCGTAGGTTTCGCGCGCCGTGGTGACTTCGCTTTTATCAAGCTCGACCTGCACCTGCGTGGAAAAATTGCCTTCGCCCAGCAAGGGCAGCAGCAACCCGTCCAGCTGTTCGCGCAGCTTGGCTTCGTGTTCCCGTTGGAGCGTCAGGCCTTCGCCCGCCTGTTCGCGCGGATCGGACAGCAGGCGGCCATTCTGATCGACCACCCGCACCGCATCCGCGCTCAACCCCGGCACCGAAGCCCCGACCAGATTGACGATGGCCGACACCTGCGGCTGCGACAGGCTGCGCCCGCCGACCAGCCGCACCATCACCGAAGCAGACGGCGCATTATTCTCGCGCACGAACACAGACCGGTCCGGCGTGGCAAGGTGGACGCGCACGCTTTCGATCCCGTCGATCTCCTTGATCGTCAGCATCAATTCGCGTTCCCGCGCCAGCCGCAGGCGTTCACCTTCCAGCGTGCGCGATGTGCCCAGCGGCATGGAATCCAGCATCGCTTCGGCGCCTTCGGGGGCGGCAATACCGGCATCGCTCGCGACCAGCATCTTGGCGCGGTAGACATCGTTCTCCGCCACCGACAGCGCGCCGGTGGAATTGTCGATGGAATAGGCGATCCCGCCCGCTTCCAGCGTTGCGACCACCTTGGCTCGTTCGGCATCGGTCAGGCTGCCATACAGCATCCGGTCAGGGCCGGAAGATATCGCCATCCACAGCGCCGCCGCCGCCGCCACTGCGCCAAGACCGCCGATGGCGGGCAAGGCGCGGGCCAGCGCGGGCTGGTTGGCAAAACCCGCCACCTGCGGCGGCAGCATGGTGCGCCACCCGCCGGATTGCGGATCGATCGGGAGGCCGGCCGGATTGGCGGGCACGGGAAGGGCGGAATCGGCCATCTATCAGCCTCCCATCCGCATAATGTCTTGATAGGCGTTCAGCAGCTTGTTGCGGACCTGCAAGGTCGCTTCGAAAGCCACGCCCGCTTCTTGTCGGGCCAGCATCACTTGCGAGATATCCGTCACCTGACCGCGTTCATAGGCGACCTGCATCGTACTGGAATGTTCCTGAACGGCGCTGACCTGCTTCAGCGCATTATGCAGCGTATCGGCAAAGCCCGCGCCGGGGGTCGGCGTGGGTGCCGGACGATCCGCCTCGCTTGCCCCGCGCACATCGCGCAGGGCGGCGCTGCGGGCCAGCACCTGGCTGCGCAGCGCCATCACATCGGTGACGCCGAAGCCGACGCGCCCGACGCCGCTCATGCCGCACCTCCCGCCGCGATCATCCCGGCGCCGCGCATCGAAGCGAGGCGGTAACGCAGTGTGCGTTCCGAAATGCCGAGGTTTCGCGCCGTCGCCGCGCGGTTGCCGCCATTGCGGCCAAGAGTGTCGATGATCGCGCGCGCTTCCGATGCAAAGGCGACATCGGAAAGGGAGCGCGGGGCGGTGATGGCGGTGACAGGTGCCGCCAGCGCATTGGACGCGGCCGGGCGCACTGCCGTGTCGAATACAATGTGATCGACGCCGATCGCACCCGCGCCGTTCGCCAGCAGGATCGCGCGGCGGATGACATTTTCCAGCTCGCGGACATTACCGGGCCATGCGTGGGTTTCCAGCAAGGCGATGGCATCGGCGTTGATCCACCCCGGCTGTCCGGGGGCAGGCGCGTGGCGCAGCAGCATCGCGAAAGCCAGCGGGGCAATATCCCCACACCGGTCACGCAAGGCCGGCAGCGCGAGGGGAAAGACATTCAGGCGATAGAGCAGATCCTCACGGAAGCGCCCCGCCTCGACCTCGGCAGCAAGGTGCCGGTTGGTGGCGGCGACAATGCGCACATCAACCTTCGTCGGCTTGGTCGCGCCCAGCGGCAGGATCTCGCCTTCCTGCAATGCGCGCAGCATCTTCGATTGCAGCGCCAGCGGCAGTTCGCCGATCTCGTCCAGGAGCAGCGTGCCGCCGTGGGCTGCACGGAACAGCCCCTCGCCCGCTTCGGCCGCGCCCGTAAAGGCGCCTTTCTTGTGGCCGAACAACAGCGCTTCCAGCATCGCTTCGGGCATGGCGGCGCAGTTGACTGCGACGAACGGTCCATCGGCGCGTGCCGACAGGCGGTGGACGAAACGCGCCAACACTTCCTTGCCGGTGCCGGTCGGCCCTTCGAGCAATACGGGAATGTCGCTGGCGGCAATCCGTTCGGCCAGCGTCAGCAGCGCCAGCGATTGCGGATCGCCCGCCACCGGCCAGCCGCCTTGCGCCGACGCCGCGATCAACGCGGCCCGCGCTTCGGCAAGCGCATCGGGATCATAGGAAAGGGCAATGCGGTTGCCCCCCGCCAGCGCCAGCGCCGGTGCGCCGTGATCCAGCGCAATGGCGAGCTTGCCCGCACGCGCGATCCCTGAAGCCATGGCGGATGGCAGGCGGTCACCCAGCACGATCCGGTCCCGCTGCCAGCTGCCACCCATCAACGGCACGGTCATGCCGATAAGCATATCGTGCGCGCCGCAGGATTGCGGCCCTGCTTTGGTGTGGTCCGCCTGGTCGCGGCCCGCTTTGATTGCCGGGTAATTCATGACTGCCCCTGTTTTCTGGTCTCGGCAAAGCTCTGCCGCCATCAGGCTGCACAGGTGGCAAATTTAAGCCCCCGTAGCATTCCTTAGTCAGCCTGCGCCGAACCGCTGGACCAGAAGGGGCGCTTCCGGTCATTCAGGCTCCAAAACGCGCTCATCCATATGATTTTACACGACGAATTTTATTCGCTTAAACATCCCGGTCGGCGGCCGCTCTATGGATCAGCAGCGACGGGCCAGTTCGTCCTGCCTGACCATTCAGGAGTTTCGATAATGACCGTGATCAACACCAACACCTCAGCCCTTCGCGCACAGAACGCCGGAGTTCAGGCCGGCAAGATGCTCGGCACCGCGATGGAGCGCCTGTCGAGCGGCAAGCGCATCAACTCGGCCAAGGACGACGCCGCCGGCCTCGCGATCAGCAGCAGCATGACCTCGCAGATCCGCGGCATGAACCAGGGCATCCGCAACGCCAATGACGGCATCAGCATGGCGCAGACCGCAGAAGGCGCGCTGAATGAAGTCAGCAACATGATGCAGCGTGTCCGCGAATTGGCGGTGCAGGCAACCAGCGGCACCTATTCCGCTGAAGACAAGGTCAACATCCAGGCCGAAGTGACCCAGCTGACCGAACAGATGACCGCTGTGCTGGCCAACACCGAATTCAACGGCAGCAAGCTGTTCGACGGGACCGCTGGTGCTGCCTCCGATGGCACTGTCACCATTCAGGCAGGGGCGACTGCTGCCGACACGATCGACCTGACCTTTGGCGATCTTGCAGGTGATACAGATGTCGCCGCAGTTATTGCGGTTGACCTCACCTCGGCCGACAACACCGTGCTGGCAACGATCGACACAGGCCTCGACACCATCAACACCGCCCGCGCAACGCTCGGTGCCTCGCAGAACCGCCTCGAATCGGCTGTAAACAACCTTGCCAACAACGCGACCAACCTGTCGGATGCCCGTTCGCGGATCATGGACGCCGATTACTCGCAGGAAACCACCGCTCTTGCCAAGGCGCAGATCCTTGGTCAGGCCTCCACCGCGATGCTGGCGCAGGCCAACCAGTCGCAGCAGAACGTGCTGTCGCTGCTGCGTTAACCGGCGCAAACCCACACGCCGCCTCTTGCCCCTTGGGGCGGCGATAAAGCCCGGAGCCGCAAGGTTCCGGGCTTTTTGGCGCCTTATTGAAGGGTAATGATTTCCTCGCCGCCATCGGTGCGGCCGAAGAACTGCATCAACTGCACCAGCAATTCGCAGCGATCGGTCAGCGTCTCGGCCTCCAGCAATGCCTGCTTGCTGGCCGGATCGAAGGGCGCGATCTGCGACACGCCGTTGATCAGCGAACGATCATCCAGCCGCTCGACCGAAGACCAGTCGACGCTGTAACCCTGCGCATCGGCAAAGGCGCGCGCTTCGCGTTCAAACCCGCCGCGCTGGGCGTGGGTCAGGGTTTCGTCCTCGTCCTCTTCATAGATTTCGGCCTCGATCTGGCGGAACGCGGTGGTCACGTCCAGTTCGCGCACCAGCCGGAACCGCGCCGTGCCTTCAAGGATGAGGTTATAACGCCCGTCATCCATCGCCTGCACTTCGCCGATCCGTCCGATGCAGCCGACCGAATACAGCGGCGCGCCGTCGACAGCGCGTTGCGGCTGGATCATCGCGATCTGGCGATCCCGGATCAGCGCATCGCCGACCAGCGCACGGTAACGCGGTTCAAAGATGTGCAGCGGCAATTGCATGCCGGGAAACAGCACCGCGCCGGTCAGGGGGAAGATGGAAAGGCGCCGGGTCACTTTTGTCATCCAAACAATACGCGCGACAGGCGGCGGCGGACGCCGATCACCCATTCGTCTTCAAGGCCGGTGGCTTCAAAGATCTTGAGCAGCTTGGCCCGCGCTGCGCCGTCGTTCCATTCCCGGTCGGCAGCAATCATGGCAAGCAGGGTGGCGGCGGCATCGTCGCGCTGGCCAGCGGCGAAGGCGGCTTCGGCAAAGGCAAACTGCGCGTCCATATTGTCCGGAGCTGCGGCGGCTGCCACGCGCAGCGCGGTCAGCTCGCTATCATCCACCCGCGTTCCGGCCAGTTCCAGCGCGCTGCGGGCGGGCGCAATCGCCGCATCTGTCGCAAGGCGCGGATCCGAATCGATCACTTCCATCACCTGCCGCGCCTGATCCATCTCCCCCATCTGCACCAGCGCGCGCACCAACCCGGCATGGGCGGGCGCGTTACCTTCGGCAAATTCGGTGATCTGGGCAAAGATGCTGGCCGCGCGCTGCGCGTCTCCAGCGGACAGCGCCTCTTCGCCCAGCTTCACGAACTGTGCGATCTCTTCGGGCGAAGGGCCCTGCGGCGGCGCCGCAGCGTCGCCCGCCCCGGCTTCGATCGGCAATTGGGTAAGCAGTTGGTCCAGCATCGCCTTCAATTGCGATTCGCCGCGGGCCGCTGTCAGATCGGCGACCGGCTGGCCCTGGAACATGGCATAGACCGTCGGGATCGACCGCACCTGGAACTGCGCGGCGATGAACTGTTCTTCGTCCACATTCAGCTTTGCCAGCAGCACGCCCTTGTCGGCATATTCGGCCGCCACCTTTTCCAGCACCGGGGTCAGCGCCTTGCACGGCCCGCACCATTCCGCCCAGAAATCGAGGATCACGAGCTTCGTTTGCGACGGATCGACCACCGCCTTGCGGAAGCGTTCAACCGCCTTTTGTTCGTCGATGCTCAATCCCATGCTGGCCAAGATATATGCTCCTGCTGTGACGGCGCGCAGCATGCGCCAGTCCGTCCCCAATGTGGGACGCCTCGCGCCGATGTGAAGCGCACAATCGTGCTGGCCTGTCGGCTTCGCACGATCAAGCCCCGATTGCGTCAATTTTGCGCTTGCAGCCTTGGAAGGTCACTGCTAATCGCGCCGCCTCTCCGGCAGGAACCGCGAACAAGCGGATTTTGTCAGCGCCAGTGAGCGGGCGTAGCTCAGGGGTAGAGCACAACCTTGCCAAGGTTGGGGTCGAGGGTTCGAATCCCTTCGCCCGCTCCAGTTTTCCCCAAGAAAACTAATTAGTTGCACCTCGCGTAGCTCGCGAGGGCTTGGTGACAAAGCTCCAATCGCTCGCCGTTGTCACCACATTGTCACCAATTCAAATCCAACTCAGGGCTGGTCAGGCGTTCTCCCAAGTTCAGCTTAGACTGATCGCATCGATCGCCGATCTCAAGCCTGTCGGCCCGAGTGAGCTACTTTGGCATAGGCACTGGTAGGCGGATCGCTCGCTCCGCCGCAGAACCATCCACTCCCATTAGCCGCTAATCCTTGGGCTCGGAGCCTGCCCTCCTTCAATCAACCCGTGAAGGGTCCGCTACGCGTGCGCGTGCGGCCGCAGCTTTGCTGCGGTGATTGCGGCCAGCCCCCGGCCTGTGGGGCGACTGTCGAGCGGGGTGGTCCCGCTCCTAGGCAGGAGCCGCAACATGCCACTGGCAACCGCACAATCGCTTGGCTGGAACCTCTCCCGGACGCTGATGACGGTCATC
>JBEQBX010000040.1:0-24347 GCA_041639595.1 Porphyrobacter sp.
ATATGGGTGATTTGAGAGAGCCACTGCGCGAGTTGATCGAATGCGGCTTGCCGCAGGCGCTGGAGGTGATGGGCGAACGCTGGTCGTTCATGATTTTGCGCGCCAGCTTCAACGGTCTCAAACACTTTGAGGAATTCCTGAGCGAGCTTGGCATTGCTCGCAACATCCTGTCCAATCGCCTCGCCAAGCTGGTGGAGCACGGCATTCTCAAGCGGGAACCCTGCGCCGATGATCGCCGCAAAATCGAATATCGCCTGACGGAAAAGGGCTTCGATCTGCTCCCCGCAATGCTGGCCTTGCGCCAGTGGGGCCAGAAATACGGCAGCGAAACCGTGGTCGAGGACCCGGTGCTGGTCGACGAGCGGGACCGGTTGCCGATTGGTCCGGTGTCGATTCTGGCGCATGACGGCCGGATCCTTGGCCATCAGGACCTGTGGATGGTGCGCCCCGAAAACCTCGGGAAACGTGCCGACGGCAGCCTTGCAGCACCCGGAACCGACCTTGCCAAGGGCGCCGTGGTGGATCTCGCCGCGAGAAAAACCGGCAACGGATAATCCGTTAGATGTAAATCGTAGATAGCCTGCGTGCGGCGGGTGCCCATGCCCCGCAGCATGGGCTAGGGCCGCGTCCATGAGCGTGGCCGCGACCTCCGATATTCACGAAATCCTGCACCGCACCTTTGGCTTCACCGGCTTTCGCGGGCAGCAGGAGGCGGTGATCGGGCGGGTGATGCGGGCCCAGCACACGCTTGCGCTGATGCCGACCGGCGCGGGCAAAAGCCTGTGTTACCAGATCCCGGCGCTCGCCCGTGAAGGTACGGCGATTGTCATTTCCCCTCTGATCGCGCTGATGCACGACCAGATCCGCTCGGCCACCGCAGCGGGCATCCGCGCCGCTTCGATGACATCGGCCGACAGCGACAATGCCGCCACCGCCGAGGCGTTCCGTTCAGGCGCGCTCGATCTGCTCTATGTCGCCCCCGAACGCGCTTCGACCGCCGGCTTCCAAAGCCTGCTCGACCGCGCGCCGATATCTTTATTCGCCATCGACGAGGCGCATTGCGTGTCGGAATGGGGGCACGATTTCCGCCCCGATTATCGCGCCCTGCGTCCGGTGCTGGACCGCTTTCCGGACGTGCCGCGCCTGGCGCTCACCGCCACCGCCGATCAGGCGACCCGCGCCGATATCCTGCGCCAGCTCGGCATTCCCGATGAAGGGCTGATCGTTGCCGGGTTCGACCGGCCGAACATCCGTTACGCCATCACTGCGCGCGATTCGGGAACGCGTCAGATTATCGATCTGCTCCAGAAGCTGGACGGCGCAGGCATCATCTACGCGCCAAGCCGCAAGGCCACCGAAGACCTTGCCGCGCAAATCGCCAAATCCGGGCGAGAGGCGTCGTTCTATCACGCAGGCCTTGATCCCGAACGCCGCGCGCGGGTGCAGGCTGAATTCGTCGCGTCAGAAAACATGGTGATGGCCGCGACCATCGCTTTCGGCATGGGCATCGACAAGCCCGACGTGCGCTTCGTCATCCATGCCGGCATCCCCAAATCGATCGAGGCCTACTACCAGGAAACGGGCCGCGCCGGGCGCGACGGGGATCCTGCCGAAGCCCATCTGTTCTGGGGGACGAGCGACTTTGCCCGCGCACGGCAATGGCTGGCCGAGGTGGAACCGGAACGCCTGCCCGCCGAACAGGCACGGCTGGGCACGCTGGCCGCGCTGGTCGAAGCACCGACCTGCCGCCGGGCGATCCTGCTGCGGCATTTTGGCGAACACCCGGCCGCGACTTGCGGCAATTGCGACAATTGCCTTGAACCGCCCGACGTGGTCGATGCCAGCGAATTGGCGCGCAAGCTGCTGTCGGCGGTCTATCGTACCGGGCAAAGCTTCGGCGTGGGCCACATCGAAAAGGTGCTGACCGGGCAAAGCGACGAACGGATTACATCGCGGGGGCATGACCAGCTATCGGTGTTCGGGATTGTCGATGCTGCCGAAGCGCGGTTGCTGCGGCCGCTGGTCCGGACCATGGTGGCGCGCGGGATGCTGGCGGCGACTGAACATGGCGGCCTGATGCTCGGCCCCGAAGCGCGTCCGGTGCTGAAGGGGGAGGCGGGCGTCAGCATCGCCGAACCGCCCATGCGCCAGCGCCGTCAGCGCCGTGCCCGCACAGGCGGCGCGGGCGGGGAAGGCGGGGCGCCTAATCCGATCGGCAACCCGCTGTTCGAGGCGCTGCGGACCAAGCGCAAGGAACTCGCCGCCGAACACGGCTTGCCCGCCTATGTCATCTTCCATGATTCGGTGCTGCGCGACATGGCGCACCAGTGCCCCGAAACGCTGGCTGAACTCGGTAAGATTGCAGGCGTGGGGGCGAAGAAGCTCGACACTTGGGGGGCGGATTTCGTCGCGGTCGTGAAGGACCACCTCAAGGTTTAACGCTGGCCTTTCCTGACCGTGTAATCGATCCGGATGCGCACCCATGACCCCACCATGTCGCGCCCCCCGACGCGGGCCGGGCGCACGCGGAACTGCCATGCAGCGGCAAGTGTGGCGCGGCCCATCATCGAACCCTGCGGGGTTTCGCTGATCAGCACGCAATCATCGACGTAGTAATCGGGCACGGTCTTGCAGGCGATCAGCGCCGATCCCGGACCATTTGCGGTGGAAAGATAGCCGGCCAGTTCCTGCTGCGTCGGCTCCCGGTACCAGCGTGCGGCATATAGGGGCTCGCCATTGGGCGCGGTGCCGACTTGCTGGCTGTCGCCTGCACTGCGGGGATTGCCCGTGTCGGCCGGACCTGCTGCCGCCCCCGGCCTGATCCGCGCGCCGATTTTCGGCGAGGGCCGGGCCTGGGGCTGCGGCTCTGGCGGTGTCTCGGGCTGTTGCTGCGGGGGCTGGGGCGGAGCGGGCGGCGCTGGCTGGGGATTGAGCGTCAGCGGGGAAGGCCGGACCGGCGATTGCGGCACTGGCGTGGTTTCCTGAGGCGTATCGGCGGCGCTGACTTCGGCGGCGGTTTCCGGTTCGGGAGCGGGCGGCGCAGCGAACTCCAGCGCCTTGAAAGTCGTGACCTTCTCGCCATTCTTGACGCCGGCGATCTGCGTCCCCAGCGTCAGCAAAAGCAACAGGATCAAGCCTTCCAGCGTGAGCGCAATAGCAATGCTCGCCAGCTTGCGCCGCCGCGACGCATCGCGGAACGCGGCGATCAGCGCGGCAAAGCCCCGGGGTTGGTCTTCCACCCAAGCTGTAGATTCGTCAGAAATCGCCAATGCGCCTTTGATGAGGCCGGGAGGGCGGCCTAGCGGCCTCCTTAACCCGTCATCAGCCGGTAGGATAGCGCCTCGGCAATGTGTACCCGCCCGACTGTTTCTGCCCCGGCGAGGTCAGCTATGGTGCGGGAAACGCGCAGCATCCTGGTATAACCGCGAGCGGAAAGGCGCAGCTTCTCCGCCGCTTGCAGCAGCAGCTTGCGCCCCGCTTCGTCAGGTGCGGCGAAGGTATCGAGCTTGTCGCCTTCCAGTTCCGCGTTTGAACGCACCCCGCGCATTGTCTGGAGGGAGCGTGCCGCAGCAACCCGGCGCGCAACTTCGGCGCTGCCCTCGGCTGGCGGGGGCAGGGTCATGTCCATCGCACTCACCGCGCCGACATGGACATGCAGGTCGATCCGGTCGAGCAGCGGTCCGGACAAACGGGCCTGATAATCGCCCACGCAGCGCGGATACTTGTTGCAGTTGCGCGCCGGATCGCCCGCATAGCCGCAGCGACACGGGTTCATCGCGGCAATCAGCTGTACCCGCGCGGGAAAGGTCACATGCGCATTGGCCCGGGCGACATCGACTTTCCCTGTCTCCAGCGGTTGGCGCAGCGAATCGAGCACCGGGCGCTGAAATTCGGGCAATTCGTCGAGGAACAGCACGCCCAGATGGGCAAGGCTGACCTCTCCGGGCCGCACCTTCAGGCCGCCGCCCGTCAGTGCCGCCATGCTGGCCGAATGGTGCGGCGCGCGGAACGGGCGGGCGCGGCTGATGCGGCCGGATTCGAGCATCCCGGCGACTGACTGCACCATCGACACTTCCAGCGCCTCGGCGGGGGCAAGGTCGGGGAGGATCCCGGGCAGGCACGATGCCAGCAGGCTCTTGCCCGATCCCGGCGGGCCGACCATCAACAGATTGTGCCCGCCTGCCGCCGCGATCTCCAGCGCGCGCTTGGCGGTCTCCTGCCCCTTGACCTGCCTCAGATCATTGCCGGCCGTGCCATCCGCCACATCCCCGCGCGGCGGCTCCGGCAGGACGAGGGTGCCTTTCAGATGCCCCAGCAGGCTCATCAGATCACGCGGGGCGAGTACCGGCACGCCGCTGGCCCAGCGGGCTTCGGGGCCTTGTTCGGCCGGGCAGATGAGACCCGTTCCCGCCTCGCTGGCGTGAAGCGCCGCGATCAGCACGCCGGGGCTGGCGACCACGCGGCCATCCAGCGCCAGTTCCCCGACCGCGATCCAGTCACCCAACTGCTCGGCATCGGTCACGCCCATCGCGGCGAGCAGGGCCAGCGCAATCGGCAGGTCGTAATGCGATCCGTCCTTGGGCAAATCGGCAGGCGAAAGGTTCACCGTGATCCGTTTGGGCGGCAGCGCCAGGCCCATCGCGGAAAGCGCCGATTGCACCCGTTCGCGGCTTTCGCTCACCGCCTTGTCGGGCAGGCCCACCACAGTGAAGCGCGGCATCCCGGGCGCTACCTGACATTGCACCTCAACGCTGCGCGCCTCCAGCCCGAGGTAGGCAACCGTCCTTACCAGCGCGACCATCTGCTTGTCCCTTGACCACCCCTTGGATGCTGTTTGTGGAGGCTTCTGAGGGGCTTGTCGAGCCATTGCCGATCAAATCCGTGCTCCGGCCGCCAGCCTGCGCCCGATTGGCCTACCGGCATTTTAAGGTCTTTTTAAAGCATAAATCTTGGCGATTTGGGAAAGGGCAACGGGCGACAAGTGGGCCATGAACCGCGCCCTGTCCCTTTTACTTGCCGCCATCGCGCTGCTGCTGCCCAGCGGGGCGGCGCTTGCGCAATCGGCGGGTCATTCTGGCGCGCGGGTCATTGCGACGATGAGCTGGGTCGAGGAATGGGACCCGGCCACCGGCCAGTGGGTGCGCGTCGAGGAGGCCCCCGCCCACATCGCCCCTGTCGCGCTGCAAACCACCGCCACCAATGTCGCGCGCGCCGGCAGCGTCACCATCACCGAAACCGTCACCGAAGCTCCGGCTCGCTTTATCGCTCCGTCCGCGCGGATCGCCACCGGGTTAGCCGGGATTGCCGATTTCGGTCCGTTCCGGGTGATCGATGACAAGCGCGCTGCGCTGGTTGGCACGACCGACGCCGCCAGTCCGCAGGCTTTTGCCGCGATGCTGGCGCATTTCCCCGGACTTGAGGTGATCGAATTTGTCGATGCGCCGGGCACCCGCCATGATCTCGCCAACCTTCGCCTTGGCCGCGCGATCCGCGCCGCTGGCCTTGCCACCCACGTCCCTGCGGGCGGATCAGCGCGTTCCGGCGCGGTTGAGCTGTTCCTCGCCGGGACCAGCCGCACGATGGACCCCGGCGCGCTGTTCGCAGTGCATTCCTGGCGCGACACGATCGGCCGCGAACCGTCCGATTTCGCCGCCGATGCCCCGGAAAACCGGCTCTATCTCGATTACTATGCCGAAATGGGCATGGCGCCTGATCAGGCGGACGCCTTTTACGCGATGACCAATTCGGTGCCGCACACAGAGGCCCTGTGGCTGCAAGGCGCCGATATGGCGCGCTGGATCGCCCCGGCGCAGCGCAGGATCGATGGTCCGGCGCAATCAGCACTGCGCCTTGCCGTGGCGCGGTCGGGTGCGGCGTTGGCCGAAGCCGTGCGCGCGCCGTTCGGCAAGCTGCGCCTTCCTGCGACTTCCCCTGTGCCTGTCCCGCAGCTCGCATACGCCAATGTGACTGCGGGTCTGCTTGACTCAGGGGCCGCATTCCCATAACGGCCCCGGTCTGTTTCGCGGTCGCTGCATTGCGGCCCCGGTAGGATTGAGGGACACGCCCTCAGCGATCCCGCCGGCCAGTTTTTTCGAGGATGATATGAAGCGTACCTTCCAACCCAGCAATCTTGTGCGCGCCCGTCGCCACGGCTTCTTCGCCCGCAAGGCGACCCCGGGCGGCCAGAAGGTCCTGCGCGCCCGCCGCAACCGCGGCCGCAAAAAGCTCTGCGCCTAATCGTCTGGTGCCTTCAGGTGCCGGGCGCGGACCGTCCGGCCCGCCTGGCTTTCGCGGCATAAGGCGCGGTGGCCGGTCGCCCTTGCGGGCTCCCTTCGGGAGCCCGTTTGCGTTTAGTGCCTTGCGGGGTAGAGCGAATCGAACCGCGCCAGCGGCTCGCAAGCGTGACCACGCGCCGGCCGGCAGGCCGAAAGCCAAGGCGGACGCCCAAGTTTCCTGGCGTCCGCCGCCCGGCGTTTGAGGGCCAAAACAAATGACTCAAGCGGCAAGCGCGACAACCCCCCCCAAGACCCTCACCAAACGCGCAGACTTCCTTCGCGCCAATTCCGGCATCCGCAATGCACGGGCCGGATTTGTGCTGCTGACCCGGCCGAATGACGGGCACGGCATCCGCTTCGGCATCACCGTCACCAAGAAGATCGGCAATGCCGTCGTGCGCAATCGCATGAAGCGGCGGTTTCGCGAATTGCTGCGCGCTGCGTTGCCCACATTGGGTTTGCCCGATCATGATCATGTGTTGATTGGCCGTGCGGGCGGGGTCGAGCGTGATTTTCACCTGATGGCCGAAGAACTTGACCGTGCGCTTGAGCGCGCACGCGAAGGGCGGGGCGATCCGGCGGGCGGGCGGCGTCCGCGCAAAGGCAGCAAGGGTGGGAACAAGAGCCGGTGAAACAGCTCCTTATCCTTATCGCGCGTGGTTGGCAGCTTGGCCCGTCGCGCATTCTGCCGCCCACTTGCCGCTATGCGCCGTCGTGCAGCGAATATGCGATTCAGGCGATTGGCAAGTATGGTGCGCTGAAGGGTGGATGGATGGCATTTAAGCGGCTAATGCGCTGCCACCCTTGGGGCGGACACGGGCATGATCCCGTGCCTTAAGGGCTCAAATTGTGGGGGGACTGGAAACGGGACTGCCTTACTCCCATAATACACCTTTGTTACCCTTCAACGTTGCATCTCTCGGGGCTTACACTTGGACAATCGCAATCTTCTGCTCGCTGTCGTGCTTTCGGGCCTGCTCATTCTGGGGTGGGACGTGGGGATGCGTTACTTCTACCCCGAAGCGGCCATTTCCGCGCAGGCTACTCCGGCTGATGCTGTTGCTGCCGCGCCGGGCGCACCCGCAGGTGCGGCTCCGGCGGCGGGGGCAGGCAATCTGGGCGGCGACACTGCGGCTGCCAAGGTCGATCTGACGACGGCGCTGGCCAGCGCCACCCGCGTGGCGATTGATACGCCGCGGATGGCAGGATCGATCAACCTCGTGGGTGCGCGCATCGATGACATCGTGCTGAAGGATTACCGCGAAACACAGGACAAGGATTCCGGCCCCGTCCGGCTGTTCGCGCCCGAAGGCACGCCGGGACAATATTTCGCCGAATTCGGCTTTGTTAGCGGCGGCGCGCGTCAGCCTTCGAACCTGTTGTGGCAGGCTGACGCCGCCAAACTGACGCCGACCACCCCGGTCACCCTGACCCGCACCGATGCAAGCGGCGTAACCTATGCGATCCGCTTCGCAGTTGATGCCAATTACATGATTACCGCGACCCAGACCGTGACCAACGGCGGCGCGGCGCCTGCGGTGATCCAGCCCTTTGCCCTGATCAAGCGTACCAGCACCAATGCGACCATCGATCAGTGGGTCGCCCATGCCGGCCCGGTCGGCGTGTTCGGCGGATCGCTGTGGGATCCGCATTCTTATGATGAAGTGGCCGAGCTGGGCGGGGAAACCCCCGAAGGCAAGGTCAGCTGGCTGGGCTTTACAGATCAGTACTGGCTGGGCGCGCTGGTTCCCGGAGACGGGAAGGGCAATGTGGCGACCGACAGCGCGGGCTTCCGCTCGCTGGGCAACACGCTGTTCCGCGCCGATCTGCTGTATGATGTGGCGACGGTTCCGGCAGGCGGCAGCGTGTCGCAGGCAACGCGGCTTTATGCCGGCGCCAAGGACAGCCAGATCCTCGACGTCTATGAAGATGGCGGGATCACCTATTTCGGCAAGGCGATCAGCTGGGGCTGGTTCGAAATCGTCGAAAAACCGATCCTGTGGTTGCTGCGCACGCTGAACGGGCTGGTCGGCAATTTCGGCGTGGCAATCATTCTGCTCACCGTCATCATCCGCGGGATCATGTTCCCGGTGGCGCAGAAGCAGTTTGCTTCGATGGCGCAGATGAAGGCGGTGCAGCCGCGGATGAAGGAAATCCAGGAACGCTTCAAGGATGACAAGCAGCGTCAGCAGCAAGAAATCATGAAGCTTTACAAGGATGAAAAGGTCAATCCGCTGGCCGGATGTCTGCCGCTTGTCATCCAGATTCCGATCTTCTTTGCGCTCTACAAGGTGCTGGTCCTCGCCATCGAGATGCGGCACGAACCGTTCATTCTGTGGATCAAGGACCTGTCCGCACCCGATCCGGCGCATTTGCTCAACCTGTTCGGCCTGCTGCCTTATGAAGTGGTAGGCTTCCTTGCCATCGGGCCGCTGGCGTTGTTGCTGGGCGTGACGATGTGGCTGACCTTCAAGCTGAACCCCAGCGCGATGGACCCGGTGCAGCAGCAGATGTTCGCAATCATGCCGTGGATCCTGATGTTCGTCATGGCACCCTTTGCAGCCGGTCTGCTGCTGTACTGGGTCACCTCCAACATCCTGACAGTGGCGCAGCAAAGCTATCTCTATTCGAAGCATCCGCAGCTTAAGGCAGCGAATGCAGCGGCGGAGAAGCAGGCGGCAAAGGGATAGACGCGTGATCGATCCAGACGACTGGCAGGCATACGAGGAAGCCGCAGGGAAGCTCTTTTCGGGGCCGGTGGACTTCCTGCGGTCTGCGCCGCAGCTGCAATTTCTGCCCGATCCTGTGGTGCCGGAAATCGCTTTTTGCGGGCGATCGAACGTGGGCAAATCTTCGCTGCTCAATGCGCTGACCGGGCGCAGGGCAATCGCCCGCGCATCGGTCACGCCGGGGCGGACGCAGGAGTTGAACTTCTTTGATGTGGGCAGGCCCGAGGAAGAAGGCGCCTTGCCGCTGTTCCGGCTGGTCGACATGCCCGGCTACGGCTTTGCCAAGGCGCCTGTGAAGGTGGTGGACAAGTGGAAGGCGCTGGTTAATTCCTACCTGCGCGGGCGGCAGGTGCTCAGCCGTACGCTGGTGCTGGTCGATAGCCGTCACGGGCTGAAGGACGTCGACCGGGCGATGATGAAAATGCTTGATGAAGCGGCGGTCGGGTACCGTGTGGTGCTGACCAAGACTGACAAGATCAAGGCGAGCGAACTGGACAAGGTCGCCGAAGCCACTGCCGCCGAAGTGCGCAAACACGTCGCCGCCTATCCCGAACTCCACCTCACAAGCAGCGAAAAAGGCATGGGCATTGATGCCCTGCGGGCCGCGGTGGTGGCGGATGCGTTGGGTGAAGGCTGGCTGGGATAACCAACCCCGCGCGTTGTTTTAGAGCGTGCGGAGGACCGCCGCGATGGCTGCGGCGGTAGCTCTCCTTGACGGCTCACCCGATGCGGTGTTCACCCCGGATCCACCGCGTGTTTTTGCAGAAGGGTGCGGAGGACCGCCGCGATGGCCGCGGCGGTGGCTCTCCTTGACGGCTCACCCGATGCGATGCTCGCCCCGGATCCACCGCACTGTCCCCGAAGAAGCGCGCATCACGACGCTTTCGGTGGTCAGGATCACTTCGCCGGTGGGCTTGCGGCGGCGCTTTACCCCGCGCAGCAGCGATCCGTCAGTCACGCCCGTCGCCGCGAAGATGCAGTCGCCCTTGGCGAGGTCTTCCAGCTTGTAGATGCGATTGAGGTCTTCGATCCCCCACTTGCGGGCGCGGGCTTTTTCGTCGTCGTTGCGGAACACCAGGCGGCCGTTGAACTGCCCGCCGACGCAGCGCAGCGCTGCTGCGGCCAGCACGCCTTCAGGTGCGCCGCCCTGGCCCATATACATGTCGACCGTGGTTTCCTCGTCGGTCACCGCGATCACGCCAGCCACGTCGCCATCGCCGATCAGCACCACGCCGCAACCCAGTGCGCGCAGTTCCGCGATCAGTTCGGCATGGCGCGGACGGTCCAGCACGCAGACGTTGATCTGCGAAGGATCGACACCCTTGGCCGCCGCCACGGCGCGCACGTTGTCGGAAGGGCTTTTGGCAAGATCGATGATGCCTTCGGGATAGCCCGGGCCGACCGCCAGCTTGTCCATGTACACGTCAGGCGCGTTCAGCAGGCAGCCTTCTTCCGCCGCCGCCAGCACGGCCAGCGCATTCGGCCCGGCCTTGGCGGTGATGGTGGTGCCTTCCAGCGGGTCCAGAGCAATGTCGATCTTCGGGCCTTTGCCGGTTCCGACCTTTTCGCCGATGAACAGCATCGGCGCCTCGTCCCGCTCGCCCTCGCCGATCACTACCGTGCCGTCCATGTATAGCGTGTCGAAAGCCTTGCGCATCGCTGCGACCGCTGCGGCATCAGCCGCCTTTTCGTCCCCGCGACCGACCATCTGCGCCGCAGCAATCGCCGCCGCTTCCGTGACGCGCACCATTTCCAGCACCAGCACGCGTTGAATGGCATTGTCACTGGCGGCTTGTGCAGCAACATCAAGGTCAGTATCGATCGACGAGTTCATGCGCAATTCAGCCCTTCTTCGCTCTGGTTGCGACCCAACCATATATCACCCCGGCGCTTAAACGGATGGAGACGGGTTTGTCGAGCAATGCCATGCCTGTCCTGCCCTGTTTTCGTGTCGCCCTGACCGCATTGGCGGCGGCCATCGCGGTTCCGGTAACCGCGCAGGACGCCAGCAGTGCCCCTGCTGCTCCCACTGCAGAGCAGCCTCCTGCACCCGGACCCCGCGTCAATCTGATGGTCACGGTTCCGCGCGGCGAGGTCAACCAGGCCGAACTTCAGCAATGCCGCGACAATGCCGACGCGGGCACAGTGAGCGGCGAAATCGTCGTTTGCCGCGAAGGGGGGAGCGATGGCACCGGCCTCACCGGAACTCGCGCCGAAAGCCAGAAACGCTACGCGCAGGAAACGATGCTGAAGGGCGCGCCGCGCACGCCTGACTTTATCGCCGATTGCAAGGATCAGGGAAACCCCTTCGGCTGTGTCGGCTTCGGCAAGGCCCCGCCGCCTGCCTACATGGTCGATGTGGCAGCCTTGCCCAAGGCTCCTTCCGGTTCGGATGCAGACCGCATCGCCCGCGGCCTGCCGCCGCTTGGGCAAGATGGCGACCTGTCCGAAGAGCAGGAAAGAGCCCGGCGCGAGGCAGCAGGCATCAAGACTACCGTCCCCCCGCGCGGCAAGAAAAAGGGTTAGCGCGGCAGGATTGGCAGGACCAGCGGCTCGCCGGTCAGGCTTTCCGATCCTTCCAGCAGCGCCAGCGCCTGCGAAACGCACTTCTCCTGCCCTTCATGCGTGACCATCGCGACCATCACCTCGCCGTCGGCCTGACCGCGGCCTTGCTGGATCAGGCTTTCGATCGATACCGCGCCATCACGCATCGCGGCGGTGATTTCGGCTAGAACGCCGGGGCGGTCTTTCACCATGAAGCGGATATAGGTGCGTTCGGTGCGGTGACCTGGCTCTGCCGGCGGCAGCGCGGCGAGCTGTGCAACGGGGATCGAAAATGGCGCGCCCACTTCGTCGCGTGCAATGTCGATAAGGTCGGCGGCCACGGCGCTGGCGGTCGGCCCGTCGCCTGCGCCTGCGCCCTGAAACAGCAGGCGGCCCGAGAAATTGCCTTCGGCCACAACGGCGTTGGTGGGACCGTCAACGGCGCTGAGGGGATGGCCCTTGGCGACAAGGCAGGGGCGCACACGCTGCAGCAGGCGCGGGCCTTCGGGCGTGTCCTCGACATCGGCCTCACCGATCAGGCGGATGACGAAGCCCAGCGCATCGGCCTGCGCAATGTCGGCGGCGCGCACTTGGGTGATGCCGGACACCCGCACACCAGCAAAATCGATCCGCGTGCCGAACCCGATGGCGGCAAGGATCGCGAGCTTGTGCGCGGCATCCACGCCTTCGATGTCGAAGGCCGGATCGGCCTCGGCAAAGCCCAGCCGTTGCGCTTCGGCCAGAACAGCAGTGAAATCCGCGCCGGTGGCCTCCATCTCGGACAGGATGTAATTGCAGGTGCCATTGAGGATGCCGTAAACTTTGGTCAGCGCGTTGGCGCTGGTGCCTTCGCGCAGGCCCTTGATGACCGGGATGCCGCCCGCCACCGCCGCTTCGAATTTCAACGCGGTGCCTGCGCGTTCCGCCAGCTCGGCCAGTTCCAGCCCGTGATGCGCGATCATTGCCTTGTTGGCGGTCACGAGGCTCTTGCCCGCACCAAAGGCCGCACGTGAACAGGCGAGGGCTGGTCCGTCGGACCCGCCGACCAACTCGACCACCACATCCACATCATCGCGCCGGGCCAGCGCGCTCATGTCATCTTCCCACGCAAACCGTGCGATGTCGACGCCGCGATCCTTGCCGCGGTCGCGCGCCGATACGGCCACCACTTCAATGCCGCGCCCGGCGCGGGCGGCGATCAACGCGCGGTTGGTATCGAGCAGCCGGATTACGCCTGCACCCACGGTGCCAAGACCGGCAATTGCAATGCGCAGGGGTTTGGGTGTGGCTTTATCGGTCAAGCTGCCCTCCATCGGTGACGCGAAGGGCGCTTAACCGTGCTGTTCCCGCGGTCAAGCGGGGATGAGCGGTGCTATGGCTTCGTCAGACGCCGCTCGCACGGGCCCAACGCATCGCGCACGAAGGCATAATCAGCCGCTGCAAGGCGGCGTTCGGCAGATTCGCGGGCGAGGTTGGCGTTGCTGGGCAACTGCGCGGGGAGGTTACACGCGAGGCGGAACCAGCGCAGCGTTTCGGGTGCAGGCGGGCGGGCTGCCGAATCGATGATCTCGCCCCACGACACGCCCCATTGCGGGCGCTGTCCCGGACGGCGGAGCACTGTGACCGACACTGGTGAGCGTTTTTCGGTTGCCAGAAAAATCTGAGTCTCCGATTCGCCGGTCAACGTGCCCGGCACGGCCAGCGCGTCGCTGATCCCCGTTACGCGCGGCGGTACATCGGCGGCGTAAAGTTCGGTCAGGATCGGGCGCAGCCGGGCTTCGAGCGCCGGAGAATAGGCGATCTGCGCGCCGGGGGCGATCAGCTGCACTTCGCCTGCACGCCCCGGAACAGAGCGCGCAAACAGCAGAAATTCCCGCTTCTTCAGCTTCGGCACCTTGCCTTTGGCATCCAGCGGCACGTCCACCAGATAGGCCACCGTCCCGCCAACGCTGCTGCGTCCGGCAATCAGGGCGATCGTGTTCGCTTCGATATAAAGTCTTGCGAATCCAGCGGCGAGACCCGGCGCCCGATCCGGTTTAAGGGTTGTCTGGCGGCGAATCTGCGCCCGCAAAACCAGCTCCGCAGCGTCCGAAAGGGTCGCCAGATCGGCGTAAGTCGGCTCTGCGGAGGCTGATGATGTGGATAAGGGCAGGGCCTGAGCGTGAGCCGTCACCGGGGCCAGGGCGAGCGCGAATGAAATTACTGCCGGACCGGCCATATGATTGAATAATGGCATTAATTCACCTTTAACCTATAGCTTTATTGCGCCTTGTGAGGGGGCGCCTTTCGCCTTGTTCTAGCACGGCTTGTTGCACATGCCTCGCAGTGAATTCGCGATGAACCGCAAAAGCGTTTGATCGCTCTGGGGTTGCCCGTTAAAGCCCTATGACTGATTGCGCGGGACTGGGGACATGACCGCGTGACCAGTGCAGGTTGCGTTCTGGGGTTGAGAGGCCACGACGTGCCAGCCGGGGTAGAATTCGGGCCACGCTTAAATTGCAGGCCCGGGTCTTCGTTCCCGGCGTGGGAGGACCGAAATTACCGGGATCCGCTCGCCAGCCAATATGGTCGGGGAGTGGGGAGTGTGCCGATCGCATGATCGGCTAGTATTTGGAGAGAAAGCGCTGGATGTCCTACGCTAGCCAACAACAAGGATTGACCGGCCCCAAGCTCGTGTCGCTGATTATCGCTTTGTCGATCGTCGGCCTCGTGGGCACTGGCATGGTCCTGTTCCTTGCCGTCGACGCCGTGAAGGAAATGGTCGAACGCGTGACCACCGTCAACGTCGAGGAAGAGCCGCCGCCACCTGAGGAAGAGCCGCCGCCACCGGAAGATATGCCGGCGCCGACGTCGCCGCCGCCGCCGGTTACGCCGCCGCAGCAGTTGAACATTGCGCCCAATCCGCCGCCGGTGGAAACGCGTCAGGATATTCCGCCGCCCGCACCGACGAATACTCGGCCGACGACGATCCCGACCGCGCCTCCGGGGCCGCCAACGCCTCCGCGGGTATCAAAGGCACGCGGTGTCCAGCCAAAGAACCAGCGTAGCTGGGCCGCGCGCATTCAGGAAAATTACCCGCGTCGTGCAGCGCAGGAAGAAATCGAAGGCACCGTCGGTGTGCGTGTGACCGTGACGGCCGATGGCCGGGCGACCGGTTGTTCCGTGACATCCTCCAGTGGGTCGAACATCCTTGATGATGCGGCCTGCAAGGATCTCGAACGTTACGGCCGTTTCGACCCCGCGCTCGATGATGACGGCAACCCGACCAGCGCCGGTTGGTCGACCCGCATTACCTATAAGCTGAACTGACGGATCAATCGGGTTGGCAGTCCGGCAATGCCCGGACTGCTGGCTCTGTTAGCCAAAATTTTTCAAAAGGACTTTCGCAATGAACCTTTATCTTCTCGCTGCCGCTGCTGGCGAAGCCGCGCCCGAAAACAAGTTCGGCTTCGTCGAAGCCATGAAGGAAGGCGGCCCCGTCGCCTGGTCGATCCTCGCGATCATGGTCATCATGTCGGTTGGTTCGTTCTACATCATGTTCACCAAGCTGTTCGAACAGAACAAGGTGATGAAGCAGTACAACAACGTGACCAACCAGTTCTGGCGTGCAGGCAGCCTCAAGGAAGGCGCGACCAAGCTCGAGAAGGACAGCCCGTGGCGCCAGTTGGCCGACGACGCTGTCAAGGCCCAGGAAGATCACGGCAAGATGACCGACAGCCTCGAATCGCATGATTACATGCACGGTTCGCTGCAGCGTTCGGAAGATTCGATCAACGCGGTGCTCGCAGGCGGCCTGTCGTTCCTCGCCACCGTCGGTGCGACCGCGCCGTTCGTTGGTCTGCTCGGCACCGTGATCGGGATCTACCGCGCGCTGATCAACATCGGCATCGCCGGCTCGGCCTCGATCGACAAGGTCGCCGGCCCCGTCGGTGAAGCGCTGATCATGACCGCCATCGGTCTGCTCGTCGCTGTGCCTGCGGTGTTCGCGTTCAACTGGCTGCAGTCGCGCAACCGTCGTATCGCGGCGATGCTCAACAGCTTCTCGACCGACCTGCTCGCCTATATGAACTCGAACGGCGCGGTGAAGCCGGCGGTGACGGCTGCTTCGGCTGCTGCAAAGCCTGCCGCAAAGCCGGCTGCCGCTCCGGCTCCGAAGGCCTGATCGTCATTGCCGCATGATAGCGGGAGCGGGTCTTCTCGCTCCCGCTGCTGCCCGGCAAGCCACCCCAGCGGCGGCGAAACCGGGCAGGCATTTCAAGTCAAAGTTTTGACAGGCTAGGAATTCACAATGGCGATTTCTACGGGAGGCGGGGCGGAGACCCCCATGTCCGACATCAACACCACGCCGCTGGTGGACGTGATGCTGGTGCTCCTGATCATCTTCCTCATCGCGGTTCCGGTGGCGATCCAGACGATCGAGAAGCTGAAGATCCCGGTCTTCGAATCTCTCGAATCGAAGGACAAGGTCGAAAACCTGCTGATCACCGTCAGCTCGACCGACGATGCCGGCCGCAGTGCCGGGGAGCCGGGCTTTGCCGGTGCCTCGCGCAGCGGCGAATGCCGGATCTACATCAACAACATCACCCTGGTCGATTCGCAGGAACTGCAGGACAAGGCGTTCAAGCGGCTTGACGACATCGTGAAGCGAGCGGGCGGGCCCGAGGCGTTGATGGCGAACCCTGACCAGATTCCGCAGGTCCACATCCGCGGCGACGTGAATGCCCCGTGGAAGTGTGTGGCCGGTTCGATCTTCCGGGTGCAGTTGGCGGGCTATCCGATCGTCGGGTTCATCTCGAACCCGGTCGAACCGGGTATCTGATCGTACAAGCGAGTTTAAGGAGAAAACACCATGGGTATGTCTGGAGGCAAGCTCGACGGCGAGCCGATGATGGACATGAACATGACTCCGCTGATCGACGTTTTGCTCGTTCTGCTGATCATGTTCATCATCACCATTCCGGTCGCGACCCACTCGGTCGATATCGACCTGCCGCAGCCGACGCCACAGGATAATCCGCCGCCGATCGACCCGGTCAAGAACAAGCTCGTTCTCACCCCGCAGGACCAGATCCTGTGGAACGGTACCGCGATCAGCGAAGGCCAGTTGGTGGAAACGCTGCGTCAGACCACGCAGATGCCGGTTGAGCCCGAACTGCAGTTCGAGCCCGAGGCGCAGGCCAGCTATGACCTGTCGGCCAAGGTGCTGCAGGACATCAAGGCATCGGGCGTGACCAAGTTCGGCTTCGTCGGCAACGACAAGTACCGCGACTTCGGCAAGTAAGATCGGTCCAGGGGTGCCTCAGGGTGCCCCTAGACCCAACCTAAAGGGGGCGTTGCGAGGTTTCGCGGCGCCCCTTTTGCTTGATGCCGCCGTGTTGCCGGCCGATGTTCCACGTGAAACATTTAGAGAACATCGTGGCCTAATCGCCCTCCGGTTCAACGTCGGACCGCATCGCTGCCGCGATCAGGCCTTTGGCCTCCAACAGCAGTTCATCATCGACCGCGCCCTGCGGCACGGCTTCACGCCCGATCATGGTCATAACCGGCACCGCCAGCGGCGATACACGGTCAAGGGTAATATGAACCAGTTCCCGCGCTGACCGCTCAAGCAAATCCGCCAACCGCCCGACATCGGTCATCCGCGCCCGGGCATCAGCCCAAGCGGCTTCGATCAGGATGTGATTAGGCTCATATTTGCGGAGCACGTCATAGATCAGATCAGTCGAGAAGGTGACCTGCTTGCCGGTCTTCTTCTGACCGGGATGTTGGCGTTCAACCAGGCCGCTGATGACCGCCACCTCGCGAAACGCGCGGCGCAACAGGTGGCTTTCGGTCACCCAATGGATGAACTCGTCTGTTAAAATGTCCGGTGATAGAAGGGGTGCAGGGTCATTGACCGGCTTCAACCCCCAAACGGCGAGACAGTAATCATTCGCCACAAACCCGCCGGGAAAAAGCCCACGATCCTCCATCCGCCGGGTGATCAGCATGCCTAGCGACTGGTTCGCGTTCCACCCTTCGAAGGTGTAATAGGCGGTGTAATGCTTGCCCCCGTGCGGGAAGCTTTCCACCAGCAACTCGCCGGGCGCAGGAAGGCGTGAGCGGTAATCCTGCATCTCCAGCCATTCGCGCACATCATCGGGGAAACGGCCCCAGCCCGCGCGGTCCGCCAGGAGACCCTGTACCCGCTGCGAAAGGTGCGTGGTCAGCGGCAGGCGCAGGCCGCCATAGCTCGGGATGGTGGCGCTCTTCTTCGCCGCGCGGACCACCACGTCCATGTCCTTCACCGCCTCCACCTCAAGGCTCGTGCCCGCAAAGAAAAAGGTGTCGCCGGGGGAAAGCTGGGCGGCGAAACGCTCCTCGACCTTGCCGAGGCTGCGCCCGTTCCTGAACCGCACCGTCAACATTTCGCTATCGACAATAATCCCGGCGTTCATCCGGTGGCGCTGCGCCTGATTGGGGTGAGCGAGGCGCCAAACGCCGTCATTGCTGCGGACAATCCGCTGGAACCGGTCATAGGCCTTCAGCGCATAGCCGCCGTTGGAAACGAAGTTCAGCACCCGCTGGAAAGTCGCCCGGTCGACCCAGCTATAGGCAAGGCTGCTGCGCACTTCGGCCATGAGGGCGTCTTCGTAAAAGGGTGCGGCGCAGGCGCAGGCCATGACGTGCTGCGCGAGCACATCAAGGCTTCCGGGGCGAAACGCTTCGCCATCGCGCTGGCCTTCATCCACGGCCTGTTTGGCTGCGGTCGCTTCCAGAAATTCAAACCGGTTGCCCGGTACCAGCACCGCGCGGCTCGGCGTGTCGAGCCGGTGGCCTGCGCGCCCGATCCGCTGCAGCAGCCGCGAAGAACCCTTGGGCGCGCCCATCTGCACGACCAGATCAATGTCCCCCCAGTCGATCCCCAGATCGAGACTGGCGGTGCATACCAGCGCGCGCAATTCGCCGCGCGCCATCGCTTCTTCGACCTTGCGGCGCGCTTCGGTGGAGAGGCTGCCGTGGTGGATGCCGATCGGCAGGTGATCCTCGTTCTCCTCCCACAGGCATTGGAAGATGAACTCGGCCAGAAATCGCGTGTTGGTGAAGACCAGCGTGGTGCGGTTTGCCTTGATCGCCTCCATCAGCTGCGGAACGGCCCACCGCCCGGCGTGGCCGCCCCACGGAATGCGTTGTTCGTTGGGGAGCAGGATTTCGACATCTGGCTCGGCCCCTTCTTCGCCGAGAACCAGCGCAGCGGCGTCGATTTCGCCGCTCTCGCCCGTCTGCGGCGCGAGCCATTCCTGAAAGTCGCGCGGATTAGCCAATGTCGCCGACAGCGCCACCCGCTGGGCGCCCGGCGCAAGTGTGTGGAGGCGGGCGAGTGAAAGCGCCAAAAGATCGCCGCGTTTGTCAGTGGCGAAGGCGTGAACCTCGTCGATCACGATCCGTTTCAGTCCCGCAAACAGATCGCCGCTTTCTGGATAGGATAGCAGCAGCGACAGGCTTTCCGGCGTGGTCAGGAGGATATGCGGGGGGCGTTCCCGCTGCCGCTTCTTGCGGTCTGACGGTGTATCGCCGCTGCGCGTTTCGACGCGGATGGGGAGGCCGATGTTCTCGATCGGGGTCAGCAGGTTGCGTTTCACATCCTGTGCCAGCGCTTTCAAGGGCGAGACATAAAGCGTGTGGAGGCCATCCGGAGGCGGTGCACCTGCAGAGGGCGCAAAGTCGCACAATGTTGGCAGGAAGCCGGCCAGCGTCTTGCCGGCACCGGTATCGGCAACCAGCAGAGCATCGCGTCCGGTCCGCGCCATCGCCAGCATCTCCCACTGGTGGCGTCGTACACGCCACCCGCGCGAGCCGAACCACGCGGCGATTTCGGGCGGAAGCGGGAGATTGGCAGGATCGGGAGCGGTCACTCCCGGCATGTGGGCGCTTACCCCCGCACGGGCAAGCCTTGCACAGCCTTACTGCGCGTCGCGCTCGGCGAGCTGCTGTTTGATTTCGGCGATGCTGAAACCGGTGATCGCGGTCACGCGCGCCTGTTCATCCTTCGAAAGCGCATCGAAGCCGCGCTTTGCGGGCAGATCCGCGCTGGCGGCAGCGATCTTCTGCTCCATTCCGGCGAAGGTGCCCATCATCTGCGGCAAAGATTCCATGGTCACGTTGATAATTCGCGGATCGCTCGACATGGCGAAGCTCTTGCGGGCGTAGGCCGTGCCGCTGTCGGTCTGGAAGAAGGCCTCGATATCGTCGAGTTCGGTTTGCGAGAAATGGATGGCGTAAAGCTCGGACATGGCCTTGCGCATGGTCGGTTCCATCACCGTCAGCATGTCGCGCATGGCCGCCGGAATAATCGCCAGTTCGCGGGCATGGCGTTCGGCATAGGCGGGATCGAACAGGCCTGCGAGTTCTTCGATTTGTTGGGTCGTCAGTTGCAGTGCACCTACTTCGAAACCTGTTCCTTCGGCGACCGCGCCCACCGCGGGTGCGCCGGCCATGGCCGTCATCGGTCCGAAGATGGTGTCGAACATCCCGCCCATCATCTCGCCAAGCGTGCCTTCGGGGATCATGCGGTTGATGATGCGCTGGGACTGCGGCAGCCGACCCTGCTGTTCGGTCGTTAGCGGTTCGGCGGGAAACATTGTGCCGAGCATCGCCATGGTCTGATCCACCTCGGCAGCTTCTTGCGCAGTCTGCGCGGCAAGCGGCTGCGGGGCGAGGGCAAGCGCGGCAAGGCTCGTAAGGCTGATAATAACTCGGCGAATCATGCAGTTGCTCCCCATTGTAATCGCCGTTTAATGCCGGAAACCCGTAGCCAGCGCCAGACCGGTGCGCGCGTCAGTGGCCGACGCTCTCACCCCGCTCCAGCCCCGATGCCGCAAGCTGCGCATCAATCTGCGCCAGGAGCCGCTCCAGCCCAGCCTCGGTTTCGCTTTCGGCGCGGGCCACCAGCACGTCCTGCGTGTTGGATGCGCGCAGCAGCCACCAGCCGTCCGCCGTGTTGACCCGCACGCCATCGGTCGCATTGACGCTTTCGACATCCGGCCCCGGGCTATTGGTGAGCCGCCCGGCGATTTCATCCATCGCCGCAAATTTGCGGGCTTCGTCCACCTGGAAGCGCAGTTCCGGGGTGTTGAGCATCGCCGGGATCGCTCCGCGAAGTTCCGTCACCGATTTGCCCAGCCGCGCGGAGGCAGCCAGCAGGCGGACACCGGCATAAAGCGCATCGTCAAAGCCGTAATATTCATCGGCAAAGAACACGTGCCCGCTCATCTCGCCCGCCAGCGGCGCACCCGTTTCCTTCATTTTGGATTTAATAAGCGAGTGCCCAGTCTTCCACATCAGCGGTGCTCCGCCGAGTTCCGCAACCCTGTCAAACAGTGCGCGACTGGCCTTCACATCGGCGATTACCGTCGCGCCGGGGCGGGTTCTCAGCACATCTTCGGCATAGATCATCAACAGTTGATCGCCCCAGATCACCCGGCCTTCACCATCGATCGCACCGATCCGGTCGCCGTCGCCGTCAAAAGCCACTCCGAAGTCGAGGTTCTTCTCGGCGACGAGCGCCCGCAAGTCGGCCAGATTGGCCTCCACAGTCGGATCAGGATGGTGGTTGGGAAAATGCCCGTCGACTTCGGTAAACAGCAGATGGTGTTCCCCGGGCAGGCGGGCAGCAAGAGCTTCGAGAGCGGGGCCGGCGGCGCCGTTGCCCGCATCCCAGCCGACGCGCAGGCCTTCGAGCTTGCCAAGGTCGATGCCGGCCAATCCCTGGAGCAGGCGCTCGATATACTCGCCCATGATGTCGCGCGTGGTGACTTCGCCCGTGCCGCTGGAGAACGCCGCGTCTGCTGCCAGCTTCCCGAGCTTCTGGATGTCGGCGCCGAAGAACGGGCGCCCCATAAATACCATCTTGAAGCCATTGTAATTGGGGGGATTGTGGCTGCCAGTTATTTGAATGCCGCCATCAACCTGTTCGGCTGACGCTTCGGCGTAATAGAGCATCGGGGTCGCGCTCATGCCGATCCGCACAACATCGCACCCGCTCGCCGTCAACCCTTCGACCAGCGCGTGTTCGAGCATGGGCGAGCTGACGCGGCCGTCATAACCTACGGCCACCGTCTTGCCCCCGGCGTCACGCAGCAGCGTGCCGAACGCCCGGCCAATTGCACGTGCATCGTCCGCACCCAAGGTTTCACCAATAATGCCGCGAATGTCATATTCGCGCAGGACGGTGGAGTGGAACTGGTGTTGCATGACGAAAAGCTCTCCTTGCCGCGCCTGATGGCGGCCGGCTGATTAGTTATGCGGACAACGGGACGCCGCGGGACGAGCCCGTGTACGGACTACGGTGTGACTTCCCAAATCTCTATCATTCTGGACAAACCCGTGCCGCGCAATTGTGTCAATACCGCGTTCGTCCTCTTCAAGCTTCAGCCGTCCACCCCATCGCGCCGTGAAGGCAGTTCGTCGAGAAGCAGGTCACGCGCCGCATTTGCCTCCTGCATCGCGGCGTTGGTGCCGCCGCGATCAGGGTGGACCAGCGCGGTCAGGCGGCGGTGCGCGGCGATGATCTCATCCCGTCCGGCGCCTTCCTCGATCCCCAGCAGCTTGCGTGCCCGTGCAGTGGCCTGCGAGCGGGTGGAGGCCAGCCGCAGGAATTCCCAAGGCCACTTGCCAAATGCCCAGCGGCATACTGCGCAGGCCACCGCGATCAGGAACAGCGCCCGGATCATCAGGCGAGTTCCATCTCACCCTGTTCCCGGCCAAAGGCAGGCAAGGCCAGCGCCTTGATCAGCGCGCGCAGTTCCTGCCGGGCGACAAGGTGGCTGGTGCCGAGCTCGCCCAGATGCCCCTTGTCCAGAAGCGTGAGCCCGGACGGAAACAGTTCGCGGTAGATCACCCGCTCGGACAGCCCCTGCGTCACCCGGAAGCCGACCCGCTTGGCCATCTCGTGCAAGGCCTTGTGCAGGCGCGCCTGGTTACGCGCTTCAACGTGTCCGGTGCGGTTGCGCACCACGATCCAGTCCATTTCCGGGCGTTGCTGTTCGATTGTCATGCGGCTGCGCTTCAGGCGCGCTTCCCAGATCAATTCGGCAAAGAAGGACAGCTTCCTGACCTTGAAGGTTTCAGCATCGACCTGACCGATAAGGTCGAAATCGACGAAGCTGTCGTTCATCGGCGTCACCAGCGTATCGGCGTGCTCCACCGCGGCGCGCGCAAAGGGGTCATCACGGCCCGGATTGTCGATGATGAGGAAATCGCAGCTCGCCTCAAGCCGGCGGATCATCGCGATCAGATCGCCCGTATGCTCGCCCCGGAACACTTCGCAATCCGGCGTCGGCAGCGTCAGCCCGCGTTTTTCCAGCGTCGCCAGACGGTTTTCGACATAGCGGTGCATGGTGCGCTGGCGTGGATCCAAGTCGATCGAGGCGACCCGCGCGCCAAGATAGGACAGCGCCACCGCAACATGGACAGCAGTGGTCGATTTGCCGGTGCCGCCCTTTTCGTTGGCGAACACGATCCGGTGCGCCTGCCCCTTGCGCAAGGCGCGAGGGGCCATCACGGGGTCGGGGGGCGGGGCGGACGGCATGGCGGTTCTTTCGGGAAAGCCAGTCGCGCCGATGCAGAACGACGGCGCGGGCGGCTTGAAATGGTACAGTAAGCGCCGCTAGGGCGTGCCATTGCGTCTATCCTTGGAGGCCCGACGGTGCAAACGGTCAAAACGCTGCAAATGTTGAGAACCGCTTTGGCGGACTTGCGGGCAGATGGCGCAACGATCGCGCTGGTGCCGACAATGGGCGCGCTGCACGAAGGGCACCTCACGCTGGTACGCCGTGCGCGGGCCGAGGCCGATCACGTCGTCGCATCGATCTTCGTGAACCCCAAACAGTTCGGCGCGAACGAGGATCTGGACGCCTATCCGCGTCAATTGGCCGATGATGCCGCGATGCTTGAAGCGGAAGGCACCGCGCTGTTGTGGGCGCCGGGGGCGGAGGAAATGTACCCGCCGGGCTTCGTCACCAATATCAGCGTTGCAGGCGTGAGCGCGGGCTTGTGCGGCGCGGCGCGGCCCGGCCATTTCGACGGTGTGGCGACGGTGGTTTGCAAGCTTTTCAATCAGGTCGCGCCCGACATGGCGTTCTTCGGGGAAAAGGATTTCCAGCAGCTGGCCGTGATCCGGGCAATGGCGCGCGATCTTGATCTGACCCGGCCCCGTGTCAGCAACATCATCGGCGTGCCGACCGTGCGCGAGGCGGACGGATTGGCGATGAGCAGCCGCAACCGATATCTCTCTCCCGATCACCGCGTTGCCGCCGGGGTATTGCCCCGCGCGATGCGCGCCGCAATCGCCGCGATTGAAGGCGGCGCTGACGTGGCAGCTTCCTTGGACGGGCTGCAAGCAGGGCTTCTTGCGGCCGGGTTCGCCAGCGCCGATTATGCAGTGTTGGCCGACAGCACCACGCTCGCGCCGCTCACCGCGCTGGGCGACGCGCCCGCCCGTCTGCTGGTCGCCGCCCGCATTGGCGGCACACGGCTGATCGACAACATGGCTGTAAATCCTGCGCGCGCCTGATCCGTCAAATCAACATTGACCTTCCCGCGCCATCGGTGGCATGGGACCGCTTCAGGAGCCACGCGGGTATAGCTTAGTGGTAAAGCTCCAGCCTTCCAAGCTGGCTATGCGGGTTCGATTCCCGCTACCCGCTCCAAGTCCTCGCAACTCCATGAAATTGCTGAAAAAATCGCCTCCGAGCAGGGCGATTTGCGCGTGTGTCACACCGAAGTGTCACACTTTGCTGAACCAAAATCCGCTACAACG
>JBEQBX010000041.1:0-24137 GCA_041639595.1 Porphyrobacter sp.
CGCAGGGGTTAGCCTGACGGAAGTTGCCAAGCGCGCGAAGGTAGACCCCGAAACTCTGAGGAAACCAGTCAAGGGCATCGTGGACACCCGCTTGAGCCAACGGACAGTTGAGAAGCTGCACAATGCCTTCCCGAAATTTCCGGGCTGGACCACAGCCGGGGCCGCTGCACTGGCGAGCTTCGATGGCCCCGATCCTGATCTGGTCCCTGTGCGCGAGATCGACCTGAGCTACGGCATGGGCGCGACCTATCTCGACGTCCCGATCACCGAGGAGGTTCACCACTTTCCGCGCGCCTGGCTACGGCGCTACTCGCGGTCGTCGCCTGACAAGCTGTTCTTCGCCCAGGGCATCGGGGACAGTATGGAGCCGACACTTCACGACAGCGATCTACTTCTGATCGACACCGATCAGCGCCAGCTCACCAGCGCCGATCGCATCTGGGTCCTGACCTATGCCGACTGCGGCATGATCAAACGCCTCCGCCCTGTCCCTGGCGGCGGCGTCGAGGTATGGTCAGACAAGAAGGAGGTCACGCCGTTCACCGCTTATGACGGCGAGATCGAAATCATCGGCCGTGTCGTCGCAGTCCAGAGGAAGCTATAGGATGCCAGCCAAACCAGCCCAGATCACAGCCGGCATTGCAGGCGCACTGGCCCTCGCCACCGGCGGCTACTTCGCCAACGAATGGCGCGTCTGCCGCGGGCTTCAGGCTGACTACCTCGAAGAGGTGGCTGCGGTTGGCACCGACCTACAGTCCGGTGAGGCGATGCGGGGGCTGATTGATGAGAAGCCGCTTGGAAACCGGATCGCGGCAGGCATGGAAAAGGCCAACCGCATCTATTCGCGGATCAAATCCCAGTGCGGCGACGAGCGGGCTCTCACAACCCAGCAAAAGGGCTTGGACCTCATCGAAAGCATCCGAGGAAAGACTGGCTAAAACCCGCCCACTTCCGATCCAAGCCGTCGAGCGTCTCGCTCGCCTGATAAGAACCAAGACCCGAGGAATTCCGCCATATTGGGGCAAGATCGCCAGCCGCAACGCTGGTGTGATGGCCGCGTCCCGGTTCTGTCCCGGTTTGCTGGCATCTGGTGAGCCTCTCAGAGGCAGATTAGAGGCCCCTAATCGTGGCACAAATGGCGGATTTCCGCCCTTCAGAGGGCCAACCCATTAAAACCTGCCACTCCAGCCGATCATGTCATTTGACCGTCTAAATTAGCGATGACTCTAGACACTGAACGAAATCGCCAATTTTTTGGTCCACCCTCGGAAATTGTCTGATTTCCGCCGTTCTTGGCCCGTAGAACCCCGAGCAATCCCGGATAATCCCGCTCGACGCCACTCCAGAACGTTGTGTCATCTAACATCCGCTGTCGTCACGGCCGTATTTCGATCACTGCACCATCTGGAACGATCCGCCACAGTTCTGCGATTTCGTCGTTGGAAAAGGCGATGCAGCCGTCCGTCCAGTCGCCCGGCATCCGGCCCGCGGGCAGGCCATTGGGCTGGCCGTGCAGGAAGATATCCCCGCCGGGCGACCGGCCATATTGCGCCGCAAAGGCGCGGTCGGCCGCGTTGGGATAGGACACTTTCAGACTGAGGTGATAGGCGCTGCCCGGATTGCGGCCATCGATCACATAGCGGCCTTCGGGCGTGCGTTCGTCGCCTTCGAACTGCTTGTGCCCCTGCGGCGCATCGCCGAATTGCAGGCCGCGCCACGCCTTGACCGGCTGCCCGCCGGCATAGGCGACCATCAGGCGTTCCGATTTGTCGACGATCAGGTAATCGACCTGCGTGACGGCCCGCTGCGGCACGATCCGCGCGGCTTCCCCCGCCAGCGGCGGTGCCTGCGAAGACGTGACCTGCGCCCGCTCCCCCGGCGGCGCAGCGCAGGCGGCAAGCACGAATAGCGGCAGGAGCGAAATGCGTTTCACGGGCAGCAGAGTAACCCGCCACATATCAGCCGATCAATCGGGGAAAGATTCCTGCCTCGGAAGGGGACAGGTGCCTGCCGGCCATTCCTGTGCGGAGGCCGGCAAAGGTCAATCCACGAACGGATCGCGCATCAGGATCGTGTCATCGCGTTCTGGCGAGGTCGAAACCAGCGCCACCGGGCATTCGATCAGCTCCTGAATGCGCTGAATGTACTTGATCGCATTGGCGGGCAGATCGGCATAGGAGCGCGCGCCGGCGGTGCTTTCGCTCCAGCCGGGCATTTCTTCGTAGATCGGTTCACACGCGGCCTGATCGGCGGCGTGGCTGGGGAGGTAGTCGTACACCTTACCGCCCAGCCGGTATCCGGTGCAGATCGCGACCTTCTCCAACCCGTCGAGCACGTCGATCTTGGTCAGCGCGATGCCGGTCACGCCGCTGATGGCGCAGGACTGGCGCACCAGCACGGCATCGAACCAGCCGACGCGGCGCTTGCGGCCGGTGACGGTGCCGAATTCATGGCCGCGCTCGCCCAGACGCTGGCCGATGTCGTCCTCCAGTTCGGTGGGGAACGGGCCGGAGCCGACGCGCGTGGTGTAGGCTTTGACGATGCCGAGCACATAGCCGGTCGAATTGGGGCCGAGGCCGGAGCCTGACGCCGCCGTGCCGCTGACCGTGTTGGAGCTGGTGACGAAGGGATAGGTGCCGTGATCGACATCGAGCAGCACGCCCTGCGCGCCTTCGAACAGGATCTTGGCGCCCGCGCGGCGAACCTTCTTCAACCGCTTCCACACCGGCTGGGCGAATTTCAGTACGAAGGGCGCGATTTCGCGCAGTTCTTCCAGCAGCGCGGCGCGGTCAACCGGCGGCTGGCCGAAACCGGCCCGCAGTGCATCATGGTGCGCACAAAGGCGGTCGAGCTGCGGTTCCAGCGTGTCGAGATGCGCCAGGTCGCACACGCGGATCGCGCGGCGGCCAACCTTGTCCTCGTAAGCCGGGCCGATGCCGCGGCCGGTGGTGCCGATCTTGCCCTTGCCCGCCGCCGTTTCGCGAAGGCCATCCAGATCGCGGTGCAGCGGCAGGATCAGCGGGCAGTTGTCTGCAACCGCGAGATTTTCGTCCGTGATCGAAACGCCCTGCCCTTCGACCTTGGCGACTTCATCGCGCAGCGCCCAGGGATCGAGCACCACGCCATTGCCGATCACCGACAGGGTGCCCGACACGATGCCCGAAGGCAGCAGCGAAAGCTTGTAGGTTTTGCCGTCGATGACCAGCGTGTGGCCGGCATTATGCCCGCCCTGGAAACGCACCACCACATCCGCACGGCTGGCGAGCCAGTCGACAATCTTGCCCTTGCCCTCATCGCCCCACTGGGCGCCGATCACGGTGACGTTGGCCATTTCAATCCTTATCCGGTGTCGGGAAAACCGCCGCGGGCCTAGGCGGTTGGCGGGGCGAGAGCAAGGGCAAGGGTTAAGGATCTGGCGGCGAAAAGGCCCCTGCCCTAAACGGCGGCGATCACGTCAATCTCGACCAGCAGTTCGGGCAGTGCGAGGCTGCGCACTTCCAACGTTGTGTCGGCGGGGTACGGCGAAGTGAACCAGCGCCGGCGTGCCTCGACGATCTTGGGAAAATTGGCCATGTCGGTCAGGTAGATCGTCACCTTCACCACCTTGGAAAGGTCACTGCCGCCTGCGGCCAACACGGTCTCGATATTGGCGAAGGTCTGCGCCAACTGCGCATCGAAATCGCCCGCGCCGACAATGCTGCCATCCGCGCCGATGCTCGCCTGACCCGAAAGGAACAGCAGATCGCCCACCCGCCAGCCTGGCGCGATGCAATAGGGGGCGAGCGGATCGTTTTCGAGCGTGATCGGCGTCATGCGTGCGGCTCCAACAGGGCAGGACCGCCCGCGGCAAGAATATGCGTGCAGCCCAGCGTGCGCGGGTCTTCGCCATCGGCCAGTTGGGCAAGGGTGCGCATTCCGCTGTCGCGCAGGCGTGCCGCTGCGTTGCGGTCATGGCCAAAGGGCAGCCAGACAAGCGGCGCGGCAGCAGGTTGCGGGGCCGCTTCGGCCAAGCGATCAAGATAGAGGGTAAAGCCGGTCGCGGCCTCATCGCTGCCTGCGATCCGGTAGGTGCCGCCCCGCCCCGCCGCGCGGCGCAGGCCTTCGGCGTACAAGGTGAAGCCAAACCATGACTGGTATTCGAACCCGTGCCGTTCGGTCGGGTCAAGAGTGATGCGGGCAGCGTTACGGATATGCGCCGCAATCGCCTCCAGCCCGTCGAGCCGTGATTTCAGCGCCCCGCCCGCATCCACTTCGCGCAGGGCCGCAAGCGCCTCGGCAAAGGGGCCGGTCGCGTAAAGCAACGGCAGATAGGCCGCGCCGCCTGCCGCCTTCAGCCCGCCCGCATCCTTGGTATCCAGCTCGCGCCGCACCGCTTCCACCTGTTCGGGCGCGAGCGGGAAAGCCCCAAGACCATCGGCTCCGGCCAGCGTATCGACCAGATCGGGCAGCGTGAAATCGACCGAAATGCCGGTCAGGCCTGCCGCTTGCAACGCTTCGACCGCCAGCATGACCGCTTCGGCCGCGGCGGCGACGCTGTCCGATCCGATCAGTTCGGCGCCCAGTTGCAGGCGTTCACGCGCCGGATCGAGCTGGCTGGCCTTGATCACCACGGTATCCCCGCAATAGGCGAGGCGGAGCGGGCGCGGCGCGGCGGCGAGGCCGGTCGCGGCAATCCGCCCGATTTGCGGCGTCATGTCCGACCGCAGGGCCAGCGTGCGCAGGCTCGCCGGATCGACAAACCGGAACATGGAGCTGCGTTCGCCCACGCTGACGCCCGCCATGCGTCCGACCAGCGAAGCTTCAAATTCGAGCAGCGGCGGGCGCACCCGGTCATAACCATGCGCGTCCAGCACATCGAGGCAGGCGCGCATGGCGGCCGTGATCCGCGCCGCTTCGAGCGGCAGACGGTCTTCGAGGCCTTCGGGGAGGAGGTCGTTGGGTTTGGTCATATGCCCTCGCGCTTAGCGGGTGATCGGCGCGGGGTGAAGGGGGTGCGGTTCGCTGGCGCCGCGCAGGCCCACCCCCGCCCCCTCCCGCAAGCGGGAGGGGAGTATCAGCGCGACCCGGTCCCCCTCCCGCCTGCGGGAGGGGTTAGGGGTGGGTTTCTTCTTTTAGAACGAGAGCGCCTTGACCAGCTTCACGCCTTCCAGCTTTTCCGCTTCGGCCACCACGTCCGGCGACAGGGCTTCATCGAGGCTCAAAAGCAGCACCGCTTCCCCGCCCGCTTCGCGGCGGCCAAGGTTGAAGGTACCGATATTGATCCCGCGCGCACCCAGCAGCGTGCCGATACGGCCGATGAAGCCGGGCTTATCGTCATTGACGATATACAGCATGTGGCCGGACAGTTCCGCTTCGATCCCGATGCCGAAGATTTCCACCAGACGCGGTGCTTCGGTGCCGAACAGCGTGCCGGCGACCGAACGCGGGCCTTGTGCGGTTTCCACTGTTACGCGGACGAGCGTGTTGAACGCGCCTTCGCGCTGGTGACGCACTTCGGCGACCTCCAGCCCGCGCTCCTTGGCGAGGAACGGCGCGTTGACCATGTTCACCGTGTCCGAATAGCGGCGCATGAAGCCCGCCAGCACAGCCGCCGTGATCGGCTTGCCGTTGAGTTCGGCGGCCGCGCCCTCACGCTCGATGCTGATGCGCGCAAGGTTGCCGTGGGCAAGCTGGCCCACCAGCGATCCCAGCCGTTCGGCCAGCGCCATGTAGGGCTTGAGCTTGGGGGCTTCTTCGGCGGACAGGCTCGGCACGTTCAGCGCATTGGTGACGCCGCCGTTGACGAGGTAATCGGCCAGTTGTTCGGCCACCTGCAGGGCGACATTAACCTGTGCTTCGGTGGTCGATGCGCCCAGATGCGGGGTGCAGATGAAATTGGGCGCACCGAACAGCGGGTGATCGGCAGCCGGCGGTTCGGTTTCGAACACGTCCAGCGCTGCGCCTGCCACCTGACCGCTGACAAGGCAGTCTTTCAACGCCGCTTCGTCGATCAGGCCGCCGCGGGCGCAGTTGATGATGCGGATGCCCTTCTTGGCATTTTCCAGCCGTTCGCGGCTGAGGATGTTGCGGGTTTCATCGGTCAGCGGGGTGTGCAGCGTGACGAAATCAGCGCGGCTGAGCAGCGTGTCGAGATCGACCTTTTCCACGCCCATTTCCACGGCGCGTTCTTCGGTCAGGAAGGGATCATAGGCGATCACCTTCATGCGGAGGCCCAGCGCGCGGGTGGCGACGATGGAACCGATGTTCCCTGCGCCGATCAGGCCCAGCGTCTTGGCGGTGAGCTCAACGCCCATGAACCCGCTTTTCGGCCATTGGCCCGCCTGCGTCTGCGCGTTGGCTTCCGGGATCTGCCGGGCCAGCGCGAACATCAGCGCGATGGCGTGTTCGGCGGTGGTGATCGAATTGCCGAACGGGGTGTTCATCACCACCACGCCCTTGCTGCTGGCGCACGGGATATCGACATTGTCGACGCCGATACCGGCGCGGCCGATGACCTTGAGGTTGGTCGCGGCATCAAGGATCGCCTTGGTCACCTTGGTCGAGGAACGGATGGCGAGGCCATCATAGTCGCCGATGCGGGCGATCAGCTGTTCGGGCGTTTCGCCGGTGATGACATCGACATCGCAGCCGCGCTCTTCAAAAATGCGGGCGGCGTTGGGGTCCATCTTGTCGGAAATGAGAACGCGGGGTCTCTTGGGGGACTGGGTCATTAGGAATACCTTCCATCGTCATCCCGGATCAGGTCCGGGATCGCGCGCAATATGCGCCGGGAAACTGGGAGAGAGCGGCCCCGGATCACGTCCGGGGCAACGCAAATGCTAACGGCAGATCAGCCGTTCTTGACCTTGTCGTAGGCCCATTCGATCCACGGCAGCAGGCGCTTGATGTCCTCCTGCTCGACCGTGGAACCGCACCATATGCGCAACGACGGCGGCGCATCGCGGTAGCCGTTGAAGTCGAATCCGACATTGCGTTCTTCGAGCAGCTTGACGATCTTCTTGGGAACGCCCGCCTTGTCATCATCCGACAGCGCGTCGTACCATTCGCCCTGGAACACCATGCAGACGCCGGTATTGGTCTGCTGGGCCGGATCGGACGCCATGTTGCGCAGCCACGGGGTGGCTTCGATCCAGTCTTTCACGATCTGGGCATTGGCATTGGCGCGTTCGACCAGCGCCTTGCGTCCGCCGATGGACTTGGCCCATTCCAGCGCCGCGATGTAATCTTCGGTCGCCAGCATCGAAGGGGTGTTGATCGTTTCCCCGGCAAAAATGCCGAGGTTGATCTTGTTCCCCTTCTTCATGCGGAACAGCTTGGGCATCGGCCACGGCGGATCGTAGCTTTCGATGCGCGCCACGGCCTTCGGGCTGAGGATCAGCATCCCGTGCTGCGCTTCGCTGCCCATCACCTTCTGCCACGAGTACGTGGTGGCATCGAGCTTCGACCAGTCCATTTCCTGCGCAAAGATCGCGCTGGTGGCGTCGTTGATGGTGATCCCTTCGCGCCCGGCTTCGAGCCAGTCGGTGTTGGGGATCATCGCGCCGCTGGTCGTGCCGTTCCAGGTGAACACCACGTCATTGCGCTGCGGAATGGTGGTGAGATCAGGAATGTCGCCATAATCGGCGGTCAGCACCTGCAGGTTGGGCAGCTTCAACTGCTTCACCGCGTCCTGAATCCAGATATTGCCGAAGCTTTCCCACGCGGCGACCGTCACGGGGCGCGCGGGATCAAGCATCGCCCACATGGCGGCTTCGATCGCGCCGGTGTCGGACGCGGGCATGATGCCGATCAGGTAATCATCGGGGATGCCGAGCAACTCGCGCGACAGGTCGATCGCGTATTTCAGACGCGCCTTGCCCAGCGCCGAACGGTGCGAGCGGCCAAGGACTTCGGTTTTGAGCTTGTCCAGCGACCAGCCGGGGAATTTCGCCGTGGGGCCCGAGGAAAAGAACGGGCGTTCAGGCTTAAGCGTCGGCTCGTGTGCGAGCCCGCGTGCATACTCAGTCATGTATTCTCTCCTTGCAGAGAGCTCGCGCGGCGTTGGGACCGCGTGGCCCGTGGGCGGCTTTAGAGACGAGGGGGAAGGAGTCAATGTAATTGATCCAGGATCGCCAAAAAGGCGGTTGATGCCTCTCGCAAAACTTGCAGACCTCGCCTAAACGCAGGGCTCCATGGACGTATCCGACCTTCGCATTGCGCTGTTCAGCGGCAACTACAACTACACCCGCGACGGGGCCAATCAGGCGCTTAACCGCCTGGTCGGCTCGATGCTGTCACGCGGCGCCAAAGTGCGCGTCTATTCGCCCAAGGTTGCCCGCCCCGCCTTCGCCCCGACCGGTGATCTGGTCGATGTGCCCAATGTGCCGATGCCGGTGAAGGGGCGCAGCGAATACCGGATGCCGACCCATCTGGGCGCCAGAGTGAAACGCGATCTGGCGGAATTTGCGCCCAACGTCGTCCACCTCGCCTCGCCCGATCCGTCGGCGCATGCGGCGCTGCGCTGGGCACGGGGACTGCGCCTGCCGGTGCTGGCCAGCGTCCACACCCGGTTCGAAACCTACCCGCGCTATTACAACATGGCGTTTCTGGAACCGCTGATCGTCAAGGGCCTGCGCCGGTTCTACAACCGCTGCGATGCGCTGGTCGCGCCGTCACAATCGATGATCGACGAACTGCGGGCAATGGGGATGCACACCGATATCGGATTGTGGAGCCGCGGGGTCGACCGCACGGTCTTCTCCAGCGCACGCCGCGATCCCGAATGGCGGCGCGGGCTTGGCCTTGCTGATGACGATGTCGCCATCGTCTTCCTTGGCCGGCTGGTGATGGAAAAAGGGCTGGATGTGTTCGCCGAAAGCATCACCCGGCTGCGCGCGCGCGGTGCGCCGCACAAGGTGCTGGTGATCGGTGACGGCCCGGCCCGCGGGTGGTTCGAAGCGAACTTGCCGGGCGGCATCTTTACCGGCTTCCAGACCGGAGCAGCATTGGGACAGGCGCTCGCCAGCGGGGACGTGTTCTTCAACCCCAGCGTCACCGAAACCTTCGGCAACGTCACGCTGGAAGCCATGGCGAGCGGGCTTCCCGTCGTCGCCGCCGGAGCCACCGGCAGCGCCAGTCTGGTCGCCGATGGCGTGACCGGACGGCTGGTTGCGCCGTCCGGTAGCATGCAGGCCGATGCCGAAGCCTTCGCCGAGGTGCTGGCCCCCTATTGCCATGACCGCGCGCCTCGCGCCGCACACGGCGCAGCGGGCGAAGCGCGCGCTGGCGAATACAGCTGGGAAGCCATCAACGCGGTTGTCGCCGACATCTATGTGCGGCTGGTCGAACAACGCCGCGCGCGCGCCGCGTAGTCAGCGCATCACAGACGTTCGATCCGCTTGGCCATCTCGTCGATCATATCGACGATTTCATTGATCGCACGTTCGTCCAGCTTGCCTGCCCGCGCGCGGTTCTTGAGCACGGAGCCAAGGTTCCCCATTGCCCGGAACACATCGTGCGATCGCACCGTGCTGCTGCGTTCGGCATGGCGGCCAAGGCGGCGCATCAGAGCTTCGACTTCGTTCTTGTGATCCTCAAGCTCGCCGCGGCCTTGTTCGGTCGCGGCAAACGGCTTCTTTGCGCCTTCAGCCTCGGCCTGTTCGATGGCGCCTTCATCTTCCAGCAGCTGCAGCGTCGGGTACACCGCACCGGGGCTGGGCGCATAGCTGCCGCCAGTCATTTCCTCGATCTGCTTGATCAGCTCGTAACCGTGGCTGGGATTTTCGTCGATCAGGGCGAGCAAGGCGAGACGCAATTCACCCTGTCCGAACATCCGCCCGCGCCGTCCGCGCCGGCCGGGACCGCCGAAAGCATCGCCGCCTTCGCTGTCACCTTCATCGCTGTCAAAACGCCAGCGCGACTTCATCCCGCCCTTGTCGAAGGCCGGGCCGCCGAAGTTCACATTGCCGTTCATGGCCATCGTCGCCATCGCTTCGGCAATCTTTTCCCAACCGCTGCCGCGGCCATTTCTGTTCCAGCTCATGGGTGCCTCCTTGGTCGTTATGATACATCCAAGATATATCGCAGACCTATCGTTGCAAGGATGCGCGCGCGTCGGCAGTTCCCTTTTCCGCCGACTGGCCTATCACGACCGATGAATGACTGACCTGTTCGGACAAGACGCAAGCGATACGCCCTGCCCCGGCGGCGCCCCCGCCGATGACGCGCCGCTGGCTGACCGGCTGCGCCCCGTGAACCTTGCCGAAGTGGTCGGGCAGGAACACCTCACCGGCCCCGAAGGCGCAATCGGGCGGATGGTTGCGGCGGGCCGCTTGTCCAGCATGATCCTGTGGGGGCCGCCGGGCACCGGGAAAACCAGCATCGCCCGCCTGCTCGCCGATGCGGTGGGCATGCGTTACGCCGCGATCAGCGCGGTGTTTTCCGGCGTGGCCGATTTGAAGTCCGCCTTTGCCGAGGCCGAGAAGATGGCCAAGGCCGGTCGCAAGACCCTGCTGTTCGTGGATGAAATTCACCGCTTCAACCGTGCGCAGCAGGACGGCTTCCTGCCGTTTGTCGAACGCGGCGTTGTCACGCTGGTCGGCGCGACCACCGAAAATCCCAGCTTTGCTCTCAACGCTGCGCTGCTGTCCCGCGCGCAGGTGCTGGTGCTGAACCGGCTGGATGATGCGGCGCTGGCGGCGCTGCTGGACAAGGCGGAAGGGCTGGAGGGCCCCCTCCCCGTCACGCCCGATGCCCGCGCCGCATTGATCGCGCAGGCCGATGGCGACGGGCGGTTTCTGCTGGGTCAGGCAGAGACGCTTTATGCGGCAAGCCTGGCCGAACCGCTCGATCCCGCA
Source organism: Porphyrobacter sp. (assembly GCA_041639595.1). GTDB lineage: Bacteria > Pseudomonadota > Alphaproteobacteria > Sphingomonadales > Sphingomonadaceae > Erythrobacter. The sequence goes on from JBEQBX010000041.1 coordinate 10,836, forward strand.
AGCCTCGGCACCTTCCTGCAACGCCGTGTGGCGGTGTATGACAAGGACCGCGACGGGCATTACAACCTTATCAGCGCGCTGCACAAAGCGGTGCGCGGTTCCGACCCGCAGGCCGCGCTTTACTGGCTGGCGCGGATGCTGACCGCGGGGGAAGAGCCGCTGTTCCTCGCCCGGCGGCTGGTGCGCATGGCGGTGGAGGATATCGGCATGGCCGATCCCCACGCCCTGCCGCAATGCATGGCTGCGATGGAGGCCTACCGCTTCTTGGGCTCGCCCGAAGGCGAGCTGGCGCTGGTGCAGGCCTGCGTTTACCTCGCCACCGCGCCCAAATCGAACGCGGTTTACATGGCGCAAAAAGCCGCGTGGAAAAGCGCGAAGGACACCGGCAGCCTCGCCCCGCCCGCCAACATCCTCAACGCGCCGACCAAGCTGATGAAGGATATCGGCTACGGCGCGGGTTACACTTACGATCACAACGCGGCGGATGGTTTTTCGGGCGACAATTACTGGCCCGACGGCATGGCGGCAGAACAATTCTACACCCCCGTTGAACGCGGATTCGAGCGTGAGGTGAAGAAGCGCCTCGATTATTGGGACAAGCTGCGAAGCGAGCGCGGGTGACCCGCTTCACCCACTTCCTCGCCGTGGACTGGTCGGGCGCGAAAGGCCCGCGCCAGAAGGGCATCGCGCTGGCTGTGGCGCTGGCAGAAGGCGGGGCGCCGGTGCTGGTCACTCCGCCCGATCCCAAAGGCTGGGCACGCGCAGAGGTGCTGGCGCGCCTGCGCGATCTGCCGGGAGCGACGCTGGTGGGCCTCGATCTCGGCATTTCGCTGCCCTTCCACGATGCCGGTGCATTCTTCCCCGGCTGGGACGCCTCGCCCCCCGACGCGCGGGGGCTGTGGGCGCTGATCGATGCGCTGTGCGAGCATGATGCCAACCTTGAGGCAGGCGGCTTCCTCGCCCATGCCGAGGCCGCGCGATATTTTCGCCACGGCGCAGGGGCGACAGGCGACCGCTTTCTCCTGCCCGGTGCCGCCTCCCGCGAAGGCCGCTTCCGTCTGGCCGAGGCGGCGCAGCGGCAGCAGGGCGTGCGCCCGGTCAGCAATTTCAATCTGGTCGGCGCGGCCCAAGTGGGCAAATCGAGCCTGACAGGCATGCGGATGCTGCACCGCTTGGCCGGGCGGGTGCCGGTCTGGCCGGTCGATCCGCTGCCGGATGAAGGCCCGGTCGTGACGGAAATCTACACCTCGATGGCGGCGCGATTGGGCGGCGTCACGGGCCCGGCGACCAAGATCAGAACCTTCGAGGCGCTGAACGATGCGCTCGATATGGTGGGGTCGCCGCCGGTCAGGGGCAGCGGGACAATCGACGATCACTCCTCCGACGCGCTGCTCACCGCGGCATGGCTGCGCCGCGTCCATGCCATGCGGGATCTGTGGCACCCGCCCGGCCTTACGCCGGATGTGGCGCGCACCGAAGGCTGGACGTTCGGCGCGCTTTGATCTGCATCCGTCGCGGTTCCGCTACTTGAGGGTGATTTTGCCGCCCTGTCGCCTTGGTACTTGAGGGCGGGAAAGTTTCCCGATACACGCGGCCCACGGAAAGCCGGCTTAGCTCAGTTGGTAGAGCACCTGATTTGTAATCAGGGGGTCACGAGTTCGAATCTTGTAGCCGGCACCACTTTCCATTTTACCAAGGGATGTCATACGGCCTTCCGCCAGCGGCTGCGGCACGTGTCGCCAAGTGGAGCGGGTGCGCGCCCTAAACGAACCCCCGCTCCCTTGCATGACCTGACCGGTTTCAGAAGCCCAGTTGGTCAGTGTTGATGCGGATCCCCGCGTAGAAATACCGCCCCATCCAACCAAGACCTGCCTGATTGGCCAGCCCTCGGATCGGCAGTTCGTTGGTGAAGTTGTTCACCCCGAGGAAGAAGTTCGCCTGTTCATCATCGGTGGTGAATTCGGCCCGCAGATCGTGGATGAACCGCTCGCCGATCACCAGAAATTCAGGCGCGGCGATGTCCGGGTCTCCGGCAATCCGGTCCTTTTCGAAACGGAGCTGATCGCCGACATATTGCACGCCGTAATTGACCCTGAAATTGTCGAGCGTCCATGTGATGTCGGCTGTGCCCACCCATTCCGGCGCGCCCGATTCCCCGCGGTCATCATCGACGATCCCGCCATTGGCCGGCAGGAAAGCCAATTCATCAAGGTAACCAACCGTGCCGCGCAGGTTGAAGCGGCCCAGCTTGCCAGTTTCGAAGGCATAATTGACGGTGACATCCGCCCCTGCCGTTTCAAAGAAGGCAACGTTTTGCGGGCCGAGCACATAGCTGGTCACAAAACCAGTGGTCCGCGAACGGGTGATCGCGTCGCAGAACGGATTTTCCAGCGTTGCCGAATCGACGCAGAACTGGGCCGTTTCCGTCAGCCCCGGCGTGCGCACCGCGTTCGACAGGCGGATATCGTACCAGTCGCCCGTCACGGTCAGTCCCGGCACGAAGCTGGGCTGGAGGATGACGCCTGCCGTCCAGGTCGTGGCATTTTCTTCCGACAGGTTCGCGTTGCCCGCGACAATGCCTTCAAGACTTGCGCTGGAATTGATGTCGCTGTCGGGATCGAATGTGCCGAAATCCACGCCAAGTCCGGTGATCAGCGCACGGCAATTGGCGGCGCGGAACGACGTGCCCTGATTGATGTTCACCGGGCTGCACGGATCATCGAGGAAGGCGAAGGTGCCGGTCCGCGGGGCGAACAGTTCGGTGATGTTCGGCGCGCGCACCGATTCCGAATAACCGCCGCGGAATCGGATGTCGCGGATCGGCGCCCACTGGCCGTTGACCGACCATGCTTCGGTGCTGCCCACGGTCGAATAATCCGAATATCGGCCTGCGACGGTGAATTCGAGCAGTTCGAAGAACGGCATGTCAGCGAGCAGCGGCACGTTGATTTCGCCGAACACCTCCCACACATCAAAGCTGCCGCGTTCACGGCCCAGCAGCGCAAGATCCGCCAGAACGCCTGAATTGGGATCGAAATCGGCAACCTGTGTGGAGATCGCATCCGGGCGGAAATCGCTGCTTTCCTTGCGGTATTCGCCGCCGAACGCAAAGTTCACTGCCCCGCCCGGCAGTTCGAAGAACTTGCCGAAATCGCCGCTGATGAAGGCGTTGGCGACGTGCTGTTCGATGCGATAATCATTGGCGGTGTCGGTCAGTATGAAGTTCAACGCTTCGCGGCTGGCCACTCCTTCGCCAAAGATATTGAGCGGCACACATTGGCCCGGCGTGAAGGTTTGCGGCGCTTCGCCGTAGTTGCCATTGCCCGCATCCGCGATCGCCCCGCCGTCCACATTGACGCGGCAATCGATCACGCCGTTGGGCACACCGGTGCGGAATGCGCCCACGTCCACCACGTCGAGCGCCGCGAAGTATCGGTCTTCGATCCGCTGGTTGGTGGAAATGTACGTCGTGTCGTTGCGGCCAAAGACGTAGCTGGCTTCGAACTTCACATTATCGCTGACGTTTCCGTCAAAACCGATGACGGTACGATACAGATCGCGCTGGAAATTTTCGTTGCGCGTGCCGAAATCGAAGTTGTCCCGGTTGAACAGCAGGCCGCCGAATTCGTCCAGACCGGCCGCACGGACGCTGGCCGGGATCAGCGGATTGTCAGCCGAAATGTAGGTGAAGAAGTCGAACGAGGGCTGCGCGATCGTGAAGTTTTCAGACTTCACATACTTGCCTTCGGCGAAGAACCGGATCTCCGGCGTCAGCTGATAATTGAAGAAGGCGTTGAACGAATGGTGCTCGGTCGAGGCCTGCAGGTCGCCCTGATAGTCATTGATCGGCGTGTTATCCCCGCCCTGCGCCAGAAAGCCCGACTGGGGCAGGAACCGGCCCGGATCATAGGGGCGGCCATCGCCGTTGAACAACGGGCTGAAGCTGCCATCGATGACCAGCGCGCCGGCGGGAGAGCTATCCGCATAGCCGATCCGGTTGAGGAAGATGTTGTCAGGGACATTCGGATTGTCGGGAATGTCATCCGGGTTGCGGACCAGCGAGTCGGCTTCGTACCGGCCGTTGGGACGATCGCCAAAACCGACCCGCGCATCGTCACGGTATTCGTAATTCAGCGTGAAGTTGCCGCGATCATCTGCGAAATTCTTGCCGATCGTGGCCGACGCAAACAGGCTTCCCGCATCGCCGAAGTCGGAGACGCCGCTTTGCGCCCGGATATCGACGCCTTCGAAATCGCGCCGCATGATGAAGTTGACCACGCCCGACACGCCATCCGCGCCGTAAACCGACGACACGCCGCCCGTCAGAATGTCGACGCGTTCGATCAGGCTGACCGGGATCGTGTTGGTGTCCACTGCCGCTTCGCCGGCGACGCCCGCAACATGGCGGCGGCCATTGACCAGTGTCAGCGTGCGGTTCGCGCCAAGGTTGCGCAGGTTCAGCAGGTTGACGCCCGCCGCGCCGGTGCGGGCCTGCGAACCGGCGGCATCGAAATTGGTTTCGGAATTGAACAGTGCCGGGCTTTGCGCCAGCAATTCAGTGATGTTGTTGATACCGGACTGGACGATGTTTTCCGCCGACAGCGTCACCACGGGGGTCGCAGTGGCCGCCTCGGGACGCTGGATGCGGGTGCCGGTGACGACAATCGCTTCTTCGACGGTTTCTTCGGCGGCTTCATCCGCAGCGACGTCCACCTCCTGTGCAGCGGCGAGCGACGGCGCAAGGGCGCTCAGCCCGATCGCACCCACCGTGAGAAAGAGGCGGGCGCGCCGACGCCCGATGTTATCGTGAACCATATCAGATGCTTCCCTGTTCGCCATTGCCGATCTTCGCAAACGCGCCCTGCCTGAATGCGGCTCAATCCGGTCCGCCCGTTCCTGCATTCATGAACGCGGGAACAAATCTGGCGCAGTTTCGAAACGGCGCGCAACATGATGCAGCGGCGCCTGCGACGAGGCGAAAGATTTGTGTGATAAATGGCTGATAGCGCGCAAATCGCCATGATCCGGCAAACGGCAGCAGCGCATTGCTGCGCCGTCATGCCGCCCATCAGGTCATCAGCACAGCAGTTCGGCGCCAGCGTCCGGTATTCCCCACAGCCTTTCTGCGCCGCGGGCAGAAGCGTCAGATCTGGGTGGTTACCAGGAACCGCTTGCGGTCCTCACCAATGCGGCGCTTGATTTCTTCGAGGGCTGTATGTTCGGTGGCGGAAATCATCGCTTCGAACAGGCGCTGGAAATGTTCACGCATGGCATTGCGCGCCGCGGCGGGATCTCTGGCGCACAAGGCGTCCACCACCGCAGCATGTTCATTGGTCCGTGCCACGGCGTCTGTCACGCAGACGCTGGAATAGACGTTCTTGACCTTGGGCAGTTCATTCCGCATCCGCCACAGCGATTTTACAGCGTATTCCATCACCGGGTTGCCTGACAGGCGGGCGATGGTGATGTGGAAGCGCCGGTCGATGTCATCGTGGTCGTCGGCGTCTTCATGTCCTGCGCCGGCCATGGCGTCGACAAGCGCGCGCAATTCGGCAACCCCGGCGTCTGTGATATTGAGCGCTGCCAGCGCCGCTGTCTCGGCCTCGATCACCGACCGGGCGGCAGTGAGTTCGAAGGCGGTCACATCGGGCAGGCCGTCCGGCGCCTGATTGCTGCCGCGCAAGACATAGGCGCCCGATCCGGTCTTGATGACGATATGCCCCAATGCTTCCAGCGCGATCTCAGCTTCGCGGATGGTGACGCGGCTGACATCGAAACGTTCGGCCAGTTCGCGTTCCCCCGGCAGGCGGCTTCCCGGGGGGTAAGTCCCTTCATCGATCAGCCCGAGGATCGCGGCGATCACCGATTTGTAGAGACGATCTTTCAAGGGCCAGGGACTCCACTTTTGTGTTCAGACCAGTTGCCCTTACCAAATAGGGGGCCGATGCAATAGTGGCAACCATTGCATCGGCTGCGACCCTCAGGGGAGCTTAGAAGCGGCCGCGAATGCCCAGGAAGTAGCGTGGGCCGTACACCAGGTTCTGCGACAGATCGCCCAGCGTCGGACGGAAATCGGTGCGTGGCTCACTGAACAGGTTGAGCCCTTCCAGCGACAGGCGAAGCTGGTTGTTCAATCTTACCGATATGCGCGCTTCGAAGATGTCGGTCTGATCGGTGAACCGCAGACGCCCGCTGGAATCGCCGACGAATTGCTGGAAGTAGGGGGTCCGGTGTTTGTAGACCCCTTGGAAATCGAACGGCCCGATCTCGTAATAGACTTGCGCAGAAAGGACGTGCTTGGACAGGCCAAACAGGTTGGCGGGCGGGATCAGGGATCCGACCGTGGTGATCGAACCATCGGCCCCTACCGTGCTGAACGCGCCAAGGAACCCGTCTTCGTTGCGGAAATTCGATTTGGCGAAGTTGTAGCTGAGCTTGAAGCCCAGCCCGTCCAGCGGAGCGGGGAGGAAGCTCAGCCGGTGCGCCGCTGTCACTTCGAAACCGTAAATGGTGCTGGACTGGCTGGTGGTCTGCTGCGTGGTGACCAGCGCCTGCAGGTCCTGCCCGTTCACATCGAAGGTTTCCAGTTGGCCGACATTTTCAAAGCCGCCGTTGAAGCGCTTGTAATAAACGCCGCCCGCCAGAATCGTATCGTCGTTGGGATACCATTCGAGGGCTGCATCGAAATTCCACGACAGGAGCGGATTGAGTTGGGGGTTGCCGGTGGCATTGGCCAAGCCGATCAACTCGGCCACGCTGGTCGCGTCCTGATCAGCCACGGTGCGGAACACGCGTCCAAACCCAAGCTGCGAGGGATCGGGCCGTGACAGCGCGCGGAACACGGCGCCGCGGGCGATCAGGTCACTCCCGACATCGGCAACCAAGTTGAAGCTGGGCAGGAACGAAGTGTATTCATTGCGCCCGGTGATCGGCACCAGCGCGCCGGTGGCCGGGGCCGTGATGACCAACCCGCCGCCGGGCGCCGGACCGACGGACAAGGGGCCGCGGAAGCCTTCGGAGGTTACCGAGGTGCGAATGACCCTCAGGCCCAGATTGCCGCGGACCGGGATTGCCCCCAACGTGCTGTCGTAATTGGCCTGAAGGTAACCGGCCCAGCTCTGTTCGGTCAGATCATTATTGTCGATCGAGTCGAACTTGCCGTCCGGGTAGATGGGCACTCCGTTGCTGTCGAAGCGGATGCCCTTCGGGTCGTTGGCCTCCAGCGTCCGGGCAAGGCACAAGGCATCGAAACTGGCGAAGGTGTTGGTGACGCCGATGACATTGCCGTTGGCATCGGCATTGGTGATCAGCGGATTGCCGCCAGTCACGTCTGAAAGGAACCCCTTTTCCGGGAAGGGCGTGCGGCACTGCTGGTTGGCAATGGTGAGCGCGGCATTGCTGTACGTCACTTCGACCCGGCTGGCGCCAACAACACCGCCGGGAACATCGCGATAGATCAGCTCCTGGAAGCGCACCCCGCCCTCGATCGAGGACAGGAAGCCTTCCATTTCATAGACAAAATCACCGCGCGCGCCCCAGATGCTGTTAAAGCGATCCTGCGACAGCGTGAAGCGCGTGCGCGCATCGTCGCTGAACAGATCGTGGTCTGTCACATCGAAGTTCTGCACGATCGTGTTGAACGTCTGCGAGCCATTCAGGCCGATCTGGTGGGCTGTCTCGATCCGGTCGAGCGACGTGTTGGCCGTGCCGCTTACCCAATTGCTCTGGCGGGAACGGGGATACTGGTTGAGATTGCCGAAGATGTCCCGCCCGCCGCGCATCCGCATCCGGACCTGAACGGATTCTTCCGTGCGGGTCGTTTCGGAATAGGAGACATCCGCTGACAGTTTGAGCCGGTCGGACGCCTGCACTGCGACCGAGAGGCCGCCGCCGTAATAACGTTCGGCGCGTTCCAGATATTCGCTGTTCGTCTCGATGCTGGTTTCGCCGGTGAACTGCCGAAGCGCGCCGAAATCTCCGACCACCAGATCGAAGGGAAGCCTGGTGTTGAGCGGTGCGAGCCGATCGTCGATCCGCCGACCTTCGGCAAAGACAAGATCGTTGCGCTGTTCGCCGAACACGCGGTTGGCGTATTGAAAATCGACATTGATATCGACCGACGAGCTCGGCTTGATCTGCAGCGCGCCGAAAAATGCATCACGTTTGTCGTCGGTGATGTTCTGGCGGTAGGTATAGCTGTTGCGCGCCACCACGAAATCCTGCGTTCCCGCTGTGGCGGGCCGCTGCTGGATGCCGCCGACCAGCACTTCGCAATTGCCCGTGCCCCGCAATCCGGTGGTGCCGGTGACATTGTTCACACAATAATTGATCGTGTCGCTGACGCGGGCTTCCTGTTCCGGATTGCTCTGCACGTTGCGTTGATAGCCGAGCGAGAGGCCGATTTCGGTCCCGCCGACCGTGAACTGGTCCAGCAGGCTGACCGTTCCGCGATAGCCGAGGTCCACAAACCGCTGGTTCTTGTCGATATCGGCGTTTTGCGGGTTGTGGTTGCCTTTCAATTCGACCTGCACGCGGCGCTTGCCGAAATCGAGCGGCTTGACCGTGTCGAGCACGATCTGCCCCGCCACGCCGCCTTCGATCATGCTGGCGGACTGGGTCTTGTAGATGCCCGCCTTGTTGAACAATTCGGACGGGAACTGGCTGAAATTGACTGAACGGTCGCCGCTGCCGTTGGTCGCCATGCGGCCATTGACCACGGTGGATCCGAGATAAGGCCCAAGGCCGCGGACAGAGATTTCGGTCGCACCGCCCTGTTCGCGGTGGGAAGCGGCACCAGTCAGCGTTTCGAGCGCTTCACCGATGGACAAAGCAGGAAGATCGCCGACTTCGTCGGCGCTGAGCGCGTCGAAGACCAGTGCGGATTTGCGCTTTTCCTCGATCGATCCCTGCACGATGGCGCGGGTACCGGTGACGGTGATTTCGTTCTGGCCCCCGCCGACTTGTGCCGACGCATCAGCCTGTTCTGACGGCTGACCGGATGCCTGCGCGTTGACAGCAGACGCATGGACCGCAAATAACGATACGCCAGCCATCAATCCTATCCGGCCCAGATCGCAAGCTGCCAGCCCGGCTCTTACGCGAATGCCCCACTCAACCATGTCACCCTCCCTCGCCGATTCGTAGCGGCTTTCCCTTATGGCTGACCCCCATTGTGACGATTGTCAACACATTGGTATTTGTTATTGGTAGGCAATAACAGGGGCTAAAAGCGGGCGGAAATCCTGTCCTAGCGGACTCACGCTACCGCAAACAGCGACGATCTCACGGGTTTTATCGACAACATCAGTGCAAACAGGTCTGACAAACTGGTTGACACCAAAACGGCATTCGATACCTTCAGTCTGTCAGCCAGGGATCGGGCGGCGTGGGAGGGATTATGGGTTACGTGCACCTGCCGGACTTGAGCCGGCTGCTCGGCGGCATTGCGCTTGGCGTGCTTGGAACAGTCGCCGTGCCACACCCGGCGCCCGCAGCCGCGCAGGTGAGCCAGAAGGATGCCCACGTCACGATCGTTCGCTCGCAGGAGCAGTACCGGAAGGTTGCGGCCAGCCTTAAACCCGGCGACGTGATCGTGCTGGCGAATGGGGAATGGCGCGATTTCGAGATCGTGCTGACCGGCCGCGGCACCAAGGACAAACCGATTGCGCTGGTGGCACAGGAAGCCGGCAAGGTGATCATCACCGGCCGCTCCAATCTGAAGATTGGCGGCACGCATCTGCTGGTCAGCGGCCTTGTGTTCCGCGACGGCTACACCCCGACGGGTGAGGTTATCGCCTTTCGCCGGTCGAAGGACGATGTCGCCACGGATTCGCGTGTGACGCAGGTGGTGATCGACCGCTTCAACCAGCCCGATCGCACCCGCACCGATTACTGGGTGGCTCTCGATGGGAAGCGCAACCGGTTCGACCACAACAGCCTTGTCGGAAAGACCAACGCCGGGGTGACGCTGGCGGTGCGGCTCGATCTGCCGGTCAGCCTTGAAAATGGGCACCGGATCGATGCCAATTATTTCGGTCCGCGCCCGGTGCTCGGCTCCAACGGGGGTGAGACCATCCGCATCGGAACCAGCCGGGAATCGATGCGGGATTCCGCAACGCTGATCGAGAACAACGTCTTCGACCGCACCAATGGCGAGATCGAGATCATCTCGATCAAATCGGGGGCCAATATCGTGCGCGGCAACCTGTTTCTGGAGGCGCAGGGCGCAGTGACGCTGCGCCATGGGGACCGGAACATCATCGAACGCAATGTGTTCCTCGGCAAGGGTAAGCCAAATACCGGCGGCATTCGCGTGATCAACCGCGATCAGATCGTGCGCGGCAACTACATGGAAGGCCTGCGCGGCACCGGGTTTGCGGGCGCGCTGACGGTGATGAACGGCGTGCCGAATTCGCCCGTCAACCGCTACGTTCAGGTCAGCAATGCGCTGATCACGAACAACACCATCCTTGACAGTGCAAGGCTGACCCTTGCTGCCGGATCCGACGAGGAACGCAGCGCCCCGCCTGTGAACAGCAAGATGGCAGGCAACCTCATCAGCTTCGGCAATATGCCCAAGCCCATTGAGGTGCAGGACGACATTTCCGGCATTGCGCTGGAAGGCAATGTAATCCTCACCGCCCAGCCCGTCCCTGGCTTTGGCGCGGCTGCGCAGGGCAGCATTGCTCTGGAACGCGGGACGAACGGGCTGCTCTATCCCGCTGATCCAGCGCTGGCCGCGATCGGCGCACCGCGCGATCTTGCACCGGTGTCGATCGACGCGGTCGGCGCACGGCACTTCGTCAAGCCCGGCCCCGATGCCGCCTTCGGCTCCGGCGCAAGCATTCCGGTCGCTGAAGGTAACGCTGCGCTGCTTGCGGCGCTGGCGCAGGCGAAAGCCGGCGACCGGTTGATCCTGAGCGGGAGCGCCTATGCTCTTGACCGTGTGGTGACGATCGACCGCACGCTTTCGATCGAGGCGGGTGATGGCACGCGGCCTGTGCTGACCTTCGGGCGCACCTGCCTGTTCGAACTGGCCGCCGGGGCAAATCTGCGCCTGAAGGGCATTGCTATCAGCGGTGCCGATGCCCCTGATGTGACCGGCAATGCGGTGATTGGCAGCAGCCCTGTCAGTCCGCCGGTCAACTTCCTGCTCGAACTGGATGATGTCCATATCAGTGATCTGACGGTGAACAGGGCGTTCGATGTCATCGCGTTGGGCAAAGGCGCGCTGGCGGAGCGGGTGACCGTCACCAACAGCCGCTTTGCCAATATTGAAGGCCGGGTGATTGGCGGAGACAGCGAGACGGACAATCTGGGCCGCTACAACACCGAAAATGTGAAAGTGACAGGATCGACTTTCAGCACCATCGCCGGGCCTCTGGTCGCGCTTTATCGCGGCGGGAATGACGAAAGCACGTTCGGCCCGCGCCTGGTTTTCGAAGGCAATCAGGTCGCAGACGTCGGGGCCAAGCCGATGGGCGGCGCGCCTGCGTCCCTGCTGCTGACCGGCGTTCAGGATATCCTGATCGCAGGCAATACGTTCACCCGCGCAGCGCCGATCCGGATCGTCCACACCACCGGTTCACCGCTCACCCGGGTTGAAGACAATGCTGCCGAGGGGACCCCTGCACCGGTGATCACTCTCGCCCGCCCTGATGTCACCCCGCAGCAGACCATTGCCCGCAATGGTTTTGAAGGAAGCGTGCAATGATGCGTTTTCACACCGCCGCAGCAGGCGCGGCCCTCGCGTCGGCAGCGCTGGCAGTCTTGCCTGCCCCCGCAGCTGCCCAAACTGCGCAGGCCGTCGCAACAGCCGAACACGCGGCCCCTGCCCCGCTGTTCAACGAGGAAAAGGCCCGCGCCGAACGCTTCGTCGGCGATATGATGGCCGCCGGGATCGACGTGCCGGTGCCGGTCGATGTGGGCGGCGGGCAGACCCACGAACTGCACAAGCGCAACTACCGCGCACTGGCCGCAGCAGGCGAGCTTTACCGCATCACCGGCGATCAGCGTTACCGCGATTACGTGCGGGACATGCTGCTGGAATATGCCGCGCTTTACCCCAAGCTCGGGCCGCATCCGGCGCGTTCGAACCAGCAATATGGCCGGCTGTTCTGGCAGAACCTCAATGATGCCGTGTGGCTGGTGAATGCCATTCAGGGTTACGAGCCAGTCAGGGGCACCCTTGCGAAAGCTGACCGCGCGCGGATCGACACACTGTTCAGGCAGATGGCCGAATTCATGTCAGTGGAAAGCGGCAAGACCTTCAATCGCATCCACAACCACGCCACCTGGTCGACCGCCGGGGTCGGCATGACCGGCTATGTTCTGGGCGACCGCGATCTGGTGGACCGGGCGCTGCTGGGTTCGGCCAAGGACGGCAAGACCGGGTTCCTGCGCCAGATCGACCTGCTGCTGTCGCCCGACGGGTATTATGCCGAAGGGCCATATTATCAGCGGTACTCCTTGTGGCCCTTCGTGGTGTTTGCCGATGCGATTGATCGGCATGATCCTGCCCAACGCATTTTCGAACGGCGTGACCGCGTGCTGTTGAAGGCCGTCAAAACGACTGTGCACCTGACCTATGGCGGGCGGTTCCTGTCATTCAACGATGCGATCCGCGACAAAAGCCTCAACACCGAGGAACTGTATCAAGGGGTCGCCATCGCCTACGCCCGGACCCGCGATCCCGCCTTGCTGGGGATCGCCGCGCGCCAGCAGCGCGTGGCATTCTCGCCTGCGGGCGAACGGGTCGCCCGTGATCTGGCGGCGGGGCTGACCAAGCCCTTCCCCTTCGGTTCGCTGGTCCTGCGTGACGGAGCGGACGGCACGATGGGCGCAGTCGCGCTGATCCGGCGCGGCGATGCCGACACCGGGCAGACGCTGGTGATCAAGAACACCTCGCTCGGCATGGGGCACGGCCATTTCGACAAGCTGAGCTGGCAATACTACGACAATGGCGCGCAGGTCGTGACCGATTACGGCGCGGCGCGGTTCCTGAACATTCCGGCCAAGGACGGGGGCAAATATCTCCCCGAAAACGAAAGCTGGGCCAAGCAGACGGTTGCCCACAATGCGCTGGTGGTGGACGAGCGCAGTCATTTCGACGCGATCGAGGAAGAAGGCGAACGCCACGCCCCGCGCCAGTTGCACTTTGCCGACAGCCCCGAATTCGCCGTCAGCATTGCCGATATCGACAGCGCCTATCCCGGTGTCACCATGACCCGCACACTGGCAAGCGTTGCGATTGACGGGCTTGAGCGTCCGGTCGTGGTCGATCTGCTGCGGGTCAAGGCCGAT
>JBEQBX010000042.1:0-23553 GCA_041639595.1 Porphyrobacter sp.
GCGATGCTGTCGCGGCTGCATGGCGATGATGCGCCGGCTGCCGTGGTGCTCGGCTTCGAACCGGCTGACCCGCTCGCCTATGGCCGGGTGATCGCGGATGATGATGGCCGCATCATCAAGATGGTCTAATACAAGGACGCTGATGAAAGCGAGCGCGCCTGCGGCCTGTGCAATTCCGGCCTGATCGCGGCGCGATCCGCCGATCTGTTCGCTTTGCTGGCGCGGGTTGGCAACGACAATGCGCAGGGCGAATATTACCTCCCCGATATCGTCAACATCGCAATTGGCGACGGGCGGCCTTGCGCGGTGATCGTGGCAGAGAGCGCCGACGAGGTGGCGGGCATCAATAGCCGCGCCGAACTCGCTGATGCAGAAACCCGCTGGCAGTCGGCGCGGCGCCTGCGCGCGATGGATGAGGGCGCGACCCTCATTGCCCCTGACACGGTGTTTTTCGCTTACGACACGGTGATCGGCCGCGACGTCACGATTGAACCCAACGTGTTCTTCGGCCCCGGCGTGACCATCGCCGACGATGTGCTGATCCGCGCAAATTCGCACATCGAAGGCGCATCGCTTGCCACCGGGGTCAAGGTCGGCCCGTTTGCCCGCCTGCGTCCCGGCACCGAACTGGGCGAGGGCAGTTTCATCGGCAATTTCGTCGAGGTGAAAAACGCTGTGCTGGGCGCGGGCGCAAAGGCCAGCCACCTCACCTATCTGGGTGATGCCACTATCGGCGCGGGTGCCAACATCGGCGCGGGCACGATAACCTGCAATTACGATGGCTACTTCAAATACAAGACCGTGATCGGCGAACGGGCGTTCATCGGTTCCAATTCCTCCCTGATCGCACCTGTCGCCATCGGGGCCGATGCCATCGTGGCTGCGGGATCGGCGGTCAGCCGTGATGTCGCACCGGGAGAACTGCGCATGGTCCGCGCCGAACAGTTGGTGAAACCGGGCTGGGCAGACCGCTTCCATGACGCGATGAAAAAGAAGAAAGCGGCGGACAAGAAGTGAGCGACGCACCGAACTGCTGGCTCTGCGCCCGCCCGCTTGGCGACATCGTCCAGTGGCATCACCCCGTGCCCAAGGCCAAGAAGGGCAAGGTGAAGGTGCCGATCCACCCGATCTGCCACAAGACGATCCACGCCAACTTCACCAACAACGAACTGGCGCGCATCGGGGATAATGCGGACATCATCCGCGACAATGCCGCCATCGCCAAATTCGTGGCGTGGGTGGCAAACAAGCCTGCCGATTTCGACGCGCCGACCCGTTAGACTGCCGATCTGAAGGAACCTTCGCCCGCCTAGCCGACTTTTACGGTGGCAAGCGAAGGAGACAGGTCATGACAGCTGCAAAGTGGATCGCCGCCGGCTTGGGCATCGCCGCTGTGGGAGCCGCCGCCGTGTATGCCCAACGCCAGACCGAACAGCCCGAGTTCGCCCTTGTCCGTGCCGACGCCGATTTCGAACTGCGCGATTATCCGCCCCTGATTGTCGCCGAAGTCAGCCATTCCGGCAGCCGCGAACGCGCGAGCGGGCCAAGCTTTCGTAGGCTCGCTGCCTACATCTTTGCGCAGGATCGCCCGGAGGGCGGGGAAAACATCGCCATGACCGCGCCGGTCCTGCAAGATGAAATCCAGCCGGGCGAATGGCGGATGCGGTTTGTCATGCCGTCGAAATACACGCTGGCAACCCTGCCGCCCGCGCCTGCCGACATCGCCCTGACCCAGATGCCCGCGCGGCGCATGGCGGCGGTACGTTTTTCCGGCAATGGATCGGGCCGTGACCTTGCCCTGATGGAAGCACGGCTTCGCGACTGGATCACGGGACAGGGCCTGCTGGCCGCGGGCGAGGCGGAGTTTGCCTTCTACGATGCGCCGATGGTGCCCGGTCCGCTGCGCCGCAACGAGGTGCTGATCCCCGTCGCGGCGCGATAGCCTGCGCAGCGTATGAGCATCGCTTCCGCGTTCGGCGTCAGCCCTGTCGCAGAACGCCATGATATAATCAGGCGTCCTGCATCCCTGCTGTTTCACGCCCGCTGGCGAGATAGTCTGCTTCCCACTGATCGAATTCGCTGCGGCTCAGCAAATACCGTTCGCGCGCTTCGTGGAAGCTCATCACCTGATCCCGAACAGCCCGCACGACCTCGTCCTTGCGCGCTTTCGACCAGTGCACGCGGTGGTTGCGGGGCAGTTCGTAATAACTTTTGATCGCATCGGCGATCGAGACGTTTCTGGGGTAGGCCATCGGTGATCATCCTCGTTGCTGGTGCTCATCGCCCCCGACGGCCTCAATGTTGACGGAGCGACTTAACGAGTTGCTGCAAAATATGGTTAATCCAGCGTTGATGAACCACGCCGTGCCTCCTGTGCGGCGAACCGAAAGCAATGTGTCGGAGACATTTACAGGTAGCCGCGTTGGGTGCCCCGGCTAACGCAAAAAGGCGGCCCCGGGTTGGAGCCGCCCCTTTGATTTGTCACGCTGAATGACCGCTTATTTGGCCGGTCGCGGGTCCATCAATCGCTGCATCAGATAGATGAATTGCAGC
The DNA here is from genome assembly GCA_041639595.1 of Porphyrobacter sp. Classification (GTDB taxonomy): domain Bacteria; phylum Pseudomonadota; class Alphaproteobacteria; order Sphingomonadales; family Sphingomonadaceae; genus Erythrobacter. The sequence continues at coordinate 2,554 of JBEQBX010000042.1, forward strand.
GCCTGAAGCTTGGCGCGCTGGTCATTGTCGACGCCGCCCGAATGGCCGCCGGTGGTATCCTCGAAGTAGTAATAGGGCTGGCCCAAGGCCTTCAGCTTGGCCGCACCCTTGCGCGCGTGGGCGGGGTGGGTGCGATCATCGGCGGTCGATGCCCACAGGAACGGTGCGGGGTAATCGACGCCTGCAACGATCTTCTGATAGGGCGAATATCCGTCGATCCAGGCGCGCTGTTCGGGAATGCGCGGATCACCATATTCGCCGATCCACGAAGCCCCGCGCCCGATCAGGTGATAACGCAGCATGTCGAACAGCGGGATCTGGACGATCGCTGCGCCAAACAGGTCAGGCCGCTGGGTAAAGGCGGTGCCGACCAGCAACCCGCCTTGGCTGCCGCCCTGAATGCCGAGATGCTGGGGCGAGGTGAACCCCCGCTTCACCAGATCATCGCCCACTGCAATGAAATCATCCCAGGTGCGCTGCTTGTTTTCGCGGATTGCGGTCTGGTGCCATTTCGGCCCGAATTCCCCGCCGCCGCGCATATTGGCGAGCACGTAGGCGCCGCCCTTTTCCACCCACAGCTTGCCGGTGGAGGCTAGATAGGCGGGCAGGCGCGGCACCTGAAAGCCGCCATAACCGGTCAGCAGCGTCGCGGTGGTGCCGTCGGGCTTCATGCCCTTGGGCTTGACGATGAAGTAGGGGATCTTCGTCCCGTCCTTGCTCGTCGCCTCGTGCTGTTCGACTTCCATGCCTTCTGGCGCGAAATAGGCGGGGCTGGTCTTCAGCACCGCAGGCGGCGCGCTGCCGTCCGAATAATACAGGGTGGTCGGCTCAAGGAAGCCGGTCACGGTGTACATGATCTGGTCGGTTTCGTCCGAGGATGCTGCAATGCCCAGCGTCGCATTGTCGGGCAGGGCAACCTGCTTGCTGACCCATTGCCCGCCTTCGAAATTGAACTGCAGCACCTTGCCCACGACATTGTCGAGCAGGGTGACGAACAGCGCATTGCCGGTCACCGCGCCGCCCTGCTTGGTCTGGCGTTCGCCCGGCGCCCAGACGAGGGTCTTCTTGGCGCCGTTGGGGTTCGCCTTCCACTCTGCCAGATCAACTGCGATCAGGCTGTCGGCGGGGAAGGTCTGGCCGTCGACGGTCCAGTCCTCGTCGGTCGAGATCATCACGTGGCCTTGCACGATCCCGTACAGCCCGGCCTTCTTGGGAATGTCGAGCTGCAGCCACTGGCCGTCCTTTTCGACATAGTTCAGCGTTTCGTGGAAGCTGATCCCGCGGAACGCGGTGCGGGCGTGGATTGTGCCCTTGTTGTCGCGCAGCAGGTTGGCACCGGCCCACACGTCGGTTGGCTCGCCCCGGAAGATTTCCGGCGCATCGGCGATGGCCGTGCCGCGCTTCCAGACACGGCTGGTAAAGGGGTATTCGCTTTCAGTGAGCGTGCCTTCGCCAAAGCCGCGGCCGACCAGCAGCGTGTCGGCGTCGATCCAGCTGATCCCGCCCTGGCTTTTGGCATCAAGCACAAAACCGCCTTCGACGAACTGCTTCGTCGCGGTGTCGAATTCGCGCATGATGGTGGCATCCTCGCCGCCATCGGACAGCGCGATCATGCACTTGTTCAGCGCAGGCGGCAGGCAGGTTGAGCCCTGATAGACCCACTCCTTGCCTTCCGCCTTGGCGAGCGCATCAACGTCCAGAATGATCTCCCATTCGGGCTTTGCCGTGCGATAGCTTTCCAGCGTGGTGCGGCGCAGGATGCCCTTGGGGTTGGCCTTGTCCTGCCAGAAATTATACAGGCCATCGGGGCGGAAGCTGACGAAGGGGATGCGGTCTTCGCTGTCGAAGATGGCCAGCGCCTCGGCCTTTGCTTGTGCAAAGCGCGGGTCGGCTTCGAACGCGGCAAGGGTCCGGGCGTTTTCCTTGGCAACCCAGTCCAGCGCTTCGGGGCTGCGGGCTTCTTCCAGCCAGATGTGGGGGTCCTGCTCCGGACCGGGGACGCCGGGAACCGGGGTTTCCTGCGCGGCCGCGCCAGTGGTGGAAGCGACGGTCATTGCGAGAGCCAGTGCGAAAGTGGAGACAAGTTTCAAGCGTCCTCTCCTCAGGAAACATTGCCGCATGTTGTGCCGAGGGACGCACGCAAAGGGAAGGGGATAGAAACAAAAAGGGCGAGCCATTGGCCCGCCCCTATTGGTCGTTTGTCGATTAGCGCGAGGCCTATCCCTCGACGTGTTCCGCAAGGACGGTGAGACCCTTTTCATTCACCTCGGCAAAGCCGCCGCGCACCTGAATGATTTCAGGGGCAGCATTCGCCGTGGCGAAAACCTGCACCGCACCGTCGCGGATGGTGCTCATGAAGGGCGCGTGGCCCTCAAGCACGCCGAACTCACCCTCGGTCCCGGGGACGACCACCATGTGGACTTCCTCGGAACGGACGAGTTTGGCGGGTGTGACGAGTTCGAAGTGGAGGGGCATGCTGCCTTACGCCTCTTCAGCCATCTTCTTGGCCTTGGCGATCACATCATCGATGCCGCCGACCATGTAGAAGGCCTGTTCGGGCAGGTGGTCATATTCGCCGTCGACCACTGCCTTGAAGCTTTTTACGGTGTCTTCGATCTGCACGAACACGCCCGAGATGCCGGTGAAGACTTCCGCGACGTGGAAGGGCTGCGAAAGGAACTTCTGGATCTTGCGCGCGCGGGCGACGATCGTCTTGTCCTCTTCCGACAGCTCATCCATCCCGAGAATGGCGATGATGTCCTGCAGGCTCTTGTACTTCTGCAGGGTTTCCTGAACGCGGCGGGCCGTTTCGTAATGCTCGGCACCGACAACGCGGGGTTCAAGCACGCGGCTGGTCGAGTCCAGCGGGTCAACCGCCGGGTAAATGCCGAGTTCCGAAATCGCGCGGTTCAGCGTAGTGGTCGCATCCAAGTGAGCGAAGGACGCAGCAGGCGCCGGGTCGGTCAAGTCATCCGCGGGAACGTAGATCGCCTGCACCGAGGTGATCGAACCCTTGGTGGTCGAGGTGATACGTTCCTGCAGCTTGCCCATGTCGGTGGCCAGCGTCGGCTGATAACCCACCGCCGAAGGAATACGGCCGAGCAGCGCCGACACTTCCGAGCCCGCCTGCGTGAAGCGGAAGATGTTGTCGACGAAGAACAATACGTCCTGGCCTTCGACGTCGCGGAAATATTCCGCCATCGTCAGGCCCGACAGAGCGACGCGGGCGCGGGCGCCCGGGGGCTCGTTCATCTGGCCGAACACGAGCGCAACCTTGGAGCCTTCCGAGGTGGCGTTGCCATCGGCGTCCTTGGCGATAACGCCGGCGTCGAGGAATTCGTGGTAGAGATCGTTGCCTTCGCGGGTACGCTCACCCACGCCGGCGAAGACGGACACGCCGCCGTGGCCCTTGGCGATGTTGTTGATCAGTTCCTGGATAAGCACGGTCTTGCCGACGCCGGCGCCGCCGAACAGGCCGATCTTGCCGCCGCGCGCATAGGGCGCGAGCAGGTCGATCACCTTGATGCCGGTCACAAGGATCGCTGCGTCGGTCGACTGGTCGACGAACAGGGGGGCATCGGCATGGATCGGCATGGTGCTTTCCGCACCGATCGGGCCGCGCTCGTCGATGGCTTCGCCGATGACGTTCATGATGCGGCCGAGCACCTTTGGGCCAACGGGAACGCTGATCTGCGCGCCGGTGTTGATCACTTCGCTGCCGCGGGTGAGACCTTCGGTCGCGTCCATCGCGATGGTGCGCACGGTGTTTTCACCGAGGTGCTGGGCGACTTCGAGCACCAGCGTCTTGTCGCCGTTGCGGGTTTCGAGCGCGGTGAGGATCGCGGGCAGTTCACCGGGGAACTGCACGTCGACGACAGCGCCGATGACCTGGCTGATGGTGCCGTTGGTCGTTTGATTAAGGGCGGGTGCGGTGGCCATGATTGTTTCCTTGGCTTTCGATTAGAGCGCTTCGGCGCCAGCAATGATTTCGATAAGTTCGGTGGTGATCGCCGCCTGACGCTGGCGGTTGTAGATGATCGTGAGCTTCTGGATCAGCTCGCCCGCGTTGCGCGTGGCGTTGTCCATCGCGGTCATCGAGGCGCCCTGTTCGGATGCCTCCCGTTCCAGCAGCGCGCCGAACAACTGCGTGCGCACATAACGCGGCAGCAGTTCTTCGAGGATTTCCTCCTCCGACGGCTCGTAATCGACGACCGATTCCGCTTCGACTGCGTTGGTCGGGGCGGGGACGGGGATCAGCTGGTTGATGGTCGGGTCCTGCGCCAGCGCCGATTTGAAGGTCGGGTAGATCAGGTGCGCGACATCGAACTTGCCCGCGTCGAACATCGCGATCAGTTCGTTGGCGATGGCTTCCGCCTCGGTGAAACCCGGGGTCTTGGCCGTGCTGGTGTCGAAGCCCTCGCCGATCAGCGTCGGGAATTCGCGCTTCAACGGCGCGCGGCCTTTCTTGCCGACGAGGTAGAATTCGACCGTCTTGCCAGCCGCCATCAGCTCCTTCGCCTTCAGCTTGGCAGCCTTGACGAGATTGGAGTTCAGACCGCCGCACAGGCCCTTGTCGGTGTTGACCACCACGAGGAGGTGACGCTGATCCGCGCCGGTGCCAGCCAGCAGCTTGGGTGCGGAAGAGCCCGCAACCTTGCCCGCCAGCGATGCCATCACCGCCGCAAGGCGCGTGGCATAGGGCCGGCCGGCTTCGGCAGCAGCCTGGGCACGGCGAAGCTTGGCCGCCGCGACCATCTGCTTGGCCTTGGTGATCTTCTGGGTCGATTTGACCGAGTTGATCCGACCTTTGAGTTCCTTCAGTGAGGGCACTTCAGGGCGTCCTTACGCAAACTGCTTGGCGAAGGCTTCGAGCGCGGCCTTGGTCTTGTCCGCGACTTCGCCTTCGAACTTCTTGCTGGTGCGGATTTCGGTCAGGACCGAACCGTGCTCACGGCGCATGAAGTCCAGCATCTGGGCTTCGTATTCGTTCACCCGGTTCACCGGGATCGCGTCGAGGAAGCCGTTGGTGCCGGCGTAGATCGACACGGTCTGTTCTTCAAACGGCATCGGGCTGAACTGCTTCTGCTTCAGCAGCTCGGTCAGACGAGCGCCGCGGTTCAGCAGCTTCTGGGTCGAGGCATCGAGGTCCGAACCGAACTGCGCAAACGCCGCCATTTCGCGGTACTGCGCAAGGTCCAGCTTCATCGAGCCCGATACCTTCTTCATCGCCTTGGTCTGGGCGGCACCGCCCACACGCGACACCGAAAGGCCCACGTTGATGGCGGGGCGAATGCCCTGATAGAACAGGCCGGTTTCAAGGAAGATCTGGCCGTCGGTGATCGAAATCACGTTGGTCGGGATGTAGGCCGACACGTCGCCTGCCTGCGTTTCGATGATCGGCAGCGCGGTCAGCGAACCGCTGCCGTTGTCGCTGTTCATCTTTGCCGCACGCTCAAGCAGGCGGCTGTGGAGGTAGAACACGTCGCCCGGATAGGCTTCACGGCCCGGAGGACGACGCAGCAGCAGCGACATCTGGCGGTAAGCCACGGCCTGCTTCGACAAATCGTCATACACGATCACGGCGTGCATGCCGTTGTCGCGGAAGAATTCACCCATCGCGCAGCCGGTGTAGGGCGCGAGGTACTGAAGCGGGGCGGGCTCCGAAGCGGTCGCGGCGACCACGATGGAATATTCCATCGCGCCGTTTTCTTCGAGCTGCTTGACGATCTGCGCGACGGTCGAACGCTTCTGGCCGACGGCGACATAGACGCAGTACAGCTTCTTGCCTTCGTCGTCGCCCGCGTTGGCTTCCTTCTGGTTGATGAAGGTGTCGATGGCGACAGCGGTCTTGCCGGTCTGGCGGTCACCGATGATCAGCTCGCGCTGGCCGCGGCCCACAGGGACCAGCGCGTCAATCGCCTTCAGGCCGGTCTGCACCGGCTCCGACACGGATTCGCGCGGGATGATGCCGGGCGCCTTCACTTCGACGCGGCTGCGCTGCGTGGTGACGATCGGGCCCTTGCCGTCAATCGGGTTGCCGAGCGCGTCGACAACGCGCCCCAGCAGGCCCTTGCCAACCGGCACGTCGACGATGGTGCCGGTGCGCTTGACCACGTCACCTTCCTTGATCTCGGCGTCCGAGCCGAAGATCACGACGCCGACGTTATCGGCTTCGAGGTTCAAGGCCATGCCCTGCACGCCATTGGCGAATTCCACCATCTCACCGGCCTGCACCTTGTCGAGGCCGTGGATGCGGGCGATCCCGTCACCCACCGACAAGACGGTGCCGGTTTCGCTGACTTCAGCCTCGGTGCCGAAATTGGCGATCTGGTCCTTGATGACCTTCGAGATTTCTGCGGCGCGGATTTCCATGGTTCAGTCCTTTAAGCCTGCATGGCTTTGGCAAGCGAGTTGAGACGGGTGCGGATCGAGGCATCAATGCGCTGCGAGCCGATGGTGACGACGAGGCCGCCCAGAAGGTCCGGATCGACCGAGGCGGTGAGCATGACGGTGCGCCCTTCGCGCGCCGTCAGCTTGGTCTTCAGTGCGGCGATCTGATCATCGCTGAGCGGGTGGGCGCTGGTGACAGTCGCCGTCACTTCGCCGCGCTGGGCAGCGGCAATCGCGCGGAAGGCGCTGATGATCGCGGGCAGCTTGCCCAGACGGCGATTGCCGGACAGCACGCCGAGGAAATTGGTGGTGAGCGGGGACAGCTTCAGCTTTTTCGCCACTGCGCCCATTGCCTGCCCTGCGATATCGCGGCCCAGTTCCGGGTTGGTGGTGAGCGCCGCCAGATCAGCCGATTCGGCCAGGGCAGCGCCCAGCGTTTCGAGATCCTTCTCGACCGCAGTTACCTTGCCGTTTTCAGCGGCGAGATCAAACAGGGCCGAGGCATAGCGTCCAGCGAGGCTAGCCTTGATACCGGCGGAAATGTCCACGCGTGTGCGATCCTCTTGCGAAGCGTCAAAGAAATACTGCTTGGGCCTTGGGAGTGGGGCACGCGCAAGGGTGCCCCGCAAGGTTGGCGCGCGCCTAGCAATTGATTCCCGTCGGTGCAAGCCGCGAGGGGTAGTAATTGTGCAGGTGCGAATGGAACGGGGGAGAGGTTGCGGCCCGTTCGCGCCGCCTCAACGCTTCGCCGCGCAGCTATAGACCAGCCGTTCGTTGGGGCGTTCGGGCAGGTTGGCGATCAGTGCCGATTGCTGTTCGCCCAGCGTGCTGGCCGCATCGCTCACGCCGCAGGCGGGCGGCGAATAGGTGCCCCGCGATTCGCGCGCGGCGGCGAGCGCCTGCTGGCCGAGCAGATAGCGATCGGTGCGCAGGGTGCGCGTGGCAGGATCATATGTGTTGACCGCCACCGCTGCATCATCCTGCGCCGCAAACACGCGCTTCCATTCGCCAGCTGTGCCCAGACCATATTGTGTGCGCCCGTTGACGCAGCCATCGGCCGACCATTCAAAGGCGACATCATCTGTCCTGGCCGACGTGACCCGGCTGCGTTCCGGCACAAGCGTGCAGATCAGTGCGCCTTCGGCAGCGTCCGATCCGGAGGCGGGCCGGTTGTCACCTTCTGCTTTGGCGATTGCAGCGGTGACGCGGTCCTCGATTTCGGCAAGGCCGGGGCGGGTAAACCATGCCAGCAAGGCGATCGCCAGTGCGGCAGCCGAAAGTGCGGCGGCGATGCGGGTGTGGGCACGCCGCGCTTCGTCCTTGCGCCAGACCGCCGCGGCATAGCCCGCGCCGATTGCTGCGAGCAGCGCGATCAGGGCAATGGCCATGCGGTTTTCGCGCGCCTCGATCACCTCCATCTGGGCGGTGAGCCGCGCCGTATCGCGCACCTCGCGCAGAGTTTCGGAGCGCTCTGCCAATTTGTCGCGCGCTTGCGATTGCGCGGTTTCCAGCCGCTCGCGCTCCTCGGCGTTCAGCTCCTCGATCGAACGGCAAGGCAGGGCGTTGGTCACCGGCTCAACCCCGTTACCCCGCAGGAATGGCAGCAATTCGCGCAAGGATACCGCGAAGTAGAATTCTCCGTCCCCGCCCGCCGAATCCGCGCTGAAGCTGTTGACGCCGATCACCCGCCCGCACGGATCAAGCAGCGGCCCGCCGGAATTGCCGCGCGCAATCGGTGCGGTGTGGAGGATGGTGTCAAACTGGCGTGAAGGGCGCTCCCCCGACAGAAAGCCGCGCGATTTGACCGGTGGCTGGGCGCGGAAGATGTCTCCAATATCAAGGCCCTGTGCCAGATCGACATTCATCGGATAGCCAACCGCCGACACCTCGCCCAGATTGCTGGTGACGCTGCCCGCCAGTGCCAGCGGGGGCAGTCGCAGGCTTCCGCGCGCGATTTCCAGCAGAGCCAGATCATTGCGAGGGCTGATCGCGACGACGCGGGCAAATGCACCGCCGGCGCCTTCGGACGGGACAATGCCGATCCGCAAGGTATCGTCTTGCGCCGCTTCGCTGACCACGTGGGCATTGGTGACAATCTGCGTCGGCGAAACGGCGAAGCCGGTGCCGTGGGAGACGGGGATAGTCTCGCCATTTTCCTCGCCGATCAGCACCACCCGGACAACCCCGCGCGACGCGGCATCGACATCGCCGGGATCGGCGGCAGCAGGCTGGGCAAGCGCAAGGGCGCTGAGGGCAAAGGCGAGGATGCGGCGGATCATGGCTGCGGTTATAGCGGCTTTGGCGCGCGATGCGACATTGAACGCAAACACCGGGGGTGCGGCGCAGGCGGGCTTGTGGCAGAGTGTTTCACGTGAAACATTCAGGGAACATGTCTGACGAAGACCGCTGGCAGGCGATGCTGGCCAAGGACCGGCGGTTCGACGGCGCTTTCGTCACCGGCGTCCATTCGACAGGCATCTATTGCCGCCCGTCCTGCCCGGCGCGGGCGCCCTTGCGCAAGAATGTGCGTTTCTATGTGACCTCGGCGCAGGCTGAGGGTGCTGGCTTAAGGCCCTGTAAACGCTGCATACCTAACGGTCAAAGCGCCGAAGAGGCCTGCGTGCTCGCCGCCATCGCCGCGATCACGGCCAACGGACCGATGACGCTGGAGGCGCTGTCCGATCTGACCGGCTACACCCCAACCCACTTCCAGCGCCTGTTCAAACGCTCCGTCGGACTATCCCCCGCTGCTTTTGCCAAGGCGCTGCGCGAGGAGCGGGTGCGGGCGGCACTTGGGCAGGGTCTGGGGGTGACCGAAGCCTTGGCAAAGGCAGGTTACGGGGGATCTGGACAGTTCTATGCAGAGACGAAAGGCAGGCTGGGAATGAAGCCGAGTGACTGGAGCAGGGGCGGCGCGGGCAAGCGGGTGCATTGGGCGGTGCTGGACACGTCGTTTGGCCCGATGCTGGTTGCGGCTACCGAAGTGGGTGTGTGCTGTCTCGCCTTCGGAGAGGGTGAAGCAGAATTGCGCGCCCGCTTCCCCCGCGCCGAGTTGATCCCCGCTGGCGAGGAATTCCGCACGCTGTTTGCCGCTGTGGTTGAGGCGGTCGAGCAGCCGGGCGCCAATGTTTCGGGCAGCGCCGCAATCCCGCTCGATGTGAAGGGCACCGCCTTCCAGCAACGCGTCTGGGAAGAACTGCGCCGCATCCCGCACGGGCAAACGCGAAGCTACGGCCAGTTGGCGGCAGCTCTCGGCAATCCCAAGGCCAGCCGCGCGGTCGGCGGCGCGAACGGCGCCAACCATGTCGCGGTGCTGATCCCCTGCCACAGGGTGATCGCGGGCGACGGGTCGCTGGGGGGCTATGCCTATGGGCTGGCGATCAAGGCGGAGCTGCTGCGGCGGGAAAAGCCGGTCTGATCAGTCGGACGGTTCGCCGCCCGGCGCGAAGGGTTCGGGCGCAGGGCCGCTGGCGGGCGGGGTCTGGCCAACGCCGGTACCTTCACCAGTGTCTTCCATCACGACGGGATCTTCCATCGTGCCATCGGCCTGGCCCGATGGGTTGAACAGCACAATCGTCAGCAGCACCGTGAAGACAACGATCACCGCCACCCAGAGCCATTTCGTGCGCGGCGGTTGTGGTTGGGGGGATTGGGCCATCAGGGTCGTCCTTGCATCCGGTTCAGGGTGGCAGCCGCGCGGAACGTCCGCGCAGCTTTCCAGCAGAACCGGACGGCAGGACCGGCAGTTCCGCCGCACGGGACCGGCCGCGCCGCTGGTGCGACGGGGTGGTGTGCCCTTTGCGGCGCTCAATCCAGCTTGGGCGGCATCCCCGGTTCGCACTTCGCCATCGCTGCTTGATACGCAGGCCGCTCGCCAATGCGCTTAAGGTAGGCTTGCAGGTTGGGCATCCCGTCGATGCTCGACCCGCTCATCGCGCGGCTGGTGGTGAGTTGGAAGCCCATCATGATGTCTGCGGTCGTCAACTGCGATCCGCCGAAATACTCCGCCTCGCCCAGCCGCTTTTCGACAATCGCCCAGCCCTTCTGCACACGGTCTGCCACGAATGCGGGCAGTTCCTTGGCGCCCATGAACTGTGCCACCAGCGCCATCATGCCATTCGTCATGAAGGTCGCGTTGGCCCAGTGGAGGTAGAACAGGTGGTCGGCGAAATCGGGGTGGTCCACACCGGGCACCAAGGCCGTATCGGGCGCATATTTGGCGATGATGTAATCCATGATCGCGCCGCTTTCGCCCAGCACAAGGTCGCCGTCGGTGATGACGGGCGCGATGCCCATCGGGTGGAGCGCCTTGTATTCATCGGGCGCGAGGCGGTTGTCGGTGCGGCGGGTGTAAAGCTTGCATTCGTAATCCAGCCCCAGTTCCTCGGCCAGCCAGACGATGCGTTCGGATTGCGATAGGCGCAGGTGGTGGATGGTCAGCATGGTCGGCTCCCTTATACGGTTCTGGCCCAACCTTCGCTTGCCGGCACGAGGCTGTCGAGGAAGTTTTCGGCCGCTTGCAGATATTCTGCCCGCTTGTCCTCGGCCATCCGGTCCCACGTGCCATAGATGCGCCCGATGCGGTGGTTGCTCTCCAGCGCCCGGCGGTTCCTGACCATGAAGTCCCAGTAGAGCGGGTTAAAGGGGCAGGCATCGGGGCCGGTTTTTTGCGCGACCTTGTAACGGCACTTGCCGCAGTAATCGGACATCTTGTTGATGTAATTGCCGGACGCCGCATAGGGCTTGGTCGCCAGCCTGCCGCCATCGGCATAAAGCACCATGCCAGCCACATTGGGCAGTTCGACCCATTCATAGGCGTCGGCGTAAACGGCGAGATACCAGTCGGCGACCTGCTGCGGATCGATCCCCGCAATCAGACAGAAATTGCCGAGCACCATCAGCCGCTGGATGTGGTGGGCGTGGGCATCCTCGCGCGTGGTGCGGATGCAGTCTGACAGGCAGCGCATGTCGGTCTTGCCCGTCCAGAAAAACTCGGGGAGCGGGCGGTGGGCGGCGAGTTCATTGGCCTCGGCCAGCCCCGGCATCTGGTGCCAGTAGAACCCGCGCACATATTCGCGCCAGCCGATGATCTGGCGGATGAAGCCTTCGACCGAGTTCAACGGCGCGCGGCCTGCACGATATTCCGCCTCGGCCGCGCGGCACAGTTCCAGCGCGTCCAGCAGCCCGCAATTGAGGCTGGTCGAGAGCATCGAGTGATACAGGTCATCCTCCCCGTGGACCATCGCGTCCTGATAGGGGCCGAAGAGGCTCAGGCGGCGGGCGAAGAAGGCCTCGGCGGCTTGCAAAGCCTCGGCGCGGGTGACGGGCCAGCCGAAGGGTTCGAGATCGCCGAAATGGTCGGGGAAGCGTTCGCTGACGAGGGCGATGACCTCCCGCGTGATCGCGTCGGGGGCGAACTTGGGCGTGGGGGGCGCTTTTAATCCCGCCTTGGGCGGCTCGCGGTTTTCCGCATCGAGGTTCCAGACGCCGCCCGCAGGCTTGTCGCCCTCCATCAGCAGCCCCGTCTTCCGGCGCATTTCGCGGTAGAAATACTCCATCGTCAGATGCTTGCGACCATCGGCGAAGGCGCGGAAATCGGCGTGGGTGGCGATGAAGCGGGTGTCGGGGAGGATCGAGACAGGGCAGGGGAAGCGGCCCTCCCATTCCAGCATGGCCTGCTGCACGCGCCATTCACCGCTTTCGGTGACGCGGATCTCCGAGGGCGCATGGCGTTCCACGGCGCGGGCGACCTCGCCGGTGAAACTGCCAGTGTTGCCGGGATCGTCCAGCGCCACGTAATCGACCTGCCAGCCTTCGGCGCGCAATTCGGCGGCGAAGTGGCGCATGGCCGAAAAGATCAGCACGATCTTCTGCTTGTGGTGCTTCACATAGGTCGCCTCGTCCCACACCTCCATCATCAGGATGCGGGTTGCGGCGGGGGTGAGGCTTTCAAGGCTGGACAGATTGCGGGACAGCTGGTCGCCGAGGATCGGCACAAGAATGGGGCGGTTCATAGGAGCCATACGCAGGGCCGCCCCGTTTGGTTTCGCGCAGAGCCTTCTATTGCGTTACCTCCAGCGCGCGCAGTGCCGCCGCTTCGAAGGCGGGATCATTGAGCATCGACATCAGCAAGCCCCGCGCCATGCCCTTCTCGCCCCGCCGGCTGAGAGCGGTGGCATAGGCGTAGCGGAAATCGCCGACGCCGGAATTGGTGATGAAGGCTGCGCGCATCTGCCGGAACGCGGCTTCGGGGGGCGTGCGGCCCTGTTCGACATAGGACTGGAAATACAGCGCCGCAGCCAGCGGGTGACGTTCCGGCGTGCGCGCCAGCGGGGCGAGCAGCGCGCGAACCATGTCATATTCATCCGCATCGGCCAGATCGCCCGCGCGCACCAGCCGGGCGAGCAAGATTTCTGCCTTGAGCCGCTGCGCCTGCGCGTGGCCGGGATCGATGGCCAGCGCCCTGTTCACCGCGCGCCATGCCTCGGCATCGGAATAGGGGTTGGCCATGACGATCAATTCGCCATTGGAAAAGCCGAAGCCGCGGAACACCGGTTTGCCGCCGAAATCGCTGTGCTGGACGCGGTTATATTCGGCTGCCGCATATTCATACCAGACAGCCGCGCTTCCTTCATATCTGCGGGTTACCCGTTCCAGCGCGCGCGCTGTGCGTTCCATTCTTGCCTCGAACATCCGGGCAAAGCGCAGGTCGATCAGCGCCTCCTCGTCAGCGGTGACGCGGCGGAAAGCGACTTTGACGGTGACCTTCGGTTCGATCTGCACGCGGCGCACTGGCCGCTGTCCGCGGTTGAGCTGCTGCGCCAGGATCTCCAGATCGCCCAGCTCCCGCGCGGCATCTTCCATGGTGCGGCCGGAGATATAGGCGTTGATATAGCGGTCGAGCATGCCGGCATATTGCGCATCCAGCAGCAGCGGGCTGGCGATCATGCTACTGGTATCGAGGAAACGGGCGTAGGCCTGCTCCGACCGGTGCCGGACCCTGATCGACAGGGCGTTGGCCAGAACCTGGCTGGTGATGGTCACAGGCCGGAACTGGAACGCAGTCGGCGCGCCGATCACGAACTCGTTGCGTTCATTGCGATAGGCGGAGGCGAAAAACTGCGACAATCCGCCTGTCACCCACATCGGTTTGGGCCGCAGGAAGGCATTGCCGAGATGGAACTGGGTGAGGCAGTAGAAAATATCCGCCTCGCGCCGGCGGCGCGGGACGTTGGGGTTGTGCCAGGCATAGGCAATCGGCAGTTCCGAATGATCAAGGCACAGCGCGGTCGCATTGTAATCTGCCACGCGGGCGACCCGGTAATGATTGTCGGTCAGGTAGAATTCCGGCTTGCGCCCGTGGCGGGTTTCGCCCGGCATCAGGCCGTGCAACACCCGGTCGAATTCCTCGATGGTATGCAGCAGGTCGGTCAGCTCTGCTTCGGACAGCTGGGCATGGACGATGTAATGATCGCTCTCGGCGCGCAGCCAGTCGTTGGCGTGGCCGGGCAAAGCCAGGCACAAGGCCCACAGCGTCAGGCACAGTCGCATCACCATGACAGCACGATACCGCCGCCCAAGCCTTTGTAAAGTATTGCAGGTCAGACGAAGCTGTAGGGATCGATGTCCACGCCCACGCGCACGCCGGGGGCAAAGTTGACCGCGCCAATCCAGTCGCGCAGCATCGCCTGAAGGTTGGCGCTGCGCCGCGCGATGACGAGGAAGCGGTAACGATATCGCCCGCGCAGCAGCGCCAGCGGGGCAGGGGCCGGGCCAAGGATCTGCACATCGGCCAGCCGCGGGCGCACATCTCCCAGCCGCACCGCCGCCTCGCGCGCTTCCTTTTCGTCTTCGGATGACAGGATGATCGCCGCCCAGCGCCCGAAGGGGGGCGCGCCCGCATCGCGGCGGCCTTGCGTTTCGGCGGCGTAGAAGGCGTCACGATCTCCGTTGGCGAGCGCCGCGATCACCGGCGCATCGGGGTGGCGGGTCTGGATCAGCACTTCGCCCGGCTTGGCCCCGCGCCCCGCACGCCCTGCGACCTGCGCGATCTGGCTGAAGGTGCGCTCGCCTGCGCGCAGGTCTCCGCCTTCCAGCCCCAGATCGGCATCGACCACGCCGACCAGAGTCAGTTCGGGGAAGTGGAAGCCTTTGGTGACCAGCTGCGTGCCGATGATGATGTCGATCGCGCGGCCTTCCGCCATGGCGATGAACTCCGCCGCGCGTTCGGGGGTGTTGAGCGTGTCCGACGTGGCGACCGCGACCCGCGCTTGCGGGAACAGGTCGGCGACTTCGGCGGCGATCCGCTCCACGCCGGGGCCGCAGGCGACCAGACAATCGGTTTCCCCGCATTCGGGGCAGGAATCCGGCACCCGCGTCTCAAAGCCGCAATGGTGGCAGGCGAGCCGCGCGGACAGGCGGTGTTCGACCAGCCATGCGCTGCATGACGGGCATTTGAAGCGGTGCCCGCAATTGCGGCACAAGGTCAGCGGGGCATAACCGCGCCGGTTGAGGAACAGCAGGCTTTGTTCGCCCTTCTCCAGCCGGTCCCGCATCGCGTCCACCAGCGGCCCTGCGATCCAGCGCTGGCTGCCCGGCTTTTCCTCGGTCAGGTTGATCAGCCGCACCGCCGGCAGGCTTGCCCCGCCGAACCGGGCGGGCAGATCCAGCTTCCTGTAAACCCCGATATCCGCCATGTGCAGGCTTTCCAGCGCAGGCGTGGCGCTGGCGAGGATCACCGGAATTGTCTCGAACCGCGCACGCATCACCGCCACGTCGCGGGCGTTGTACCGGACGCCGTCATCCTGTTTGAAGCTGATCTCGTGCGCTTCATCGACGACGATCAGGCCAAGGTTGGCATAGGGCAGGAACAGCGCCGACCGCGCCCCGACCACGACCTGCGCAGAACCATCGGCAATCGCCCGCCATGCCCGCCGCCGCTCGGTCGATTTCAGGGATGAATGCCATAGCACCGGCGCCGCGCCGAACCGGGCGGCAAAGCGGGCGAGAAAATTCTCGGTCAGGGCGATTTCAGGCAGCAGCACCAGCACCTGCCGCCCCAGCCGCAGCGCATCGGCAACGGGTTCGAAATAGGTTTCGGTCTTGCCGGAACCCGTCACCCCGTCGAGCAGGAAGGGCGCAAAGGCGCGGGCCTTCACCGCATCGGACAACGTGGCGGCGACTTGTCCTTGCGTCTCGGACAGGTCAGGCTGGTGAAAATCCGGTTGGGCGCGGGGGTAGGGCCGGTCGATATTCACCGTCACCGGCCCCAGCAATCCGGCCCCCGCCATCCCGCGCAGCACGCCTTCCGACACGCCGGCGATTGCCGCCAATTCGCGCATCGTGCCCTGCTGGCCGCCCAGCTTTTCCAGCGCGGTCTTGCGCTGCGCGGTCAGGCGGCCTGCCGCATCGGCCCGCGTCAGGCGGTATTCGGTCATCGTCGCCGGGCCGCCCAGCGCCCCTCCACTGGCCAGCGCCATGCGCGCCACGCTGGCGAGCGGCGCGCAGTAATAATCCGCCGTCCATTCAATCAGCCGCCGCAAAGGCGCTGGCAGGGGCGGGACGGGCAGCACCTCCAGAATCGGGCGCAGCCGTTCAAAAGCGATTTCGACACCGGCCAAGCGGCCTTCGTCCCACACGATGCCGGTCACCTTGCGCGGCCCCAAGGGCGCGATCACCACGCTGCCCGCAGGCGCGGCTACGCCTTCGGGCAGCCGGTAATCCAGCGGACCCAATGCGGCGTTTAAAACAAGCAGGCGAACTCGGTTCATCTTGCCGCCATATGCGCCTTGGCAAAGGATAAGGGCAAGATTGAAAGGCTGGGCACATGGCAATGAATTCACTCACCACCTTCAACCCCACCCGCCGCGCGCTGCTGGCCGGGGCGGCAGGCGCGGGCGCGCTGGTGCTGCTTCCCGGCTGCGCCAGCATCGGCGGCGGGTTCAGCATGGTCGAAGCGGTGCGCCGGATGCTGCTGCTGGCTTCGGAAAACGCCTTTGCGCGCCTGACCGCGCCGGGCGGGTTCTGGGATGAACAGGTGGCGCGCATCGGGTTGAATGGTGTGCTGGGCGCGCGCGGCGATACCTTGTCGCGCATCCTCACCTCGCCCCTGTTCAAGGACCGGCTGGAGGAACGGTTCGCCGGTTTCGCCATCGACGCCAGCTTCCGCGCCGCGCCGGTCGTGACCGATGCTATTCAGGTAATAGGCTTCGAAAATGCCATCGCGCTGGTGCGCGGCGGGCCGAGCGCGGCGAGCAGCTATCTGCGGCAGGAAGTCGGCACGGCGCTGCTGGATGCGGTGGTGCCCGAACTGGGCGAGGCGATCCGGATGAGCCGCGATCCGCTGGTCGGGCAGGCGCTGTCGGCGCTGACCGGTGTGGATGTTCCCGCGGTCGCCGACCGGCTGGGGCGTGAGGTCGATAATGCGATCTGGGGCGAAATCGCGCGCGAGGAAGCTGCGATCCGCGCCAATCCCGAAAGCACCCGCGATCCGATGCTGATCGGCGTGTTCGGGTTGGGCAACCGGATTTAGCGCGACCGCATCTGGCGGATCAGAAGCTCCAGTTCAGCGTCAGTTGCGGAATGTAGCTGATCGCATCGGGCCTGCCGGGGCGCGGGGTGATTTGCAGCATGTAACTGGGCGCAATGTCCAGCCGGTCGCTGACTGTGTAGGCCGCGCCGACGATATTGCGCACCTGCTCGGTCCCGCGCCGCCCGCTGTCTTTGCGTGACTGGACGATGCCGAACCACTCCGCCGATCCGAAGGCATCCAGCCGCGGAGCGATGGCGTGTGTGTATTGCACCCGCTGCCGAATGCGCAGTTCGACCCTG
Source organism: Porphyrobacter sp. (assembly GCA_041639595.1). Taxonomy (GTDB): domain Bacteria; phylum Pseudomonadota; class Alphaproteobacteria; order Sphingomonadales; family Sphingomonadaceae; genus Erythrobacter. The sequence goes on from JBEQBX010000042.1 coordinate 19,774, forward strand.
TCGGCACCATCGAACCAGCGCTGTTCGAACCGCGTGCGCAGGTCCAGTCCTTCGCGGGCGTAGCGGAACTGCTGGTGTGGGCGATATTCGCTGATGCCGCCGGTCTGGAACAGCGACATCCCGCCGCCGATTCGCACTTCATCATCCAGCGCCTTTTCAATGCTGACCCGAAACGTCCGCTGATCCGCGCCGAATTCAGGGTCACGCCAGCGATACGAGCTATCGACGGTGAGATAGACATCGTCGCTAATCTGGCCGCGCGCGAAGCCGACCAGCCAGAATTGCGTATCTTCGGGGTTGGCGAGCGCTTTCGATGGTTGCCAAGCCGCGAGTCCGGCGGCAAGCAGCATCGCGAAACGCATTGGCATCCGTGTCATGCCTGCCATCTAGGCTGCGCTGCGGCGCTGGCCACACTAAAAACTTTGGAGTGACCCCATGAAATTCTTCGTCGACACCGCCGAGATCGAAGCGATCCGCGAACTTGCCGCCACTGGCCTGCTCGACGGGGTGACCACCAACCCCTCGCTGATCGCCAAGTCGGGATTGGATTTCAAGGAAGTCACCGCCGAAATCTGCAAGCTGGTCGATGGTCCGGTCAGCGCCGAAGTGGTCGCATTGGATCACGCGACGATGATGAAAGAAGCCGAAGTGTTGCGCCGCATCGCAGACAATGTCTGCATCAAGGTGCCGCTGACGGTGGACGGGCTGAAGACCTGCAAGGCGCTGACCAGCGAAGGCACGATGGTCAATGTGACGCTGTGCTTCTCGGCCAATCAGGCGCTGCTGGCAGCCAAGGCGGGGGCGAGCTTCATTTCGCCGTTCGTCGGCCGTCACGATGACAACGGCTTTGACGGGATGGACCTGATCGAGGACATCCGCCTGATCTACGACAACTACAATTTCGCCACCGAAATTCTCGTCGCATCGGTGCGCCACACCACCCACGTGCTGCAGGCCGCCAAGATCGGCGCCGACGTGATGACCGCTCCGCCAGCCGTGATCCACGCGCTGTTCAAGCACGTGCTGACCGACAAGGGCATTGAAGGCTTCATGGCCGATTGGGCCAAGACGGGGCAGTCGATTCTCTAAGCATGGCTGATCAGTCCCCGCTCGATCTGTTCAAACAGGCGCTCACCGGCGCATCGCGGGCGATTGCGCGCGATGCGGAGGTCGAGGTCGCGTGGAGCGCCGATGTGCCCGGCGCTGCGGGCAACCGGTTCCGCGTGCCGTTGCCGGGGCGCGATCTGCCGGCCGATCAGGTGACCGAGGCGCGCGGGTTCGCCGATAGTTTTGCGTTGAAACTGCGCCACCACAATGCCGCGCTCCACGCCAAATCCGCGCCGCCCGAACCGATTGCGCGGGCCTGTTACGACGCGATCGAGCAGGTGCGTTACGAGGCCTTGGGCGCCAACCGCTTTGGCGGCATCCGCGCCAACCTTGATGCGGCAACGGAAATGCGCACCGCTGGCGACAAGATCGTGCGCGCGCAGAACTCCTCCGAAGTGCCGCTCCAGACTGCGCTGGCCCTGCTGGTGCGCGAGGCGCTGACGGGGGAGGCCGTGCCTGCCAAAGCGCAAGGCGGGATCGAGCTGGTGCGCGATTTCCTCGAAGAAAAAGTCGGCAAGGATTTCGGCGCGCTGGCGGAAAAGCTCTCCGATCAGGAGGCCTTCCAGAAACTCGCGCTCGATATGCTGCGCGAACTCGATCTGACGCGCCCCACCGAAAACCCCGACCAGTCCGACACCGACGACGCCGATGATGACGATGCGCCCAGCGATGATGATCAGGGCGAGGACGACAATCAGGGCGAGGGCGATCCGCAAACCGCCGAAATGGCCGGTGACATGGCCGAAGGCGAAGGTGATGGGGAGCAATCCTCGGACGCCGAAACCGATGGCGAAATGTCCGAAGGCGAACCGGGCGAGGAAGGCGATGCCTCCAACGCCCCCGTCCGTCCCAACCGCCCGCAGGCGGAAATCCCGGCCAGCGTCGATTACAAGGCATTCACCACCCGTTTCGACGAAGAAGTCGCCGCGCCCGACCTGTGCGATGCGGAAGAACTGGACCGCCTGCGCGCCTATCTCGACAGCCAGCTGACCGGATTGCAGGGCGTGGTGACGCGCCTCGCCAACCGCTTGCAGCGCCGGTTGATGGCGCAGCAGAACCGCAGCTGGGATTTCGACATGGAGGAGGGCGTGCTGGATGCCGCGCGCCTCGCCCGCGTGATCATCTCGCCGGGCACCGCGCTGTCCTACAAGGTCGAGCGTGATGTCGAGTTCAAGGACACGATCGTTACCCTGCTGATCGACAATTCTGGCTCAATGCGCGGCCGTCCGATCAGCATCGCCGCGATCAGCGCCGATATTCTGGCGCGCACGCTGGAACGCTGCGGGGTCAAGACCGAGATCCTCGGCTTTACCACCCGCGCATGGAAGGGCGGGCAAAGCCGCGAGGCCTGGCTCGCCGATGGCAAGCCGCAGAACCCGGGTCGCCTCAACGATCTGCGCCACATCATCTACAAACAGGCCGACGAGCCGTGGCGCCGCGCGCGCCGCAATCTCGGGCTGATGATGCGCGAGGGGTTGCTGAAGGAAAATATCGACGGCGAGGCGCTGATCTGGGCGCACAGCCGGTTGCTCTACCGCCCCGAAGAACGCCGCATCCTGATGGTGATCAGCGACGGCGCACCGGTCGACGATTCGACGCTTTCGGTGAACAGCGCCGGATATCTCGAAGCGCACCTGCGCTCTGTGATCGAGTGGATCGAGAAGGTCTCGCCGGTGCAGCTGGTCGCGATCGGCATCGGTCACGATGTCACGCGCTATTACCGCCGCGCGGTGACGATCATGGATGTCGAGCAATTGGGCGGCACGATCATGGAGCAGCTCGCGGAGTTGTTCGAGGACGAGAAGGGCACAAAACGAAAATGAGCATCGCCACCACAGTTACCGAAGCCGTCACCACCCGCCGTTCGATCCGCACTTTTCTCGACAAGCCGGTTGATCTGGCAACCCTCACCCGCGTGATGGACAAGGCGCGCTGGGCGGCATCGGGTTGCAATTATCAGCCGTGGGAAGCCACCATCCTCACCGGCCAGCCATTGAAGGATTTGCAGGCGAAGATGATCGCCGAAGGCCCCAAGGCGGCCGAGTATGATTGGGCCGCGCCGGGGACCGAAGAAGCCTACAAGAAGCGGCTCGATGCGGTGTCCGCCGGGATGTTCGGCGCAATGGGGATCGCCCGCGATGACGGCGCTGCCCGCATGGCCGCAATGGCGCGCAACACCACCAGCTTCGATGCCCCCGCCGTGCTGTTCGTCTATTTCCCGCGCCTGATGAAGGAGCCGCAATGGTCGGATGTCGGCATGTGGCTGCAGACCGTGGCTCTGCTGCTGCGCGAGGAGGGGCTGGATAGCTGCTTCCAGGAATACATGGCGATCTTCGCCACCACGATCCGCGACTTCCTCGGCCTCGATCACGAACGCTATATGTTCTTCTGCGGCATGGCGATCGGTTACCGCGATCCCGAAGCGCCGCTCAACAATTTCGAGCGCCAGCGCGTGCCGCTGGAGGAACACGTGAAGTTCATCGGGTTCGAGTGAGAGAATTGACGGGATGGCAGCGGCTGGCCAAAGCGCGAGCATGACCGATGCTGCCTCCCCGAACCAACTGCGCCTGTTCAACTCGCTCACCCGCCAGATCGAGGTGTTTGCGCCTGTCCATGATGGCGAAGCGCGCGTCTATACCTGCGGGCCGACGGTCTATAATTACCCGCATATCG
>JBEQBX010000043.1:0-23407 GCA_041639595.1 Porphyrobacter sp.
GCCACCGGTGCTGCCGTGGTGGTTGCGCCGGGCGGAGCGTTCATGATGTTGGCAATGGACCATGAGGGCTGGGCCGTGGCTCGCGCGCTGGCTGACCGTGGCATTGCAGCTTTTGTCCTGAAATATCGCCTTGTCCCCACGCCAAAGGACGAAGCCGAGGCTGGCAAATTCATGGGCGAGCAGTTGATGAAGGAAGTGGGCCGCCCGATGACCGGTGAATTGATCGGCAAATCACTGGCACCGCCAGACGGCAAGGCGGCACTGGCATGGGTAAGGGCCAATGCGGCGCAATATGGCGTTGATCCGGCCCGCGTCGGCATGATCGGATTTTCCGCAGGCGCAATGACTTCGCGCCGCGTGGCGCTTGATCCTGATCCATCGGTGCGGCCTGCATTCATCGGCTATATCTATGGCCCGCAAGATGCAGAGCCAGTGCCGGTCGATGCGCCGCCAATGTTCAACGCCATAGCGCTGAATGATGGTCTGTTCCCCAACAAGGGCTTTGCGATTGCGCAAAGCTGGCTTGCTGCAAAGCGCCCTGTGGAAGTTCACGGATATCAAACCGGGGATCACGGTTTTGGTCTTGGCATACCGGGCACAACCAACGCGCTGATGATTGATGAATTCACAGCCTGGCTGAAAATGCAGGGCTTCCTGACGCGAAAGGACGGCAAATGACCCTTCCCATATCGGCCGACCTGATTGCCGAATGCAACGCCCGCCATGCGCAAGCGTTGGACGAGGATTATGCAGCGCTGGGGCGCAAGCTTTCGCGCACGGGCATTGATATTGATACGATCAAGAACCGTGTGGCCGGTTTCTCGCTGGCTGTGCCGTCATGGGGGGCAGGGCGCGGCGGCACGCGCTTTGCCAAGTTCCCGATTGCCGGCGAGCCGACCAATATCCACGAAAAGCTGGAAGATTGCGCGGTCATCCAGCAACTGGGCCGGGTGACGCCGCGTGTCTCGCCGCACTTTCCGTGGGACAAGGTACGCGATTACAAGGCGTTGCGCGAAGAAGCGGCAAGCCTTGGGTTGGGATTTGATGGGGTCAACTCCAACACATTCCAGGATCAGGCAGGTCAGGCCCACACTTACGCCAACGGATCATTGGCGGCGCAAGATGCGGCCACGCGTCAGCAGGCGGTGGATCACAATATCGAATGTATCGAAATCGGCGTGCAGCTTGGTTCTAAAGACCTGACGGTCTGGGTGGGCGATGGCACCAACTTTCCTGGCCAGCAGGATCTGGGCCGCAGTCTGGACCGGTATCTTGATGCGGCATCCGCTGTCTATGCCGCGCTGCCCGATGATTGGCGCATGTTGCTGGAACACAAGATGTTCGAGCCGGCGTTCTATTCCACGGTCATTTCGGACTGGGGATCGTCAATCCTTGCGGCACAAGAATTGGGACCAAAGGCCAAATGTCTTGTCGATTTGGGCCACCACGCGCCGAACGTGAACATCGAACAGATCGTGGCGCGGCTGCACCGCTTTGGCAAACTGGGCGGGTTCCATTTCAATGACAGCAAATATGGCGATGATGATCTGGACAGCGGCAGCATCAACCCGCACCAGTTGTTTCTGGTATTCAACGAACTGATCGAGGCGGAGCTACATCCGGCCAGTAATAAAGGGGGTGATGGCTTCAACCCCAGTTATATGATCGATCAATCCCACAATGTGACCGATCCGATCGAATCGATGCTGTCGAGCGCGGAAACGATCACCCAATGCTTTGCCAAAGCGCAACTGGTGGACCGTGAAGCTTTGCATGCTGCGCAGGAAGCCAACGATACGATGATGGCATTTCAAGCGCTGCGCAAAGCGTACAATATTGATGTGGCGCCCATTCTGGCAAAAGCGCGCTTGGCTGCAGGCGGCGCTATCGACGCGCTTGAAGCCTATCGGATCAGCCAATACCGCAGCCGCAAGGCGCAGGAACGCAAGGCTGTCGGGCTGGGTGCCGGAATTGTCTGAGCGCTTGCATCAATAAAACAACAATACGTTTGGGAGTGTACCGCATGATCGTCCGCCGGTGCCTATCGGTCGCAACAATTCTCGCCAGCAGCACGCTGGTGACTCCGGCGGTTCATGCCGATACTCCCGCGCAGACAAGCGCATCGGCACAAACGCTTGACGATCAATTCCGTGATCCTCCGGCTTCTGCCCGTCCGCGCGTGTGGTGGCACTGGATGAATGGCAACATCAGCAAGGATGGTATTGCCAAGGATTTGGCATGGATGAAGGCAATGGGCATCGGCGGCCTGCAAAACTTCGATGCCAATCTGGATACGCCGCAGATTGTCGACAAACGCATTGTTTACATGACGCCCGAATGGAAAGATGCCTTCCGCTTTGCGACGATGGAAGCTGACCGTCATGGTCTGGAACTGGCCATTGCCTCATCGCCGGGCTGGTCTGCCACAGGTGGACCATGGGTTCAGCCAGCCGATGGCATGAAGAAGCTGGTGTGGAGCGAGACTGTTGTTCCTGGCGGCAAACCGCTTCGGGGGAAATTGGCAGCATTGCCGGACACCACCGGTCCGTTCCAGACTATGCCGTTTGCCGAAGATATGCCAGGCCTTGGTGGTGGTGACCACGCAAAGCCCAAAGCATCAGAGTCAATCGCACTGTTGGCTATACCAATGTCAAACACGCAACTGCCAAAGCCAGCCTATGCGTTGGTTGATGGCACGGCTGTCAGTTCAGCAGCGCTGACCGATGCCGATTTGGGCAGCGTTGCCAAAGTGCCGCTTGCAGATGATTTATCCGCTGCCGTGCAGGTGAGCTATCCACGCGCTGTAACCGTACGCTCGTTGCGTCTGTCCATTCCGGGCATCAAGTTGCCGTTCCGGGGTGTCCCGCTGCTTGCCAGTCTGGAAGTCAGCGACGGGCAGGAATGGAAGCATCTTTGCGACATTCCCCTGACCAGCGTACCCACCACGCGGGCCATTCCCGCGACGACCGGCCAGCATTTCCGCCTTCGCTTTGCCGGGAACCCGGACAAGGGCAACCTTGACATGTTGAATGCGGCACCGGGCGCCGTTTCATTCAACTTTTTTGATACAGGCCCGCTTAAAGCCGTCCAACTGGCTGATTTTCAGCTGTTTGCCGAAAATCGCGTCGATCGGGCAGAGGAAAAGGCCGGGTACGACACAGTTCTTGATTATCACGCCATTGCTACAACTGATGATGCCCCGGCTGCTTTGACAGCAGACGCCGTGATTGACCTGACTGACCGGATCAGGCCGGATGGAACGCTCGATTGGACGCCGCCCAAGGGAAAAGACTGGCGGCTGATCCGGTTTGGCTGGTCGTTGACGGGCAAGACCAACCACCCCGCAACACCCGAAGCGACAGGCCTTGAAGTTGACAAGTTCGATGCCGCAGCTGTGCGCCGCTACCTTGAAACATACATCGGTATGTACCGCGACACTGTGGGCGCAGATTTGATTGGCAAACGCGGTGTGCGTGCCATCCTGACCGATTCCATCGAAGTTGGCAGGGCGAACTGGACCGGCGCGATGGAGGACGAATTTGCCGCACGGCGCGGCTATGCCCTGCGGCCATGGTTGCCGGCGCTCACCGGGATCATCATTGGCACCCCTGCGCAAACTGACAAGTTTCTGTTTGATTACCGGCAGACTTTGGCAGAACTGCTGGCTGACAAACTCTATGGTACGGTAGCCAAGGTTGCGCACGAAAACGACATGATCGTTTATGGCGAGGCGTTGGAAGACAAGCGCCCGCTGCTGGGCGATGATCTGGCGATGCGCGCCCATGCCGATGTGCCAATGGCGGCAATGTGGACTTATCGGGAAGAGCGGCAATTGCGCACCACGTTGGTGGGCGACATGCGCGGGGCGGCATCTGTGGCGCATGTTTATGGCAAGCCGTTTGTGGCTGCGGAATCATTGACTTCGGTAAATGCGCCTTGGGACTTTGCCCCTGCTGACCTTAAGCCCATTCTGGATCTGGAATTTGTGAGCGGGATCAACCGCCCTGTCATTCACACATCTGTGCATCAACCGCGCGATGACAACAAGCCGGGGATGACGCTGGCGATCTTTGGCCAGTATTTCAACCGCCACGATAGCTGGGCGAGCATGGCCCGCCCGTGGGTGGATTACATCTCGCGCACGTCCCTGATGCTTCAACAAGGCAATAACGTGGCCGATGTGGCATGGTTCATTGGCGAGGAATCACCGGTTACTGCGCTTTATGCCGAAAAGATCCCTGCCGGATTGCCCGCCCATCACGCCTATGACTTTATCAATGCGCAAATGCTGTCTGATGCCTTGCGCAATGACGGGGCCGATCTGACGACGCCGGGCGGTGCGCGCTACAAGGCGATGTATCTGGGCGGCACATCGCAGCAGATGACGCTGCCCACCTTGCAGCGTTTGGCACAACTGGTGCGCAATGGTGCAACGCTGATCGGCCAACGCCCGGTCGGCACCCCAAGCGCTACCGATGACCGGGCGAAATTTGCCGCTCTGGCGGATGCTTTATGGGGCGGTGATACAGGAAGCGGGCGCGTCATTGCCACGCAAGATATCGACGCTGGATTGGCGCAAGCCGGAATCGCACCGGATTTCCGCATGGATACTGGCGTGAAGGATGCCCAGATAGCATTTGTTCACCGCAAGCTGCCGGATGGCGAAATATGGTTTGTAAACAATCGGCAAGCCACATCGGTTGATGGTGTGGCGCGTTTCCGCATCACTGCCATGCAGCCGGAATTGTGGCACGCTGAAACCGGCAAGTCCGAGCCGCTGTCCTATCGCATTGAAAATGGCGAAACCGTTGTGCCGTTGTCGCTTGTTGCCAATGACGCGGTGTTCGTGGTCTTCCGCAAACCTGCACCAGCCGCTTCTGTATCTTTGCCAAATCAGGCATGGCGGACGGTCAGCGATTTGTCGCTGGGGTGGGCCGTAGCATTCGAGCCGGGCAGGGGAGCGCCCGCATCCATTGCCATGCCCCGGTTGGTTCCGCTTGAGCAGCATGATGATCCGGGCGTGAAATACTTTTCGGGCGTTGCCACATATTCACGCCAGTTTATTGCCCCGAAAATAGCAAAACCTGCTGCGCCAGTCTGGCTCGATCTTGGCGTTGTATCTGGCGTGGCGCATGTCGCGGTAAACGGTAAGCCCGCAGGATATGCATGGCACCCACCCTATCGCGTTGATATTGGCGCAGCGGTTGTCAAAGGCCGGAATACGGTTGAGGTGAAAGTTGCCAATACCTGGGTGAACCGCCTGATCGGCGATGCGCGACCGGGCGCAACACCCATTGGTAAGCCAAGCGCGCCGACATATCGCGCCGATGCGCCGCTGCGTCCCGCCGGGTTGATCGGCCCGGTGCAGTTGCTGCAAAACGCAGACTAGGTTAGCCCTTATGTCATGATTGACCCTCGTGGATTGCTGACGTTTCATCAGGTTTGCCAGGCTGGCACGATCAGTGGTGCAGCGCGCGCGCTGAACATATCCCAGCCTTCGGTTTCCAGCGCCATTGCTGCGCTGGAAGCCAGGTTGGGCGCGCGGCTGTTTGATCGGTCGCGCAGCGGGATCGTGCTGACGGCAGAAGGTGAGGCGTTGAAGCTGCGCGCCGAAATGCTGCATCATTTGCTCCATGATGCGCAAGCCGAAGTTGAAAATGTGCGTGAAGGCGCTTGGGGGCCGCTGCGGGTTGGCGGTACGCCGGGGGCATTGGTCAGCCTGCTGCCGCGCGCGATCAAGGCGATGGATGCGCAGTCGACTTCTATGCCCCTGTACGTGATCGAAAGGCCGGACAGTGATCTGAACGACATGCTGCGCAACGGCAAAATCGAACTGGCTTTTGTGACCACGCAGATTGAAGAGCCACCGCCCGATTTGATCGAGATGACGTTCGGGCAAGACCCGTTCGCCTTGATTGTGGGGCGCACCCATGATGACTTGCCCGACCGCATGTCCTTGCGTGACACAGCGCAAATGGCTTGGGTGATGCCCGAAGCGTTGGGGGCATTTCGCCGCCATGTCGATGCGCTGTTTATCGCAGCCGGCATGGCCATGCCGCGCAATGTGGTGCGTTGCGATTCTTTGCTGACCACCAAGGCGATTGTACGCAGCGGTGCGCGCGTCACGATCCTGCCGCGCGAGGTCGCCTCTGCCGAACTTTCAGTCGGGGTTTTGCGCGCGGTGGCATTGGATGAAGTGGGGTTTGACCGTTGTGTTGGCATCCGCCGCCATCGCGAACGGGCACTTTCCCCGGTTGCCCGTGCGCTTATGGACTTCCTTGCCGATATACCATAGCCTATACCTATGGATATATAGAGAAAGAATACTTTTCCTTAGCATCAAATCCGATCAATAGCGACAACAAGCTGCAAAAACAGCAGCAACGCCTGATCGGGAGAAGACTTATGCGGACACTGATCCGCGACGCACGCATTTTTGACGGCACGGGCGCTGCATTACAGGCAGGCGCCGTCCTGATTGATGCCAATGCCATTGCCGCTGTCATTTATGGTCCCGATGCAGCCGATGGTGTGGAAGCCGACACGGTGATCGACGCAGGCGGGCGTACCCTGATGCCCGGCCTGATCGATGCGCACACGCACCTCGCGCTTGGCTCAAGCGTTGAAGTGCTGGGCAGGCCCGGCAATCATCCCGAAGGCGTGCTGGCGTTGACCAGCGCACACTGCGCCCGCGTCATGCTGGATCATGGCTTTACCAGCGCCTATTCCGGCGGCTCTGCATCGCCACAGGCCGAACTTGCGGTGAAGGCGGCAATTGACAAAGGGCAGATGCCCGGACCGCGCCTCAGCACATCTTCGTTTGAGCGTTTGCCCGGTGGCACGCCTGGCCTGTTGTTCAAATTCCCCGGCCGCGAAACCCGCCCCTGCGATCCTGCGGCCGTGGTCCATTTCGTTGAGGAAATGGCGGGCCTCGGGCTGAATGCGGTGAAGTTCCTGCTGAATGGCGTCAGCGCCATGGATGCTGGTACCAACATGACCGAGCAGTTCCATGAAGAAGAAATCCTTGCTGCAGGTGATGCTGCGCGCAAAGCTGGCGTCTGGTTGACGGCGCATTGCTATACCGCCGACGCCATCAAAGTGGCGATAAAGGCCGGCTTCCGCGTTCTATACCACTGCAATTATGCCGATGCCGAAGCGCTTGATGCCATCGAGGCTGCCAAGGACACGATCTTCGTCGGCCTTGCCCCCGGCATTGAAGAGGCTGACCGTGACCGCGCGCCGCGTTTTGGCATGATGGCCAGCCCCGGCCAGGTGGCGGAACAGGCGTCGGCGGTGAAGCACAAGATCGCCATGGGGCAGGAGCTGCGCAAACGCGGCGTCCGGTCTTTGCCCGGCGGCGACTATGGCTTTCCTTGGAACCCGGTAGGCGACAATGCCCGCGATCTGGAACTGTTCGTCGAATGGTTCGGCTATACGCCTGCAGAAACCCTACGCGCGGCCACGCTGCTGGGCGGCGAATTGATGGACCTGAACGTGGGGCAAGTGCGTGAAGGCTATCTGGCCGATCTGTTGCTGGTTGACGGTGATCCGACAGCGGACATCAGCATCCTGCGCGACAAGCGCAATCTGGCGATGATCATGAAAGACGGGCTTGTTTACAAAGCCTTGGCCGGAACCGGTGCATAATGGCTGACGCCAATCCGACAACGATGTTTGACGTGGCCATCATCGGCTGCGGCCCGGTTGGCGCGTTGGCTGCCAATCTGCTGGGCCGTGCCGGTCTGTCGGTTGTGGTGCTGGAAAAGGAGCGTGAGCATTACCCGCTGCCACGCGCGGTGCATCTTGATCATGAAATGATGCGCCTGTTTCAGACCGCCGGCGTGATTGACCGCGTTGCACCCGATATGATCGCAACTGACGGGCATTTGCATGTGGGCGCAGACCATGGCGTGATCCGCTATATGGGCACGGTCGGCAAGCCAAAGCCGTTTGGCTGGTCGAATGATTACTTCTTTTACCAGCCCGAACTGGAGGCGCATTTGCGCACCGCCTTTGCCCAAAACGGCAAGATCGGGCTGCTGACAGGGGCTGAATTTTCCGCGCTTGAGCAAGGCGATGACGCCGTTGTAGTGCATTATGCCCAAGATGGCGCGCAACGCCACGTCAGCGCGCGCTGGGTCATTGCCGCCGATGGTTCGCGCAGCCCTGTGCGCAAGGCTCTGGGTGTTGCGCTGGATGATCTGGGCTTTGAAGAACCGTGGCTGGTGGTTGATGCCGAGGTGGAGGGGCCTGTTACTTTCCCGCCGCTGACAGGTGTGCCCGAAGGCGCTGATTTGCAGCGCCTTTCGGTGATGATGTGCGATCCTGAACGGCCCGCAACAGTCGTTCCCGGCCGTCGCAACCATCGCCGGTGGGAGTTCATGCTGCTGCCGCATGAAGATGATGCGGTGATGATGCAGCCTGCCAATGTGGCGGCGCTGGTGGGTGCATGGATGAAGGATGTGCCGCACAAGATCGTGCGCGCAGCGACCTATCGTTTCCACGGATTGGTGGCGGAACAGTGGCAAGTGGGCCGCGTGTTTCTGGCAGGCGATGCTGCGCATCAGACCCCGCCGTTTTTCGGCCAGGGCATGTGCCACGGCTTACGCGATGTGGCCAACCTTGCGTGGAAAATGGCGGCGATTGTCCATGATGGCGCATCCCAGGACATTCTCGCGACGTACCAGCCAGAACGCGATCCGCATGTACGCGGCGTGATTGGCGCGGCGGTGGCAGCAGGGCGTTATATCTGCGAGCTTGATCCAGCCAAAGCCGCAATCCGCGACGCCGAAATTCGCGCACAAGGTGCCGCCCGGCAAGGTGAAACTGCGGCAGACCTTATTCCTGCAGTGAAAACAGGCTTTATCGCATCCGGCACGAAGGGCGCAGGCGAACGCTTTATCCAGCCGATCCTTGCCGATGGCCGCAAGCTGGATGACCTGACCGGTCAGGGATGGCGGGTGTTTGTGCGCCATGAAAGCCCGGAGGCAAGCGCTTTTGTCGCTGGTGATCTGCCAGATGGCGGCGCAGTGCTGGGCTGGTTGCAACAGCGCGATGCGCAAGCCGTTTTGGTGCGGCCCGATCACTATGTGTTTGGCACGGGCGAGGCCACGGCACTGCTGGCCCTGCGCGATGCGCAGTTGGCCGCGCAGATGGAGTTGGCGGCATGAGCCTGACTTTAAACGCAGCACAAGCCATCGTTGCGGCGGCATTGGCTCACGCGCGAAGTCTATCGGCCAAGCCGCTGGCGGTTATCGTTGTCGATGAAGGGGGCCACCCCGTCGCCTTCGCGCGCGAAGATGGCGCAACCATTTTTCGCCACGATATTGCCCGCGCCAAGGCCATCGGCGCGATTGGCATGGGCGATGATACGCGGGTGCTGGCCGAACGCGCCAAGGGCAACCCGGCGTTTTTCCAAAGCGTCACTGCGGCAGTGGGCGGCAACATCGCCTTTTCGCCAGGCGGGGTTTTGATCCGGTATAATGGCGCGGTGATCGGTGCTGTCGGGATCAGCGGCGATACCGGCGATTGCGACGAGGAATGCGCGCTCGCCGGTATCCGTGCCGCCGGTTTCAATAAGGAGCATGCGGCATGATTTTGCGCAGCATTGAACTGGCGCTGCCCGATCCGGCAGGCGCGGCAGCCTTCATGACCGACATCTGGGGATTGGCTCCTGCCGATGTACGCGGGGAAACGCATTACCTGCGCGGATCAGGGACGCAGCCCTATCTTGTGGCGTTTGAACGATCCGGCGACGAATTCGTCCGTTCCACAACCTTTACGTGCTCGGCAGCCGAACTGGCCGAAATCAGCGCGCGGGTGGAAAGCCACGGCTGGCCTGCGATGCCGGTAACATCGGTCGATCCGGGCGATGGTCACGGCATAGTTGTCGAACTGCCAGAAGGCACGATCCTGCGCTTTCTGACCGGATGCAGCGAAGTTGCGCCGATTGAAGGTTTTGCCAAGGAAACGCGCCGGGTGCGTCCGGTAAAGCTGACCCATGTGGTGTTCAACGCCGCCGATGCCGAAATGATGGGCCATGCGGTTGAGGACGTGCTCAATTTCCGCGTATCGGACCGCACCAGGGGCATGGTCTTTGTCCGGTGCAACACCAGCCACCATTCCACCGCTTTTGCACGTTCGGGCTTTGCCAGCCTGAACCACATCGCGTTCGAGATGGACGATCTGGATGCCGTGATGCGCGGCATTGGCTGGATGCGCGATCACGGGTTCGCGCCAGCTTGGGGGCCGGGCAGGCATGGGCCGGGCGATAATGTCTATGCCTATTACATCGCGCCGTTCGGTCCGGTGATCGAATATTCCACGGCGGTCGAAAAAGTGCCTGCCGATTATGCCGCAGGCGTCCCCGATGACTGGACATGGCCTGAACACCGGATCGACCAGTGGGGCGTATCGGACAAGGACTTTGCCGGTTTGCGCGTGGCCGAGGAGCGCTTCCGCTTTCGCCGGGATTGGCAGGCGCTGCCGCTGGAGCACACGGTTGAGGATTGATCGCCGCCGGTTTGTTGGCGGTGTGGCGGCGTCGCTAGCGTTGGGCGCGGCAACATCAAAAGCACAGGATAACACTGCAATGGCTCAATACATCAGTTTTCGCAGGCCCGATGGCACATGCAGCTTTGGCCGCCTTCAAGGCGATCAGGTGCATGATCTTGGCCAACAAGGCGCTGCTGCATGGTTGCGAGATGTGCTGGACGGCAATCTGGGCGCACTGTCCGTTACCGCAACATTTGCGCGCGCCGATGTGCGGTTGCTGCCAGTCGTGCCCAATCCCGGCAAAATCCTGTGCGTTGGCCTTAATTACGCCACGCACGTTGCCGAAACCGGCCGCGAACAAAAGGAATTTCCGGCAATCTTCACGCGTTACGCCGACAGCCTGATTGCTGATGGCGAAGCGCTGGTCCGGCCACTGGAATCCGTGCGGTTCGATTATGAGGGCGAACTGGCCGTGGTCATCGGCAAGGGCGGCCGGCGCATTGCGCGCGACCGTGCGCTGGATCACGTTGCCGGATATTCCATTTTCAACGATGCATCGGTGCGCGATTGGCAGCGCCACAACATCCAGTTCACGCCCGGCAAGACCTTTCCCGGAACCGGTGCATTCGGCCCGGCCCTTGTGACACCCGATGCCATATCCGATCTGGGCAGCCAGCGCGTGCAGACCCGGTTGAATGGCCAGTTGGTACAGGATCAGCCGATCTCGGACATGATCTGGGATATCGCGTTCATCATCGAATATTGCTCAACGTTTACGCCTTTGGCCCCCGGCGATGTCATCGTGACAGGCACCCCCGGCGGCGTGGGCGATAAGCGCAACCCGCCGCTGTATATGAAGGCAGGCGACACTTGCGAAATTTCCATCGGCCAGATCGGCACGTTGGCCAACGTCGTCATCGACGAAATCTGATTATTGCAAAAACAAAGGGAGGAAAAACAATGAGAAAACTTATATCCATCGCAACGCTTGCCAGCGCCAGTGTCATCGCGCTGTGCGCACCAGCCTTGGCGCAGGATGCTGATGCAACGGCAGACGAAGCAGCGTCCGAGATCATCGTGACGGCCCAGCGACGGCAGGAAAGCGTCGTCGACGTTCCTATTTCCATTACCGTCGCAAGCCAGGCACAGCTTGAGCGCCAGCAGGTCAACAATCTGAATGACCTGAACCGCATTGCGCCATCGCTTGAAATCCAGTCTGCACCTGCCCAGAATACTGGGGGCGGCGGCTCCATTCGCGGGATTGGCACACAAAGCTTTTCGCCCGGAGCGGTAGCTTCGGTTGGCGTGGTTGTGGATCAGGTCAGCCAAGGTAACGCCAACATCTCGGACCTGTTCGACGTTGCCCGGATCGAAGTTCTGAAAGGCCCGCAAGGTACGCTGTTCGGTCTCACCACCTCGGCAGGTGTGATCAACATCACGACAAACGCGCCGGACCCGTCGGAATTTGCAGGCCGCGTTCGCACAGAATTGTCGGATGCGGGAACTGCTGGTTCCAAATACGGTCAGCAGGTTATCCAAGGCATGATCAACATTCCTGTAAGCGATACGAGCGCTTTGCGCGTTTCAGGCATGGGCAATCTGCGTCAGGGCGTTAATCGCAATACGGTGACGGGAGACCTGAATGATGTGAACCGCTACGCGGTGCGCGGACGCTTTTTGTGGAATGCCAGCAACGATGTTACCGTCAACCTTATTGGTGATTGGTCCAAGGGAACCGCTGAAAACGGCGGCGATTTCTTCACATTCTTGTCCAATACCCCGGCAAACACAGCCCTGCTTAATGGCTGTGGCATCACGCTGGGCGAGGGCAATCAGGATTTTTGCATCGCCAGTGGTCTGAGCAGCCGCAACGAAAGCAGGGGCGGTTCCTTGCAGATCGATTATGATGCTGGTCCGCTGGTGCTTACCTCTGTTTCCGCTTATCGGAAAACTGAGTCTAGCACGCCGACCGGCGGCAGCATCTATCGTGCAGACCCCTTATCATCGACTTTGCGTTCGGGCCCTACGTCAAGCAATATCCGATTGATCACGCAGGAGTTTCGCGTTTCGTCGCCAAGCAATTCGGCGTTTGAATACACCGTGGGTGCATTCTTCTCCAACCAGAAATCAGTACAGAACCCTGAGCGATTCACCATATCGGTTCGCCTTCCAAACGGCTTCGTGATCCGTCCGGTTGACTCAGCTGGCGCGCTTAATGTGGTAACCGATGAATCACTGGCTGTTTTCGGGCAGGGAACGCTTCATGCTTCAGAAGGTCTGCGGTTGATTCTGGGTGGTCGTTATACCGGTGCGCGCCTTGCGCTTGATCGTACGGACGCGGCGAACGGGGCCAAAACGTCACAGATTTTGAACGTGAACCGGGTTTCCTGGCGCGCTGGCGTGCAGTATGACGTTGCTCCAGCGGTCATGGCCTATGCCACGGCATCGCGCGGTTTCAAGGGTGGGCAGATTGCCGTGCCAACCGCACCTGCGCTGCCTTATGTTGTGCAGCCTGAAATCCCGATGTCTTATGAAGGCGGCGTGAAAGCCACGCTCTTTGGCGGTGCGGTGCTGGACCTGAACGTATTCTACAGCAAGATCAAGAACTTCCAGGCGCAGGAATGCAACGTCAATCCGAACACCGCACAATTGATCTGTGCGCAAACGAATATCGATGGCGTCAAAACACGTGGTGCAGAAATCAGCCTGTTTGGCCGTATTTCAGACCGTCTTTCGCTTAACACCGGCTTTATTTACACCAAGGCGACTTATCCAACCGGTTTCATTGGCAATGACAGCAGCAATATTGGCGGTAAGCAATTGGCCTATTCGCCACGCTACAAGTTCACGCTTTCTGGTGAGTACGAGCAGCCGTTGACGGCGGGTCTGAATGCGTTTCTGGCTGCCGATACGATCTGGAAATCGGTGATCCGCTATCAAAACACGTCACGCGCCGAAGAAACCTTCCGTGCACATTGGACCGTGGGTGGCCGTATGGGTGTGCGTAGCGAAGATGACCGCTATTCTGCAGGCCTGTTCGTGCGCAACTTGTTCAATGTGAACGAACCTTCGCTGCTTCAAAGCAACTTCGGTTCGGGACTTGGCGCAATTTACGGCCCGCAAACTTTCCGCCAGGTAGGCTTGCAACTCGACGCGAAGTTCTGATCATAAGGAGGCGTGGCGGCGGGCTTTTAGCCGCCACGCCCTTTTTAACGGTGCGGTAGATGGTTATGGACGTGACTGAAATCAGCACCGTGATTGCCGCAATGGGCACCAGCCTCGGGCCGGACATCCTTGCACAATGCCGCAGCCTGTTTGCGGCTGAACAGGTCGCCTTGGCCGATGGCGCGCTGCCGGTGGCAGTGGATTGCGTTTACGGTCCTGACCCACGCAACCGGCTTGATCTTTATTGCGCGCCACTAAATGGTCCAGCTCCGGTTGTGCTGTTTGTCCACGGCGGCGGATTTTTGCACGGTGACAAGGGCGGCGCGGGTGACCAGTGGCCCAATGCACACATCGGGAGATGGGCCGCGCGGCAAGGCTGGCTGGGCGCGGTGATGAATTATCGCCTCGCCCCTGATCATGCATGGCCATCGGGTGCACAGGATGTCGTGCAAGCAGTTGCCTGGCTGCGCGATAATGTGGCCGAATTTGGCGGTGACCCAACGCGGATTGTGCTGATGGGCACATCGGCAGGATCGGTGCACTGTGCCGGCGCTATGGCCTTGCATGCGGATTTGCCTTTGGCAGGTGTGGTGTTGCTGTCGGGGCTGTATGGCTATACACCGCTGGAAGATCGGGACACGGCCTATTATGGCGATCCTTCGCTATATCCTCAACGCATGCCAAGAGATGCGGTTGTGGGCACTCACCTGCCGCTTATGGTTGCTTGCGCGCAGTTTGATCCGCCACGGTTTCAGGCAGAATTTGTCGGACTTTTAAAAGACCGGTTGGAGCGTCATGGCACTCTGCCCCGCGCCACGATTTCACGCGGTCACAATCATTATTCAATGCCCATGCATCTGGGGACTTCGGATCAACGCCTAGCCGATGAAATATGTGATTTTGTCCGCGGAACTATAGCAAACGTTTAGGACGAACAGCCATGCTTGACCGCAGCACTATGATTGCAGACAGTATCGCCTCACTCGAATACTGGGCGCAATTCTGCATCATCAGAAATGAAACCCCGAAGGTTATGGTAGCGGTATCTTGACGGCATCATCAAATCGGGCCAATTTCGCGCCGCTGCCGATTATAACATGAACCATGCACTGGCAGTCGCGGCGGGAAAAGTCCGGCTCGAAAGTTCAGCTATACGATTTAACTAACGCCAAGAGAGGCGCTTAAGAGGGTGATGCCGGGATGACTGATGTCTTCAAGTGGTTGCGTGGCGCTTCTATGGTTATGTGTGCGTTCAGTGCATCTGTTGCGTTGCCTGCCCATGCAAGCTCACCAAAGTTGCTAGATTGCCCGCTGCGCGATGCGCCCTTCTCCATCGACAGCCCCCTGGTTGACCTGTTGCTTAGCGATGCCGCAAAGGCGGTGATCAATCAGCACGCACCTGGCCTGATCGCGCAAATTCCGCCTTTTCTGACCGGAACCACAGCGCCGACTTTTAGCGCGATTCTGCAGGGTCGAAGCGTTCTGGTGATGGTGCCGGGGATGAAGTCCTTCAATACCGAACCGCTGGATAAAGCCTTGCGTGCCCTTCCGGTTACCACCGCTGACAAGCAGGCGCGTTGCGCGCGTTACGACAATGATCGTCCCAGCTTCAAGCTGGCCAAGGGCAAGCCACGCGTCTTGCTGTTTGAAAAGATGACAGGTTTTCGTGACACACCTTCAGTAGAGGCCGCAAAGACTGCGTTCCAACAGCTTGCAAGCCGCAATGGCTGGGCGCTCGTCGTAACGGACAAAGGCGGTGCCATGCATCCTGCTGTGCTGAAGAAATTCGACGTTGTGGTGTGGAACAACGTCAGTGGTGATGTCCTGACGCTGTCGCAACGCAAGGCATTCCGCGCTTTTGTTGAAAATGGCGGCGGCTTTGTCGGAATTCATGGATCAGCGGGCGATCCTGTGTATTTTTGGGATTGGTATCCTGATTCGCTTATTGGAGCGCGTTTCGTCGGACATCCGAATGAACCGCAGTTTCAGGATGCACAGATTGTTCTGGAGAAAACGCCCAGTGGCATCGGTAGTGGCCTCGGCAATGGTTGGGTGATGAATGACGAATGGTATTCGTTTGCCAAAAGCGCAAGGCTCAACGGCGCGCAAGTTGTCGCCACGTTGAATGAAGACACCTACAAACCCGGTATCAACCGATTTGGTGACACGCCGCTGGTCATGGGATCGGATCATCCGATTGCCTGGACTCGCTGTGTTGGCAAAGGGCGTTCGTTCTATTCCGCTATTGGTCACCGCCCGGAAACCTATTCGGACGAACGGCACCTTAAGCTTTTGGAACAGGCCATTGCCTGGACCGCCAATTCCGGGTCTTCTTCGTGCAAACCCAAGGCTGGGAAATAAACCAAACGGCGGCATGTACGCCCAAGACGCGCGGCCCATTGTTCATGGGTTTGCCGCTTTGGCAAGATGTTCGCTGAGCTAAATTTGACGGGCGGGGCGGTTGGCAGGGAACAATCATCCGCCAATGTTACCGATCCAATTACGGGAAGATGCTGCATGAAGCCTGTTCGTTATGGCATGATCGGAGGCGGTCAGGGTGCATTTATTGGCGGAATCCACCGCACCGCTGCAGCGATTGCAGGAAATTGGCAGCTTGTTGCCGGTGCGTTTTCCTCAACACCGGAAAAATCGAAAGCATCAGGCGCCGAGATTGGCGTTGATCCGGCACGGACGTACGGCAGTTGGGCCGAAATGATTGCGCGTGAGGCAGAGTTGCCTGCCGACGTGCGGATCGAGGCGGTTTCGATTGTTACGCCCAACCACATGCATGCCCCACCTGCCATTGCCGCACTTGAGGCCGGGCTGGACGTAATCATCGACAAGCCCCTGGCCAACACGATGGACAATGCACGCGCCATTGCCGAAGCGGCGCTGCGCAGCGGACGGCGTATTGCCGTAACGCATACCTACACCGGCTACCCGCTTGTCAAACAGGCGCGCGAATTGGTGGCGGGCGGCCAGTTTGGCAAAGTGCGCCGCGTCATGGTGAAGTACACACAAGACTGGTTGTCCCGCGCATCAGACCTTGAAAACAACAAGCAAGCTGCATGGCGCGTTGATCCAAACCAGTCAGGTGATGCGGGCGCCTTTGGCGACATCGGCACACATGCGGCCAACCTGGTCGAGTTCATCACCGGAGAGCGCATTGCATCGATCTGCGCTGAACTTACGATGTTGCCGGGACGCCATATCGACGATGATGGCAGCGCGCTGTTCCGGCTTTCGGGCGGAGGCAAGGGCACCCTGGTGGCCAGCCAGGTGCTGGTCGGCGATGCCAACGATCTGGCGATTTCGGTCTATTGTGATGAAGCCGGGCTGCACTGGCGGCAGGAACAGCCCAACAGCATGACTATCGGCCGGCGCGACAAGCCCACCGAGATCTGGAATGCAGGGGCCAACCGGGCATATCTGGCCACCGATGTACGCGCGGTCCAGCGCACACCCGGCGGCCACCCCGAAGGCTATCTCGAAGCATTCGCCAACATCTACCGTGCTTTCGGCGAGGAATTGCGCGGCGGGGCAAGCGCGCACACGCCGGGCTACGCAACGATGGATGACACACTTTCCGGCATGCGCTTTCTGGCAGCCAGTCTTGAATCCAGTCGCCAGGGCGCGGTCTGGGTTGATCTTTAACGGAGCATGACACCATGAAGGGCCCGGCCATTTTCCTCGCGCAGTTTGCAGGCGAGGAGGCACCATTCAACAGTCTGGACGCAATCACCAAATGGGCTGCATCCCTGGGTTACAAAGGTGTGCAGATTCCAACCTGGGTCGAAAGCCTGATCGATCTGGAAAAGGCGGCTGAAAGCCAGACTTACGCTGACGAGATCAAGGGCATCTGCAACGCCAATGGTGTCGAGATCACCGAGCTTTCGACTCATCTTCAAGGCCAGCTGGTTGCCTGCCACCCCGCCTATGACGCGCTGTTCGATGGCTTTGCTCCGGCGCAGTTGCACAACAACCCCGCCGAACGCACGGCTTGGGCCACCAATCAGGTGAAGCTGGCCGCCAAGGCAAGCCGGCGTCTTGGCTGTACCAGCCACGCGACTTTCTCAGGCGCGCTGATGTGGCACTTGCATTACCCCTGGCCGCAGCGCCCTGCCGGGCTTGTCGAAGAGGGCTTTGCCGAACTGGC
Organism: Porphyrobacter sp.; assembly: GCA_041639595.1. Classification (GTDB taxonomy): domain Bacteria; phylum Pseudomonadota; class Alphaproteobacteria; order Sphingomonadales; family Sphingomonadaceae; genus Erythrobacter. The sequence continues at coordinate 17,816 of JBEQBX010000043.1, forward strand.
GCGGCGCTGGCGCCCGATATTTGACGTGTATGACGAAAATGGCGTTGATGTCTGCTTCGAACTTCACCCCGGCGAAGATCTGCACGATGGCATCACGTTCGAACGTTTTCTTGCCGCCGTTGATAATCACACGCGGTGCAACATCCTTTATGATCCGTCACATTTTGTGCTGCAACAGCTGGATTACATCCAGTTCATCGATTTCTATCACGACCGCATCAAGGCTTTTCACGTCAAGGACGCCGAGTTCCGGCCAAGTGGCAAAGCGGGTGTCTATGGCAGTTACTCGCCCTGGACAGAGCGTCCGGGCCGTTTCCGGTCTTTGGGTGACGGGCAGGTCGATTTTACCAGCATCTTTACCAAACTGGGCCATTACGGTTTTGATGGCTGGGCCGTGCTGGAATGGGAATGCGCATTCAAGCATCCTGAACAGGGCGCAGCCGAAGGCGCACCGTTCATTGCCCGCCACATGATTCGCAAGCCCGACCGCGCGTTTGATGATTTTGCAGGTTCGGGCGCAGATATCAGCACCTTACGTGCGGTTCTCGGGCTATGAACACGTCAGAGAGCATCATCGCCAACCCGGCAGCTCCGCCGTCCAATCATCGGGCAATATTCTGGATCAGCGTGCTCGCGCTGTTCACTGCGGCACTTTCGAATTCCATCCGTGCTGGTGCAGCAGGAGCCATCAAGGCAGCAATGCTTGATCCGATCGACGCGCAGCGCAGTGGCGAGATGATCGGCACAGTGCTCGGCAACAGCTTTCTGGGTTTTGCGCTGAGTCTGGTCGTGATCAGCCCGCTGCTTGATCGTTTTGGCGCAAAGCGGGTTATCTTGTTTGCAGCGGCCTGCTTCATCATCGGGCCAGTCCTGGTGCTGGCATCTGCTGGCGCAGGGGCGTCGGTCTATACTGTGCTCAACATCGCAATGATCGTATGGGGCTGCGGCTGGGGTGCCACCGAGGCTACCATCAATCCGCTTGCCACCACGCTATATCCCGATGACAAAACCGGACGGTTGAACGTGCTGCATGCATGGTGGCCGGCCGGGATCGTGCTTGGCGGATTGTTGAGCGTGTTGTTTTTCAAGCAGCTTGAACTGAGCTGGCAATTGCTGATCGGGCTGACCATCATTCCGGGCATTGTCCTTGCCATTTGGACGATGCAGCATGAATTTCCGCAAACCGAAAGCACAGCCAAGGGCGTATCGTTTGGCGAGATGATGGCAGAGCCATTCAAACGGCCCAGCTTCTGGGTGTTTTTTGCAATCATGTTCCTGACAGCGTCGACCGAACTGGCACCAGGCGCCTGGGTCGATGTGACATTGACCGAGACAGTCGGCTTCTCCGGCATCCTCGTGCTCGTTTACGTTTCTGCGATCATGTTTGTGATGCGCCATTTTGCAGGCGCGCTCGATCATCGCTTTTCGGATATGGGCCTGCTGTGGTTCACCACAGTTCCCGCCGCCATCGGGCTTTATCTGTTAAGCACCGCAACATCGGCTGCAACGGCGCTGATTGCCGCCACGTTCTGGGCATTCGGCGTGTGTTTCATGTGGCCCACAATGCTGGCCGCTGTCGCGCGCCGGTTTCCGAAAAGCGGGCCTTGGGGCATTGGCCTTGTCGGGTTTGCAGGTGCAATGGCAATCCGCTTTGTCTTGCCGCAACTCGGCATGATTTACGACAATGCCAAGCTGACAAAGGCCGGCGGCGAACAGGCACTGGCCGCTTTGCAGCCGGGTACACCCGAATTGCAAACTGTGCTGGCCTATGCCGCTGAAGTTTCGTTCCGTTCGGTAGCGGTCATTCCGGTCGTGCTGTTCTTTGTCTTTGGCCTTGTCTGGTTCTTTGAACGCGGGAAAAATACCAAATGAAAATAGGCATGAACTTGTTGCTGTGGACCGGCCATGTGACAGAGGATCACGTCCCCGTTCTCAAAGCGATCAAGGCCGCAGGGTTTGATGGCGTCGAAGTGCCGGTGTTTGATCCATCGGACCCCCGCCATTTTGCCAAGCTCGGTGCGATCCTGGACGACATCGGTTTGCAACGCACTGCCGTGGCCCTGATCCCTGACGAAGCGCACAGCCCGATTTCACCCGATGCTGCCGCCCGCCAGGGCGGGGTTGACCATTTGACGCGCGTTATTGATTGCTGTGAGGCAATGGGCAGCGAGGGGCTCGTCGGACCCTGGTATCAGCCGTTGGGCGTCTTTTCAGGGGCAGGGCCAACTGCGGCTGAACTGGAGCGCTGTGCAGAGGTGCACCGCAAGGTTGCACCGCTTGCCCGCGATGCTGGCATGTTCTGCGCCCTTGAACCGCTCAACCGGTTCGAGTGCTATCTGCTGAACACCTGCGAACAAAGCAGCGCTTATCTGGACCAGCTTGGCGAAGACCACTTCGGTATTCTTTACGATACTTTCCACGCCAATATCGAAGAAAAGGACGTGATCGCCGCTCTGCGGACAGCTTGGCAGAAAGGGCACGTTAATCACGTCCACATTAGCGAAAATGACCGTGGAACACCAGGAAAGGGCCATGCGCAAATCCATGAGTCCATCCGCGAGCTTAAAGCGGTGGGTTATGATGGCTGGCTGACGATTGAAGCGTTCGGTAAAGCCCTGCCCGAATTGGCAGCAGCCACCCGTGTATGGCGCGATTTCTTCCCGGATCCCGAAGAAGTATACGTCGAAGGGTTCAAGTACATCACACAATGCTGGGACAACTGACCATGCCCGATTTCGCACAAGATTTTGCAAAAATGGATCGCCGTGCCGCGATGCGCAACATCGGGCTTTTGCTGGGTGCTGTGAGCATGCCAACCTTGGCCAATTGCGTTGAGGCGGCGCAAGCGCCGGGTGCGCTTGACGAGCCAAGGCTGAAACTTCTGACGGCCATTGCCGATACGATCATTCCGGTAACCGACACGCCCGGCGCCGTTGCAGCCGGTGTCCCACGGTTGTTGAGCGGTCTGCTTGCCAACTGGGCCTCGGCAGAAACCCGGAAGGAACTGGTTGGCGCGATTGACGCCATCGGCCAACTCGCCAGTGCCGGAAGCTTTGCTGATCTGCCTTTTGCCGAACGCACCGCGTTGCTGCGCGCATATGACACGGCAGCAATACAGTATGCGCCACCGCGTGGCCCGAAACTGACCGGAATCGCTGCCTTGCTGGCTGGTCCGCCAACTGCCAATCCGGCTTATCTCCGCCTCAAGAGCCTTATCATAAGTCTTTATTATAACAGTGAAATCGCAATGACTCAGGAAATCGAATACGAGCACATTCCGGGCCGTTTCGAACCCTCGCGCGAGATTACCGCAACGACCCGGCCTTATGCCGGTGTCGGCGGCCTTTATTGAAAACGGACAACGATCATGAAATTTGATGCCATCGTAGTCGGCTCGGGCATGAGCGGCGCCATCGCTGCCAAGGAACTGTGCGAACGCGGCCTAAAGGTGCTGGTGCTGGAACGCGGCAAGAATATCGACCCGTCGGAAGATTTTACCGACATGGTGATGCCGTGGGATTACAAGAACAACAACATGGTCCCCGAGGACGAGATTGCGCGCGACTATGCCGTGCAAAGCCAGTGCTATGCCTTCAATGAAACCACCAAGCATTTCTGGGTGAAGGACAGCGAGCACCCCTATTCCACGCCGGAAGACAAGCCGTTCACCTGGATCAGGGGCTATCATGTCGGCGGTCGGTCAATCATGTGGGGCCGCCAGACCTATCGCATGTCGGAAATGGACTTCGAGGCCAACGCCAAGGATGGCTATGGTTGCGATTGGCCGATCCGTTACAACGATCTGGCTCCGTGGTACGATCACATTGAAAAGTTTATCGGCGTAGCCGGATCAAACGAAGGGCTGCCGCAATTGCCCGATGGCCAGTTCTTGCCGCCTTGGGAAATGAATGACGCTGAAAAGCTATTCAAGGCGCGGGTCGAACAGAAGTTTGCCGGGCGCAAGGTGATCATTGGCCGCAATGCAAACCTGTCAGTGGCGCAACCCCATCACATCGAACTGGGTCGGGGTGATTGCCAGAACCGGTCCATCTGTGAACGCGGGTGCAGCTTTGGCGCGATGCATTCCAGCCTTTCGTCTTCGCTGCCTGCAGCGCGCAGAACGGGCAATCTTACGCTGATCACCGACGCGATCGTGCACAGCGTTATCCAGGATCCGAAAACGGGCAAGGCCACCGGTGTGCGCGTCATCGACCAGAACACCAAAGTTGGCAAAACATACGAAGCCAAGATCATTTTCCTTAATGCCTCGACCATCGGCACGGCGCAGATCCTGCTGGGATCGGCCAACGAACAAAACCCGCGCGGCCTTGCCAACGGATCTGATCAGGTTGGCCGCAACTTGATGGATCACACTTATGGTTTGGCAACGGTGGGCGTATTGCCTGATGGTCCCAACACTTTTGCCCGAGGCCGCAGGCCAACCGGCCTGTATATCCCGCGCTATCGCAACGTCACCGAAGAAGCTGACGGATATGTCCGGGGTTATGGCTTCCAGGGGGGCTTGAGCCGCAGCGGAGGGCGTCCAAGTGCAACGTCATCGGGCATTGGTGCCGAGCTGAAAGAAAAAGCCCGCAAGTTCGGCCCATGGACGGTATTCATTTCCGGCTTTGGTGAAATGCTGCCCAATCCTGAAAACCGCGTGACACTTCACCCCACACGCAAGGATAAATGGGGCTTTGCCATCCCGCATATCGAATGCGCCATCGGCCCGAACGAACGCAAGATGGCACAGCATATTCTGGCTGACGGCAGGGCCATGGTAGAAGCGGCAGGTGCCACAGTGGTGCATCAGGCTACAGAACCCGGCACTCCGGGACTTGGGATTCACGAAATGGGCACGGCACGGATGGGCCATGATCCCAAGACGTCAGTGCTGAACCGGTTCAATCAGGCCCATGAAGTGCCGAACCTGTTCTGCACAGACGGCGCGGCCATGAGTTCATCCGGCTGCCAGAACCCGTCGTTGACTTACATGGCCTTGTCTGCTCGCGCGGCAAACCACGCGGTTGAACTGTTAAAAGAAGCGAAGCTGTAAAGCTGGCTGAAACAGGGTAACCTAGAGCGTTTGCGAAGGTTACCCTGTCAGTCCGATCGATCAGGTTCTCGCACCATTCCTGGCAGCCGGATTGCCGCACAGGCGCAAGGTTCTGGCCCACGGCGAAGTCTGCAATCTGGGCCAGAGTGGTGCCTTCTGCGTGAATCTGGCGGCCCAACTGCCCTTGCCATCCTGCATAGCGCTGGTCACGGAATGCATCGAGCTTGCCGTCTTCAACAACAGCTGCTGCCTTGATCAGGGCATGCGCAATTGTGTCTATGCCGCCAATGTGACCATGAAATAAGTCAACTGCATCAATCGATCTGAAGATTCCCAAAGCGCGAGCCATTGCCAATTCATGTTCGAAGGTATGGCTTGAAAGCGTTGCGTGATTGGCCTCGATGTTGACCTTCACTTCGTTTTCAAGGCCGAAGCGCTTCAGAAAGCCCTAGGTCACATACCCATAAACAGGATTCCCAACCGGCCTGATTTCTGATTCAGTCTTCCGATACGGGAGAGTGGTCATGGCGCGTTTC